>JBAVQC010000178.1:0-5057 GCA_049693715.1 Acidobacteriaceae bacterium | reverse complement strand
GGTCCCATGGCGGTTCCCGCGGGCAAGCTGGAGAGCGTGCTGGGGGTCACCGACGTCAAGGTCATTCGTGGGCACAGTCACCTTGCGGTCGTCGACTCTTCGCTGGCGGAGGGGGCGTGAAGCGCGCCTGGATCCTGGCCGTGCTGACCGTAGCCTCGGTGACGGGGTTGGGGTATGTGCATCCGTTTGGCAATCCGCGTGTCGAGCCAGCAAGAGGGCTCGGTACGCTGCTCCAGGGCGCCAACCTGCCACCAGATGCAAAAGCGGTGTTGGTGACCAAATGCGCGGATTGCCACTCGAGCGAGACGCGTTGGCCAGTCTACGCCCACGTGGCTCCAGGGTCCTGGCTGATAGAACGGGATATTGTCGAGGCCCGCAAGCATATGGATCTCTCCCGATGGGAGCTGTTGTCGATGGAACAGCAACAAGAACTCTTGGCCAAGATTAGCCATGAGGCAAAGAGTGGAGATATGCCGCCCCTTCAATACGTGGCACTCCATTGGGGAGCCAGGCTTTCACAGGCAGATGTGCACACGCTTTCGATGTTGAGTAAGAACGCAGGCGCTAGTGAGGCAGCGTTGGCTGGGACTGGCGATGCTGCGCGGGGCAAACTGGTATTTGACAAACGTTGCACAGGTTGCCACTCCATGGAAATCAACGGGGAAGGGCCGAGGCTATCCGGAGTGTTTGGAAGAAAGGCTGGGAGCATCCCGGGTTTTGACTACTCCCAGGGTTTGAAGAATTCCGGGCTGACCTGGAACGATGCGACCCTGGAGAAGTGGTTAAGCGGTCCGGATTCGGTAGTCCCGGATGCCAAGATGGACTTCTATGTCCCCAAGGCCGGCGAACGGCGAGACCTGATTGCCTACTTCAAGCGATAAACCACGGGCCCCTTTAGCCGGTACGTTCGTTGATGGAGATTGGCTCAAGCTCTTGGCCGATCATCTGTACTTGTGCCCGTTTTCACAAGCTCACCAAAGTGGCTGCGTCGTCCCGTTTGTTTGGCAAGAGCTCTGAGCGGAGCAAACGAAGGTGCGAAGCAACCACAGGAAGGACCAAACTAGACATGAATGCGACACCTTCTTTAGAAAGATACAACCAACTTCTGGCTCCAGCGAGGGTGCGGTTTGAGACGAGCCCCGGCCTCAATGCCATTCGGTCGACCAACGATCCGCGGTTGCTGGAGGCCTTTCTCCTCTATTTTTTGCGCGATCGGCGCACAGATGACGGAACCAGTGGAGAGGTGGATTCGTCGGGCGGCCGATCGATGCGCGGTCCTTGGGCTCTCAGAGCTTGCGCAAGCATTGACTCGACATGCCCGGGCCGAAGCCGGTCATCACCTGATGATGATTGCCGATCTTCGGTCACTGGCGGGTCACTGGAACTTGCGACATACGCCTCCAGTGGATGCCGAAGAACTGCTGCGTCTTGCGCCCAGCTATGGAGCGAGTGGCTATTGCCTGGTGCACGAGGAGAATATTGCTGGTAACACGCCCTATGCACAGATTGCTATTGAGTACGAAATCGAACAGCTTCCCCTTCGCTACGGCGGATTGTTTGTAGCCCGATGCCTGGAAATCTTCGGACCGGAGATTCTTCCCGGCTTAAGCTTTGTAACCGAGCATATCGATCTGGATATCGGGCATACAAAGTTCAATGCACAAGAACTAGCAAAACTGATAGACCGGATTCCAGAAAGCATGCCAGCCCTGGTGGCTGCAGGCAGCGCTGCATTGGATGCCTACGCGCAATTCCTCACTGATTGTGTAGAGCTTGCTGAGAATCATTGCCAGGCTTTCGGGTTCATCTTAGAGGCGCCTTCTCAGTTCTTGTCATGGCAATTACGCTGCCCTCTACGGGACTCGATAAGTAGCGCCGGGGAGTCATCGGCGGAATGGTTAGACGAGGTAAGATCGCTTCGCGGAGCCGCTCTCTTTGACAACGGCAGACGCCCTAAGTTCAAAACCGGCGATGGGTGCTACGCGGACTCTGACCCGATAGACCTTTACGCCTGGCATGTGCTGGCTTATGCTGGCGACAGTCTCGCCGGTTGTGTGCGGGTTTACCCCTTGGACGGGAACAGTCCTGCGTGCCTAACGGAAACCCTGCTGGGCGAGAAACAGTTTCGGGAAACACTGCACAAGCTCGGTTCCCATGGTAGCGATGTGATTGAGATCGGAAGATGGGTGGTAGATCCCGCACTCCGAGCACAGAATGGTCTTGCGCCGGGCATCGGCCTGCAACTCGCCGCCAGTGCCGGAGCGCTCGCTCTCGCGCTGGTGGACCAATCGGAGGCTGCAGATGCGATGGCAATCTTTTCCGCCGGAAGCCAGGACAATCAGTACCAGATGCTGTCTCGTCTCGGCTTGAAAACGGTTTCCGGAATCGAACCTGTGATTTCCACCGAATATGACGATGTGATACGAGTGATGTACTGTACCCGGACTCAAAAGCTGCGGCGCCGCTTTCAGCGCATGATGGACGCGATGGCAAACGTCATAGGAATCGATCAGATGCTTCGCGTTTCGGCACTCGATTCCCGCTAAATTGCGTGATGGCTGTTCAACCGGGTAAGCCAACGCGCTGCATAAGGCGTTGGAAGCGCGGGTCCGAGCGTAGGGGATCGAACGTCGGCCGTATCAGCACACCGGGGTTAAATCGTTCTGCGTAGCCTTTTTCGAGCCAATTCATCGCTGCATCCATATTCCCGAGAGACACGTAGATCGCGGCAATCTCTGAAGCATGCGAAAAACCGGGCGTTGAACTCGTCTTCAGGTCGCTCAGCAGCGTGAGTGCCTCGTTCCTCCGGCCGGATAAAGTATAGGCACGAGCAAGATTGGCGATGCACATCGGGCTACCGCCCGAAAGCTGGACCGCCTTTTGCAGTTCTGCGATCGCTTGGTCGTACATGTGCTTCTGCAGGTATGCCTCGGCCAGTTGATCATGTGCCATAGCAAAATTAGGGTCCATTTCGATCGTCTTACGGCTTTGTCCTATGGCTTCGTCATAAGAGTGTGCAAGCACAAGCAGTTCTGCCAAATCCGCGTTAATAATAAGAGACAACGGATCCACACTTTCTGCCTTTTTCATTTCCGCAATGGCTTCGTCATACTGGCCCAATAGGGCCAGGTGCCAGGCATACCAATGGTGACCGGTTGCGTAGCCTGGGTTTAGTTCAATGGCCCGCCGGAATTCCTTTCCGCCAGAATCCAAATCCCAGTCAAACCCGTCCAGCACGAACGCCAGCGAGTTGTGGGCTTCCCCGAGCGCGTTGTCCAATTTCACAGCTTTGAGCGCTGCGGCCTTCGCTTTAGGGTAGGCCTCCTTGGGGGTCATTGCGGCATACTGCCAGTCTCCGAGCAAAGCATACGTGTCGGCTAAGCCGGAAAAAGCCAGGGCATATTTCGCGTCTTCTTCGATCGCCTGGTTGAAATAAGCAAGGGCAACCCTCAAACCATCTGCTGTTCGCTTATTCCAAAAGTACCGGCCTTTGAGATACGACTCGTAAGCTTCCGGATTAACAACCCTCCCGCTTTTCAGCGCGGCCTGTTCCCGCGGCGTCAAATTAATTTGAATTTGCGCTGCAATGGCTCTTGCTACCCGGTCCTGTAGCGCCAGGGTATCTCGCAACTCACCCTCATAGCTTTGGGACCAGATGTGCTTGTCAGTAGAGGCGTCGATCAACTGCGCCGTGATGCGGACCTGGTCGCCGGCACGGAGCACGGTGCCTTCTACCACCGCGTCCACGTTCAGCTCGCGAGCGATCTGCGGCAGAGGCTTGCGTGCTCCTTTATATACCATTACGGAGGTGCGGGAGATTACCCGTAGTGCGCTGATCTGCGCCAGGTCAGTGATCAACTCGTCCGTCATACCATCAGAGAAGTAATTCTGTGCGGCATCGCCAGAGAGATTCTCTAACGGAAGCACCGCCAGAGACCGGATGGCGGTGGACCTATGGCCACGCGAACGAACGAGCAAGACAGAAAGAATCGCCAAACCCAATACGACCGCCAGGACCAGGATGACGCGACCCGTTGGTCGCAGACGGCGTTTGGCGGGAACGGCCAACCTCGGGCCCTGGAACTGAGGCCCGGGCTCTGTCACAGGCGGAACGGTCAATCCGTTTCCTTTTAACTGGTGCCCAAGCTCCGTCTTAGGCGGGACGGTCAACCGATTGTCTTGGAGCTGGTGCTCAGGCTCTGTCTCAGGCGCGTCTGACAACGCAGATTCTGGCCTTCGATTGCGGCCGTCCGCGTCGACAAAGGACACGTCCGCAATGAAACGATAGCCACGTTTTGGAAGAGTCTCGATATATCGCGGATTCTCAGCCGCGTCCCCTAACGCGCTCCGAAGCTTCGCGATTGCAATGTTGACCGCCTGGTCGAAATCACCAAAACTTTCGTTGGGCCAGACTCGGCTGCGGAGTTCCTCCCTGGTGACCACTTCCCCCGGACGTTCCAGCAAAACCTCCAGCAATTTCAGCGGCTGCTGCTGAACTCTGATTCTCACACCCGCTTTGCGCACCTCGCCCGACTGGAAACAAACCTCATAGGTTCCGAATCGCACAAGCAAGGTATGCCGCAAGGGTTCCATATTCGGCCTTCGCACGGAAGTCTAGCACTTCATCCGGCAAGGGAATCGTAGGTATTGGAATGAGAAACCTCCATCCCCACCTGTGCACCGCAGGGGTCGCACACCGGGGCCAAGGATATGTGCAGAGCTAACCCATTAGCGATCATGCACTTGGCAGGCAATTGACCGGTTATGAGGAGAAGAGCCCGGGTGAATTGATGCCTTGCGGTCAGGCGCTCACTGTTGGGGTGCGATTCGGGGGAGGCAAATGAGACGTCTTGGCTTTAGCCCACGGGGCATGGTCCATTTTGGGCCTTCATCCTCACAGGAAGATAGATCTTTGGCCGGGTTTGAACAGTTGGCTTTGCCCCTATTCGATTCCCTTTACAACTTCGCGCGCTGGCTTGCGCAGAATCAGAACGATGCCGAGGATCTCGTACAAGAGACTTACTTAAAGGCTTTACGCAGCTACGCATCGTTTGAAC
>JBAVQC010000177.1:0-13259 GCA_049693715.1 Acidobacteriaceae bacterium | reverse complement strand
AGGCCGCGCTTATTGAGTTCTGCCAGTTTTTTCTGACTGTCTGTGTAGACCAGGTGAACTATATGCGTTCGATTCTCGAGCCATCAGAGCTGCTGCGCAGAATGGAGATATATGTCGAAGAGGAAGTACGCGCGAGCCGTTTACCAAAAGGCAGCTTTCCTCTGCTGCGTGAAGCACTTCTCGCCGGAGAGTTCGAGCGCGGCCAGGCGCCTGCTCTCACAGGCTACAAGGAACGTATGGCCCGCACGGTGCTTTCGCGACTGCTGGAGTTAGGGCTGCTTATTTCAGGGGGATCAAAAGCGCCCGTGCGGTTAGGCTTTCCCATTACCGTGGTAGAGCGCTGGTTTCCGGCACTGTATCCTCAAAATTTAAGCTGAGAATAACCATGGCTTTCAGGCCTGGAGTGGTGACGATGGTGCAGCAAAACCTTGCAAGCGAAATCTGGGATTTTGGCCGATCTACTGCGCGGCGACTTCAGGCAGTCTGAATTTGGGCGCATCATTCTGTCGTTCACTCTGTTGCGACGGCTGGAGTGTGTTTTGGCGCCAACCCGTGCAGACGTAAGGGACGCCTTCGACAAAATACAAGGCCAAGGTCTCGACCACGATCTCATCCTGCCAGACATAGCAAGGGCGACGTTCTACAACACGTCGGGATACTCCCTCGCCACAGTCGGAGCCACGACCACACGACAGAACATACACGACTACGTCAGCAAATTCTCGGAAAATGCGCGACAAGTTTTTGAGAACTTCGAAAGAGGCGACAGACAGGACGATTACTCTCGTATTCATAGATCATTGGTGATCGTCCTGTCTGTCAACGGGTTGTCGGAACATGCTGATACTTGCCGGCTTGATAAAGGGTCTGCGGCTCATCGATCACGATTGCGCCATCGATCATCGGGCCAGAAAAAGCGGGCGTCGTGTCTCTTGCTGCTACGTGCGATGCACAGCAAGCGCCCGTGGAGGTTTCGCTTCAGATTCCGAACCCTCAGTACGCAACGGTCAGCGAGTCCATAGTTGTTGAAGCGCCTGTGGAGAAGGTTTGGTCGCGTGTCGGCGGGTTCTACGATCGTCTCCGGTGGAAGGCTCACTGCGAATGCGATGACTTGAAGTCTTGCTCTCGTGTTTTTCATCATTTCCTCTGTGGTACTTGCTGATTGCTGTTAGCGTCCGGTCATCTTCAGCATCGCTTCAGGCAGGCGTGCGCCTTCGAGTTTCAAGCTTGACGAAGCCTCATCGATCTCTTTGAGGTCGGCCTCGGTCAGCTCAAGGTTTACAGCACTCAGGTTCTCCTTAAGCCGGTGCAGCTTGGTCGTTCCTGGGATCGGCACGATCCACGACTTCTGCGCCAGCAACCAGGCGAGTGCGACTTGTGCAGGCGTCGCGCGCTTGCGTTCCGCGACGCCTTTGACCAGATCAACCAAAGTCATGTTTGCCTTCCGGGCCTCTGGCGAGAAGCGCGGTACCATATTCCGGAAGTCGGTGGGATCGAACTTCGTGTTCTCATCGATCTTGCCCGTGAGAAATCCGGCTCCGAGCGGGCTGAATGGAACGAACCCAATGCCCAATTCCTCTAGCGCGGGCAGAAGTTCAGTTTCAGGGCCGCGGTAGAAGAGCGAGTATTCGCTCTGTACAGCCGTAACTGGCTGAACCACGTGCGCCCGGCGAACAGTTTCGACTGCAGCTTCCGACATGCCGAAGTGCTGGACCTTGCCTTCGGCGATCAACTCCTTCACCGCTCCCGCCACGTCCTCGATCGGAACGTCAGGATCGACACGATGCTGATAGAAAAGATCGATATGATCGGTCCGCAAACGCTTCAATGCGGCGTCCGCCACTTGCTTTATGTGCTCGGGCTTGCTGTTCGTCCCAAAGCGGCGCTGGCCAGTTTCCGGATCGATGTCGAAACCGAATTTGGTGGCAATCGTCACCTTATCGCGGATCGGCTGAAGCGCTTCGCCCACCAACTCTTCGTTCGCAAATGGTCCATAGGCTTCAGCAGTGTCGAAATGCGTGACGCCGAGACCGTGGGCATCTCGAATCAACCGGATCATCTCGCCCTTATCGCCTGCAGGCCCGTAGGCCGCAGTCATGCTCATGCAGCCGAGACCGAGTGCAGAAACTTCCAGATCTTTACCTAGCGTTCGTTTTTGCATTGTTTCTCTCCATCTGCAGTTTAGGCAGAATCGAATGCGGGCCGTTATCCCGATCCTGCCGATCTTTTGCCTATTTCTCTCGGTTACCAGCCTTTAGGGAAGTTTCGGGGGAAGTTTCGGGGACAGGTAGCTCAACCCCCTTCCGAACCTCCGTTCGCCGCAGTTGTCCCTGTTTCTCTGTATCTCAGTGTCTCAAATTTGGGGTCCACACCATGATACCCATTCACCGTCGAGAGCGTTGATGGCTGCAATAGGTATATCCTGTCGCCGTATTTCTCAGCCCGTGGAGCATATGCTGTGGTCGCCGCGTCGCCACAGGCCGGCATTAGCGCAAGACGCATGGCCAATAGCCGCTCGCTCTCACACAGTTTTGGCAACAGCTCCTCACGTTTACCATTCAATAAGCGAAATCGAGGCTGAGGTAAGTAACGCATAGAATGTCGCATTCTATGTAGTGTGCTATATATGCATGTTGTCTGTCTAATCCCGGCATGGTCGGTGTTGGCGCGGAGGATTGATGCGTATGCTCGCTCCCAGGCAGTTTGCACTCATAGTATTGCTTTGTTCCATAACACCACTTGCGCGTGGGCAGAATGCGCCCGTATCTGCCGCGGACGTCGAGCAGCGAATTCAACATGTCATTACGGGCCTGACGGGCGGCGTGGTGATCAAAGGCAATGAGCACGCGACCCAGATGCTTGCCAATCGAATGAAAGAACTCAGGGTTCCCGGCGTGAGCATCGCAGTCATTCATCGGGGAAAGATCGAATGGGCGCGTGGCTTTGGTGTGCGCAGCTTGGGTGGGCCGCCCGTCACCGCCGATACGATGTTCCAGGCCGGCTCGATCAGTAAGCCGCTTGCGGCCATGGCAGCTTTGCGCATGGTGCAGGAAGGAAAGCTTTCGCTGGATGCCGACGTAAATACCTACTTGACCAGTTGGAAGTTTCCTGCCGATCCTGTTGCTATGGGCAAGCCGATAACTCTGAGAGAGTTGCTGACTCATACGGCCGGAACTACCGTGCACGGATTTCCCGGGTACGCCACAGATGAGCCCGTCCCGACGTTGCCACAGGTGCTCAACGGCGAAAAGCCTGCGAATACACCGGCGATCCGAAGCGAAGCGGCGCCTGGCGCCAATTGGAAGTACTCGGGCGGCGGATACACCGTCATGCAGCAGGTTCTAATCGACACCGGGAAAGAACCCTTCCCCAAACTAATGAAGGCCTCGGTGCTAGTACCTATTGGTATGATGCACAGCACGTATGAGCAGCCCCTGCCGCAGGCTCTTCAAGATTTCGCCGCCACTCCTTATCGGGCTGACGGCAAGCCGGTTGAGGGTGGAGCGCACACCTACCCCGAAATGGCCGCAGCGGGTTTGTGGACAACCCCGAGCGAACTGGCACGATACGCAATTGAAGTCGAGCAATCCCTCGAGGGGAAAGCGAATCACGTTCTGTCGATCGAGATGACACGACAGATGCTAATGCCAGGAATCGGACACTGGGGTCTGGGCCTCGAGATCGGCGGGACAAATTCCAACCCGTACTTCTCACACGGCGGAGCGAACGAAGGTTTCAGGAATATCTTCGTGGCATACGAGAAGAGTGGCGATGGCGCTGTTGTCATGACGAACAGCGACGCCGGCGGTGAGTTGGGCGACGAGGTCATGCACAGCATCGCCGACGAATACGGGTGGCCTGATTATCGTTCTACCATCCGGGTAGCCGTCCGGATCGACCCCAAGATCCTGGCCCAATACGTCGGCACTTTCGAGCTTCGGAAAGGATTCGATTTGGTTGTTACGCTGGAGCGTGGCCAGTTGATGATTCAGGCGACTGGCGAGGGAAAAGACCCTCTTTACGCCGAAACAGAGACGAAGTTTTTTCCAACCGTTGTCCCGGCGGAAATCGAATTCGTCAAAGATGTCCAAGGCACCGTGACGCATCTCGTTCTGCATCGGAACGGGCACGACATAAAGGCGCCGAAAAAGTAGCTGGCCCGGCATGGAGGCCGAGCCCCAAGCAGCTTGCGGAGTTAATCTCGAACCCTTCCCTGATCGCGTTAGGTTGTATACTACATAGGGGATGCCAGAGAGCGGAGGAGAGTAACGCTCGCGTTGGCTCTTTTCCGTCCATGCGACCGGCGATCGGAGCGCGTCTTCATCGAGGGTTTCAGAATGGGTCAAAGCAAAAGGCAATGGATTTGTTATCGTGTGGTCGTCCTTTTGGCCGTCCTCGCGCTTGCGGGGTTGGCGGGGGCACAGAGGGTGATTACGTCCCAATACGACAACGCACGTACCGGCGCGAATCTTAATGAGACCAAACTGACGCCGCGCAGTGTAAATGTTCAGCACTTTGGAAAGATCTTCACCTTGCACGTGGACGGAGATGTCTATGCACAACCGCTCTTCCTCGGCGGGGTGGAGATTCCAGGGAAAGGCCGCCACGATGTACTCTTTATCGCCACCGAGCACGATAGTGTCTATGCCTTCGATGCTTACGGCAAACCGAGTACTCCGCTGTGGCAGGCGAGCTTTCTCAAAAACGGTTTAACCACCGTGCCGGCGCGGGATGCAAATTGCCCATTCATCTCACCGGAAATTGGAATCACGTCGACCCCCGTTATCGACCCGGACACCGGAACACTCTACGTCCTGGCACGCACCAGAGACGGATCAGGCTTTTTAACGAACGTCTACGCCCAGCGCCTGCACGCGCTCGCGGTGACCACTGGGGTGGAGAAATTCGGCGGCCCGGTGGAGATTCGAGCCAGCATGAGCGGCTCCGGGACCGGGAGCAGCAGCGGAAAGCTGACCTTCAATCCATTGCGGGATAACCCGCGGGCAGCACTGTTGTTGAACCGCGGCACCATTTATCTCACATGGGCCTCTGCCTGCGATGTCGGCCCCTACCACGGCTGGGTCATGGCTTACGGCGCGCGGAATTTGAAGCAGGAAGCGGTCTTCAATGCATCTCCTGATGCCGACGACAGCGGAATCTGGGAAGGGGATACCGGGCCGGCGGCCGACAAAGCCGGCAATATCTTTCTCGCCACCGGCAATGGGCGTTTCGACGCCGCCAAGGGCGGCCGCGACTATGGCGATTCCCTACTCAAGTTAAGCGGAGAGGGTCTAAAGCTCAGTGATTACTTCGCCCCGTACAACGTGGCCAACCTGGATGCAAACGACAGCGACCTGGGTTCCGGTGGGCCGATGCTGTTGCCCGATCAATCCGGCGCCTATCCGCACCTGGCGGTGGTGGAGGGGAAGGGGGGCGTCCTCTACTTGGTGGACCGCGACCACATGGGACGATGGCAGCCTGGGAACAATAGTCATGCGGTGCAGACGATAGCCGTTCCCAATGGTGTCTTTGGATCGATGGCCTATTGGAACCACTATGTATACGTGCTAAGCGACGGGGACGCGCTACGTCAATTTGCTGTGATCGACGGCAAGCTCACGCCGAAGGCGGCGAGTGGCTTTGCTGGTGTATCGGCAACCCCAACGTTATCCGCCAACGGACTCGACGATGGCATCGTGTGGCTGCTCCGCTCCAAAGTCTGGAACGCACCTGACCAGCCTGCGGCTCTCTACGCTTATGATGCTGCAAATGTGGCGCATGAACTTTACAACAGCGAGCAAAATGCCGGACGGGACCGCCCCGGCCTTGCCCTACGGTTCAACATCCCAACGGTCGTGAACGGGCATGTATATGTGGGCGCAAAGCACGAGGTAGATGTCTACGGGCTGCTGCCCGTTCGATGAGGGCACACGGAAAGATCGCAACGCCCCGGCGGCGCTTTTGGGTATTCGGATCTAGGGTTGAAGGGATCGCGGTGCCGGAATCCACCCTGCCCGATTAGCCGGTATATCGGACATCTGCTTTTCAGATGGCTCCGAAACGGCTCGAACCTTGCTCTTTCCTGAACCGATCACTTTGCTGGTGATCTTCCGCGCCCTGCTTCGCAGAAAGGGCACGTCAGTCATGCGGGGAATAGGTATCACGTCCCCACAAACCACCTATCCAGAAGTTGACCCCAAAACGGGTGTAGTCATTATGGTTGGCGACAAACCAAGCACGATGCGCGGGTGCTACAGTTGCGATAGGTCCTACGGAGCAAGGGGGCACTACACCAAACGTGTAGAGTCGAGAACCGGCGCGGCATAATCCGAGGATCGGCATTATGGCACTATGCCGATACATCGGTTAAACGGTTATCGCTTTGGTACGGAAACGGTGATGTCGCGAAATTTGAGGCCGCCGGTGTGGTCGCCCTGGATGTAGAAAGATCCGGGCTCGCCTTCGTTGGCATCGAGCGCACCGCCGGTGATACCGTCAATTTCTTTGTGGTCGATGGTCAACGTGCCGTCACGAACAACCGTTACCGTTCTTCCCACCAGGATGACGTCAAATGATTCCCATTCGCCAGGTTTGCGGGGCAGCATGGAGCTTGGCGCAAGGCGTCCGTAGATTGCTCCCATAGAGCGCTCTGGCGGCTCGGTTCCTGTCTGTTCATATTCGAGCTGGACTTCATACCGTCCGCGAAGATAGAAGCCGCTGTTGGCATCATCAGGGCAGTTTACTTCGAAGTGAACCTTAAAGTCGGTGAACTTTTCGTTGCTCTTCAGGTTGGCACCATGATTTTCATTGAGGAGATCGCCGTCCTGAACGACCCAGTGACTATTAGCTGTGTCGCCGATGGGAGTCCAACCGCTTAGATCCTTACCATCGAAAAGCTTTACCGGCTTGGTCCAAGCCTTCGGTTCGTGGCCTTTCAACGCAGGAGCCGGCAGACCGGTGAGTTCTATGCCGTGACCGGCGTGTTTTTGGGTTCCAACGAGCTTGCCATCCTTCGCGTCCAGCTCGATAGATGTGTCGTGCTCCATAGTGAGCGCGAGATGAGAACCACTCACTTTATAGTCCGGAACCTGGAAGACGTGGCCACCGGTAGGCTGATACCAGATATCGAGGCCGCTTCCTTTCTCCTTAATGCCGAGCCAGACGGCAGCCTGTTTGCCATTCGATTGAGTAATGTTGAAATCCCAACGGCCGACGAACGGGCTTGTCTGTGCTTGCAGAACGGGTAACAGAGACAGAGTAAGAGCGACGATACTTGCGGAACGAAGCATGCTCGCAGTCTAACGCATGATGCCCATTCATTGGGTGGCGTCGCACCGCCATGCTCAGCCGTGAACCGTTTGGGGCGACGTGCTGGTAGAGTTTGACGAGTCACCCCTATCTCACGGCATAGGCTGCCGACCGTGGTCCGCGGTTTTTCCCATGGATGCCATGGCGAGCCGCAACTTGGCTGCGGTCATTTTGTACCGGTCGCCACCTTTTCTACTGCGTGCCCGCACGAAGATAAGTCCAACCTTGGTGCGTTCGGAGATGAGTTCACGTTCGAACTCAGCTAGGCGGCCAAGATGCCGAAGACCAGTTTGCCCGTGGGCTTGGTTGTGTCGATCGAGGCTCCTTGTCCGGTTGACCGCCTACACGGACATAACCCGAAAATGGGGTCAACGTCCGGATCGGCGGACAATCCGACCTGAATCCGCGATTTCACGTTCGACCCGACTGGATGAGCTCGTTGGCCTGTTGGCAACCTGTAACAAGCTGTCGCATCATCCGCTGTCAGGAATGGCAGGGTATACTGCGCCGTATGACCCGAAACATACTCAGCGGTTTTACCCCGTTCCCAACCGCCCTTCCCATAGCGGTTCTGGTGGCGGCGTTAGTTCCGACGGCTACGTTTGGGCAGCGAACCACCCTGGTGTCTCCTGAGTTGCATAAGGATGGCAGCGTGACCTTTCGCCTCGAACGGCCAGGTGCTCATGAGGTGCTCGTAGCATTGGCCGGTTTGGAGGCTCCGCTGAAAATGGCGCAAACAGAGGGCGTCTGGTCGGTGACCAGTGCTTCGCTGGCCTCGGGAACGTATTGGTACTCCTACCTCGTAGATGGCAAAGCAGAGCTCGACCCATTGAATGCCGACGTCATCCCCAATTACGCATACCTGAATAGCGTCGTACGCGTAATAGGGGGCAGTCAGCCCTGGGAGCCCACCGACGTGCCGCATGGCGAGGTGCATCGGCACTTCTATGAATCAAAGGTTGTGAAGGGGCTGCAGGGCGGTCGAAGTGAGTACTTTGTTTACACGCCCCCCGGATACGACGCGCGTGCATCGATCAGTTATCCGACACTGTACCTTTTGCACGGTCTTTCCCAAGGGGCAGCTGATTGGACGGAGATGGGTGGAGCGAACTTCGTGCTCGACAACCTCATTGCCCAGGGCAAGGCAAAGCCAATGGTGGCTGTCATGCCGTTGGGATACGGCGACATGGCGGTGGCTGCCAAGCAACCGTCGGACCCCGACTTTGGCCGGCTCTTCGTTGCCAACAACGCCCTATTTGGAAATGTCCTGTTGACCGAGATCGTTCCGCGCGTGGAGTCGGAGTACAGAGTTACAAAAACGCGCGAAGCAAAGGCGATCGCGGGACTTTCCATGGGCGGAGCCCAGAGCCTCGACATTGGACTGAACGGCACCGGCAAGGACGGCACAGGAGAGTTTGCCTGGGTTGGTGGATTTAGCAGCGCAGCGCCGTTCGTGCGCCCACCGGCAGTCAGCGGCGGAGCGGGCAAACTGCGGCTCCTCTGGATTTCGTGCGGAACGAGCGATTCCTTGCTGGAACCGAATCGGAAACTCATCAAGGAGTTGCAAGAAAAAGGATATGCAGTGAAGGCGGTCGAGTCGCCAGGGGCGCATATCTGGCCAGTGTTTCAGCGTAACCTGGTTGACTTCGTACAGCTGCTCTTCTGAGGATGCGTCACCAGGCAATTTCGGGCGTCGACGAGCGCAATATCACCAAGTCACTCACGGACAATGGAACGCGAGCCACTTGGACGAAAAGTCGGTATCAACGCCCCAGATATGACCAGTCAAAGGGCAGGCATTGATGAACCTTGTACACCGGTTGTTGTCCTCTTTGAAATTCAAGTGAAGGTCGCGTAGCTGTACCGAGGCCGGTGTAGCCTACACCGCCCCTATCCCATGCCTTCCAACATCTCGGCAATTGGGACCCCGCGGCTGGGGACCGACGAAAAGTACCCCATAAGTGAATCGAACGACATTGGAACGGAGCCGATCTTAACGGAGTACGTTTTCGTCTGTTTGAATGTATAGGCGCCGCGAGGAGTGAGGAAATGAAGAAGGGTTTATCCCTTAGGGCCGGCAAATTGCGCGTTACTGATACGCTTGGGCGCAAGGATTCTCAAATGACTATTTTATCAAACCGGTTCTTAATACTTTTGCCGGTCTTCGGGGCGGGAGCTTTACTTGCCCTTGCTGGATGCCGCAAAGAACCAAAGCAATTGGAGAACATGACCGCACACATCGGAGTACGAGAGCTCACAGACTTTTCTACAAAGAATCTACCATTGCAGCGGGATACAGTCGCGCCCGACGGCTCCGATGTGAGGCTTCTTGTAGGCTTGAAGAAAGGTTCGATGATAGATTTCGAGCTTGCTCCCAATCGGACATCGAAAGCCGTCACTCATCGCACCGTGGACGAAATCTGGTACTTCGTGGCAGGTCGTGGTCAGGTGTGGC
The DNA here is from genome assembly GCA_049693715.1 of Acidobacteriaceae bacterium. Taxonomy (GTDB): domain Bacteria; phylum Acidobacteriota; class Terriglobia; order Terriglobales; family Acidobacteriaceae; genus PALSA-350. The sequence continues at coordinate 3,496 of JBAVQC010000177.1, read as the reverse complement.
GAAAACAGAACGGGCATACCGCGGTTGTTGATGTGTACCCGGGCGTGTCACTCACGATCCCTTTAGGCACACAATTCCAGTTTCGGTCATTTGGCGACAAACCGCTCGCTGCCATCGCCGTGACAATGCCACCGTGGCCCGGGGAAGGCGAAGGGAGCATTGTGAAGGGCGAGTGGGAACCGTCGCAACCATGAGGCTTGGTGTTTTCCTCGCCGGGGCTTCCTACTGGGGACCTGTCCCTTCAATGCCGGCATTCAGAGCTTGTGCCCTCGCGTAAACTGGTGTGCAAGAGCGAAGTTCGCCGATAGGTTTAGGAAATGGCGACGCCAGGCACATCGCCCGCATCCGGGAAGTTATCGTTGCTCCTCATCGATGACGATGCAGAGTTATGCAGCATGATGCAGGAGTTTTTCGCGGAGAACGGCCACCGGGTGACAGCCGTTCATAACGGCCGTGACGGCCTTGCCCGCGCTCTGGAGGGCCGATACGACTTGGTGATCCTTGATGTCATGTTGCCTCAAATTAATGGTTTCACTCTGTTGCACCAGATCCGTCGTCAGAGTGCTGTGCCGGTCATCATGTTGACAGCTCGGACCCATCGCAGCGATCGAATCGAAGGTTTAGACAAAGGTGCGGATGACTATCTGGTCAAGCCTTTCGATCCCGATGAGCTCCTCTCGCGCATCCGTGCAGTCCTTCGGCGAATCGCCGGCTCCCGTCATCTGAACGATGCAGTCACCAGGTTTGGAGAGATCCGTATCGATGTCAACAAACGCGAGGTGTGGAAGGGCAAGCGCCTTGTAGATTTGACCGCAATGGAGTTCGACATCTTCGATTTACTGGCTCGCTCGGCCGGCCGGATCGTATCTCGTGACGAGATCACCGAGGGTTTGTTCGAACGCAAAGCAACTCCCGCGGACCGATCTCTCGACGTACACATCAGCCGCTTGCGCAAGAAGCTTGAATCCGGTCATACCTTGATTCGTACCATTCGGGGCGTCGGATATGTCTTTACGAGCACGGAACGTTAAGTGTTATTGAGGATCGCGCCGAGCCACAAGATCATGCGCAACCTATCCGGGGAATCGCCGAACAGAGGCACTCTATGAGATCTCTCTACGTGGGAATCCTGCTCGTGATGGCAGGAACGTTGTCGTTGTCTCTCGTGGTCTTTCTTGCCATTTCGAGGCAGATTGAGCGCAACACCTTCTACCGGACATTCGAACGAACCGACGAACTACAGTTGGAAGAGGCCCGGCAGGCATTGGATGGTGGCGGTCCAGCCGCCGTCTCGGCTTATATGCAGCGTGCGAACCGGGTCTTTGGTGGCTCGCACTATCTCCTCAATTCCGCGGGTGTCGATGTCGTTTCCGGTCAGGATCTATCGAACTTGATCCCTGGGGCTGGAGCGGTGGAAGGGCGCCAACGCCGCGCAGGCAAGCTGGTAATCAGCCGCAGAACGGCGGATGCCGCGTACTGGTTTATCGCCCTCCCACCCCCTCGCCCTCATCCCTGGGACTTCTTTCCGTACTACCTGCTGGTCATAGGAGCTACAGGAATTCTCTGCTGGGCTGCGGCGGTCTGGCTGGTATCGCCGATCCGCAATCTAACCGCAACGGTAGAGCGATTTGGTCGCGGCGATCTCTCTGCCCGCTGCCCTACCCGCCGCCGCGATGAGATTGGTTACCTGGGTCGGGCCTTCAATGAAACAGCGGAACGGTTGCAGCGATTGCTTACCAGCGAGCGGCGACTGCTGGCTGACATCTCGCATGAGCTTCGATCGCCACTCGCCCGGCTCAAGTTTGCCGTGAGGCTCGCAAGGAACTCGCCCGATCAGGGCCACGCCCTGGATCGTATTGAGCGTGACGTGGACCGAATTACGTCCATGGTCTCTGAACTCGTCGAAATCACGCGAGCCGAGGGCGATCCGGAAGCCAGAAAATTTGGAATCGTGGATCTCGAGCAACTGGTAAACGAGATCGTCAGCGAAGAACGGCTTGACGCGGAGTTGCGGGAATGCAGGCTTCAGGTGAGCGGCCAACTGGAGCGAGCGCTTTGGGCAGACCCGCAGCTCCTACGCCGCGCTGTCGCCAATGTGCTACGAAACGCGATTCGCTATTCACCATCTCACTCAGCTGTAGAGGTGACATTGGCCGAAACTGGGGATACCTCGATCGTCGAAATTCGCGATCATGGGCCCGGTGTTTCCGAAGAGCTGCTCTCTCAGATATTTAAGCCTTTCTTCCGCGTAGAAGAATCGCGCGATACCAACAGCGGTGGGATTGGGCTTGGGCTGTCGATCGCGATGCGGGCGGTTCAGGTACATCAAGGCACCATCACAGCCGAAAACGCAAAGCCGGGTCTTAAGGTACAGATCGTTCTGCCGCGTCTATCCTCCACAGAGAAGGTGGCGATGCAGACCCTGGATAAATCAATCTCCGTCTAGTCGATCCCTTCCTGTGCTGAGGCGGAGCTCCGCTTTGCATCTGAGCGGTTAATTCTCTATGAGATAGGCTTGCGCAATTCGGTGGATCCGCGAGGATGTCGCGAGCTTAACAATTATTAAGATTAGGTGCGCGGCGGCGCGTTTCTAATTTAGAGAATGCTTCTCGAAACGATCGAAGAGCGGAAGCAGATCAGGGAGATAAACATGACGAAACCAATCCTGGGCTTTACCTTCATCCTCGCTTTCCTTCCATTCGCTGCAAACGCCGCCTCCAAAAACTCTGCCAACGTCGAACTCGATAGTAATGTAACGGTAGGAACCACCGAACTGCCGAAGGGGACCTATAAGGTCGTATGGACTGGAACGGATCCAAATGTGCAGGTAACGTTCACTGACGGTAACTGGACCAAAACCGTTCCGGCACATATCGTCGAAGGGCGGAACAATATGGAAGCTGAGATGACAGACGTCAAGGGCAACAAAACGTTCTTGACCGCGCTCGAGTTCCGCAGCGCCACGCTGCAATTTAGCGATGGCACGCACGCCGGCGAGTAAGGACCATTTACACTCAAGCGCAGCACACGCTGTTAATCCATGGAGTAACAACTGATCGGGGAAGAGTTCAGCGCTCGCTCAACCTTCTCCGATGCCGTCAAGGGCGCCCCGCGCCAACCGCGCCGGCTACGAGGTCAGTCGTTGATCTGCTCTTGGAGGGCGCTTCAGATACAGCGACTTGAAGGAAGCCTTAACGGCTGCCAGTACTATGGGTTTTCAATAGACCTGAGCGGCTGGGGGTGAAAATGTTGCGCGCCCGCAAAGGCTGGACTCATGGTGGTTATTTCGTCTGGAAGCTGTGAATAAATTGCCTCCTGTGCAAATACAATAACTGTTACTAATGGAGCGATGGCAATACACTACAGGTAATGAGCAAACCGCCGTTTCCTCCTCGCCTGGCTTCGATTAACCGTTCTCAACTGGTTTTGCATACCATCGACGTGGAGCATTTGATCGATGAGGAGCACAGTGCGCGATCCATCTGGGAGGTGGTCG
>JBAVQC010000176.1:0-2124 GCA_049693715.1 Acidobacteriaceae bacterium | reverse complement strand
AAACTTTTTGGGCGATTCGTAACCCGGATCCGAACTCCCCCAGCAATGCCTTTCGAGAAGAACACTACCGGCGACTGGAATACGCCAATACCCATTTTGGCTCGGCTGCAGCAGCAAATGGTTGGAGCACAGACCGGGGTATGGTCTACATCACTCTGGGCCCTCCGCAGCAGAAGAGAGCGTATCCGAATGAAAGGGAGTTGAAAGCTATCGAGACCTGGTTCTATCAGGATCCGGCAAGCGCGTTGGCTCCCTATTTCTCGGTCCTCTTCTACAAGCAGAGCAACGCCGAGGATTTCAAGATTTACTCTCCCTACCAGGACGGCCCGGACGCACTCATCGACAGCACCAATGCGATCAATGACCCGAAAACGGCGCTGAAAATCATCAAGACGGACCTTGGCAATGAAGTTGCCAACTTAACCCTCTCGATTTTCCCCAACGAGCCCGTCGACAACACAAATGGAACCGTCACCCTCGAATCGGATGCAGTGCTCAACAAGATCCGCGATTATCGTAATTTGCCGGAGAACAGAGATCTACTGGCGCGGAGGCGCTCGCTGTTAGAGGGCGTGACCCATCGAGTTCTGTTAGGACAGGATTTTAGCGATCTTACTGCGATGGCAACCAGGGATGGGGCTGAGCAGGCCAGTATCCACTATCTGCTGCGGGTGCTCAATCCCAGTGATTTCGTTCTGGGAAAAGACTCGAGCCAGCGTGTCTATTATTCGCTCTCAGTGGAATCACAGCTCCTGACTTCAGAAGGCAAGTTGATTTACTCCGATACCCAGCAGTTGCAGGAATATCTCACTTCTGATCAAGTGAACCGGCTGCGATCCCGATCTCTGGCGGTTGGTGGCCGTTTGGCTGCTGTTCCCGGCAAGTACCAGCTCCGTGTCGACATCACGAATCTCGTGACCAAACAGAGCTTTGCGCAAACGCGAGGCATCCTGGTCCCGGCCTTTGACCACACGCTGGGAATGAGCCAGATCGTGTTCTCTTCGCTGTCAGCGCCCCAGCGCGATTCCGCACAGAATCAACCGTTCAGCTTTTCCGGCATAAAAATCCCAGTGGCGGGAGCGGATAATGTCGCGCTCACGGGCGGCGATCCTCTCAGGGTGATTTATCAGCTCTGGGAGGAGCCAGGTTCACCGGTTTCTTTGAAGGGGAGAAACCTGGAAGTGTCTTACTTGATTGGCCAGTTGGGCGTGCCCACAAAGAAAGAGCAGGCGCAGACTGTAGACCGATCGGGCTTTGATCTTCAGGGCAACCTGCTCATGGGAACCGATATTCCCACCACCGATCTGCATCCGGGCAATTATCGCCTAGTGATCCACGTCACCGACCCGGAGAGCCACGAAAGCACATCCCAGGCAATTAATTTTCGTTTGGCCGGGGGGGACAGTCAACCGCTGTGGGGTCTTACCGTACCCTCTTACACGAGCTCCGCTGACTCGGTGGTGAATCTGTACCGGCGGGGCCTGTGTGCCCTGGCTCAGCAACAGCCCCAGTTGGCGATTGCCTATCTCAAGCAGGCGGTGGAAGCAGGCAATCCTGACGCGGCCACGTACAGTGCGCTCGCTTCAGCTTATCGGCTCGCAGGAAACACGACGGCCGCAGCCGCGACGGAAAAGCAGCGCGACAGCGCGCTGGCTAAGCCTGCTCCAACACCAGGCAGAAACTAGTCCTGGATTAAGAGATCGACCCCCTCGCTGGTCATCAATGATGACGCCCGTTGATGCCGTCAATTCTACTTCTCCGGAAGGGGGAGACCTCTCAGCCTGGGAATACAACAAATTGTATTTTAGTTTCGTTGACTCATATCTGCATACGAGGGTCATAGTGCACCTGGTCATTCAGGAGCGACAGGCAGTCTTAAGAATTATTTGATAATTCCTGATCTACACGGCCAGGTGCGAGGGTCGTCCTGGCATATTCCGCTATCTTTCAGCCAAAAAACCAGGCGGCTTCGCACCCCTTTCCCAATTTGGCACAGGGCGTGCATTCATATGCAACAGTCACCGACGTTTGTAACCGGGCCTCCGGTATGGTGTCAGGAGCGTTTTACCTCATGAAAAAACTTGTATTTTCTCTTTTCCTCTCAGCGATCGTGCTTTGGGGACC
>JBAVQC010000175.1:0-8755 GCA_049693715.1 Acidobacteriaceae bacterium | reverse complement strand
AGGCCGCGCTTATTGAGTTCTGCCAGTTTTTTCTGACTGTCTGTGTAGACCAGGTGAACTATATGCGTTCGATTCTCGAGCCATCAGAGCTGCTGCGCAGAATGGAGATATATGTCGAAGAGGAAGTGCGCGCGGGCCGTTTACCAAAAGGCAGCTTTCCTCTGCTGCGTGAAGCACTTCTCGCCGGAGAGTTCGAGCGCGGCCAGGCGCCTGCTCTCACGGGCTACAAGGAACGTATGGCCCGCACTGTGCTTTCGCGACTCCTGCAGTCAGGGCTGCTTATTTCAGGGGGATCAAAAGCGCCCGTGCGGTTGGGCTTTCCCATTACCGTGGTAGAACGCTGGTTTCCAGCACTGTATCCTCAAAATTTAAGCTGAGATTAACCATGGCTTTCATGCCTGGAGTGGTGACGATGGTGCGGCAAAACCTTGCAAGCGAAATCTGGGATTTGGCCGATCTACTGCGCGGCGACTTCAGGCAGTCTGAATTTGGGCGCATCATTCTGCCGTTCACTCTGTTGCGACGGCTGGAGTGTGTTTTGGAGCCAACCCGTGCAGACGTGAGGGACGCTTTCGACAAAATGCAAGGCCAGGGTCTCGACGGAAACCGTTGCACCCGCCAATCGCTCCAAAACCACAAAAAAGGTCGAATTTTATCGAATTTTATGAAGACCAGCGGAGAAACTCGAGCGGAGAAGGTCGTGAATCTCCCTCGCCCGTGGTCTCGACCTCCCTGGTAAAAGTGATAGCGGACAAGACGATGCGAACATAGGGAAACTGGACGTCCCCAAGTTTCGTAACTGGACGCCGGCCGGCCCGGGCCTGTTTACCGGCCTGGACGGAATGGACTACATACGAGCTTAAGTGAGACAACGGCGGCTAATGGCTCCCAGACACTCTCCTTGACAGATTAGGAGAGAATTGATTAGTCTCCTAATCATCTTAGGGGGCATCATGATCAGTCAGGTGCAGCTTCTTCCCGAAAGTCTCGACTTGCTTATTCTGGCCGCACCCATGGCCGCCGCGCTCGCCGCGCAACCGGAGGAGATATGAGCCTCTTCACCTCTCTTTGCTCGTTCGCTTCCACGTTCTTCCGGCGGTCCCGGATCGATGCCGAAATGGAGGAGGAGCTGCGCTCGCATATCCGCCATTGCGCCAACGATCTCGAGCGCTCTGGTCTGACTCGGGAAGAAGCCGAACGCCGCGCGCGGGTGAAGTTCGGCGGTTATGAGCGGTACAGGGAAGAGAGTCGCGAAGCGCTCGGGGGGCAGTTTCTCGCGACTTTCCTGCAGGATGTACACTTCGGCCTCCGCATGCTGCGCAAATCCCCCGGTTTCACGGCGACTGCCGTCATTACCCTGGCGCTGGGAATCAGTGCGAATGCGGTCGTCTTCAGTGTGCTCAACGGACTGATTCTGCGTCCGCTGAATTTGCCCAAATCACAGAGGCTGCTTACCATCCAGCGCGGTCGAGATCCATCTCCGATCCAATCGTATCCGGACTATCTCGATCTGCGCGATCGGAACCGCAGCCTGGATGGAGTGATCGCCTACGCTATTTCGCGGGCGGGTCTGAACACTGGTGGTAAGGCTTCTACGGCGTGGCTGTACGAGGCCAGCGGAAACTACTTCGACGTGCTGGAGATTCGACCGTATCTCGGCCGTTTCTTCCATGCGTCGGACGAACACGGAGCGAACAGCAGTCCCTATCTTGTGCTCAGCCATGCGTATTGGATGGCCCATTTCCAGGGGGATCGTGGTGTGGTGGGGCGAAGAGTCGGGGTGAACGGGCATCCCTTTACGGTTCTTGGTGTGGCGCCGCCAGGGTTTCGTGGCACTGAGCTGTATTTCACGCCGGACTTCTGGGTGCCGCTGGTGAACGAAGAGCAGACGGGGTTCGGAAATTATCTTGACGGACGCGGGGTTCGGGATCTAACGCTGGTAGGGCGCTTGAAGCCTGGAGTCACCAGGGCGCAGTCGGAGGCTGACCTTAACTCTGTTGCGGCCTACCTGGAAAAAAGCTATCCGAAGGAAGACGACCAGATGGTGTTTTCGCTGGCTCGCCCAGGGCTGATGGGGGACTTTCTTGGCCGCCCGGTACGGGCGTTCCTCACCGGGATGATGCTGCTGGCTGCACTGATTCTGCTGGCTGCATGTGCGAACCTGGGCAATCTCTCTGCTGCCCGGGCCGCAGACCGCTCCCGGGAGATTGCTCTTCGGCTTGCCTTGGGATCGAGCCGCAGACGCATTTTGAGCCAGTTGCTGACGGAGGCGATGCTGGTGTCACTGGCGGGAGGCGCTGCAGGGCTTTTGGGCGCCGTTGTGTTGCTGCGGTGGTTGAGCAGGTGGCATCCCTTGTCGAGCTTTCCTGCGAATGTGCCGGTGAACCCCGACGTGAATGTGTTTGTTTTTGCGGTGCTCCTGGCGCTGGTAAGCGGAGTCCTTTTTGGGATTGTTCCGGTACGGCAAGTGCTGCGGGCCGATCCCTGGCACACCATCAAGGCTGGGTCTGTCAACGCGCCTGGACGGCAGTTCCACCTCCGCGACCTGTTGCTTGTTGTGCAGATAGTGGTGTGTGCCGTGCTGGTGACCTCGTCGCTGGTGGCGGTACGGGGTTTGCTGCGCTCGCTGCGCGGCAACTTCGGTTTTGTCACGCAGAACACCCTGCTGGTAGAAACCGACGTGGAGATGGCCGGGTACAGTGGCGACCAGGTGGCTGTTATGCAGAAACGCATGATCGACGCCGTGGGGGAGATTCCCGGGGTAACGGCCGCGGCAGCTTCTGACATGATGCCGCTCGGCGGGCAGGGTTTCAGCAACGACGGTGTCTTTCCAGACACTGCGACTGATCTCCGCCCGTCGAATGCGGTTGCCAACATCTATACGCAGAATGTATCCGTGGGATACTTTCGCGCCGCGGGCACTGCTTTGCTGGCTGGAAGAGCCTTCACCCTGCATGACGATAAGCATGCGCCGCGGGTGGCCGTCGTCAACCGGGAGTTTGCCCGTAGAGTCTTTGGCGCCGAGGCGGAAGCAGTGGGCAGATTCTACAAGGTGAGCGATGGAACGCGCATACAAGTGGTGGGCGTTGCGGAGAACGGAAGATACAGAATGCTCACTGAAGATCCACAGCCTGCGGCGTTTCTGCCGATTTTGCAGTCGCCCTCGAGTTCCACCTGGCTTATCGTGCGCTCGAACCGCGACCCACAGGAACTAACAGCCGCAATCGAACGAAGCCTGCGAAATGTGGACGCAGGGCTGCCATTTTCGATCGGGACGTGGGACAAGGAGATGGACGCCGCTTTGTTCGCGTCGCGCGTCGCCACGATATCCCTGGGTGTGTTGGGTGGGTTGGGTGCGATGCTGGCGATCACCGGAATCTTCGGCATGGCCTCCTACTCGGTTAGCAAACGAATGCGGGAATTGGGAATTCGCATCGCCCTGGGTGCGCAACGGGAAGAAGTGCTGCGCGCCGCACTCGGAAAGGCCTGGCGTCTGCTGGCGTTCGGTTCTGCCGTGGGTCTGATCCTGGCCATGGCAGCAACGAGGGTGTTGTCTTCGATTGTGTATCAGGCCACCCCGCGAGATCCGCTGGTATTGGCCGGTGTTGTCATGGCTATGCTGATCCTGGGGCTGCTCGCTACCTGGATTCCGGCGCAACGTGCATTGGGTGCCGATCTGCTGGCATTGCTGCGCGAGGAGTAGAAGAGGATTTCTAAGAACATCCTTGTTAGTGTAGTGCGTCACACAGACGAGCGCAGCCGAGCGACTGCAGTTTCACCGCACCAGCAACTAATCGCAAATGGAAGGTATACTCTCCCCTTTGTCATCCCGACCGCAGCGTAGCGGAGCGGAGGGACCTGCGGTTCCGCGGACCTTTCGTGGAAATGTTTTTCAGCTCTCACACACGCCCTAACTAAAGCCATCGAGGGCATCTTTCCTTCTCGTTTAGTTAGCAGCCCTCAGCGGCTAAAGCCGATTCATTTTGACCGCTTAATGTAGGGCCTTTAAAGCCCTCGATCATTGCATCTTTATGAACGGCCTAAAGGCCGTACCCTTCAAAAGAACTTGGTTTTTCCCCAGCCTCTGTCCAACCCTCAACTTTCAGGCAGCGGAAATGACGCATGTGATTTCCGACGCACTACACTAGCATACGGGCATGGAAAAAATCGTGGTTGGCGGCAGAAAGAAGATCAACCTTGAGACGTGGGAGCGCCGCGCGGCTTTTCAATTCTTCAAGGATTTCACCGAACCTTATCACGGCGTTTGCCTCCGCGTTGACTGTACGGAGGCGTACCGTTACGCCAAGCGCCATCAACTCTCGGTCTTTTTGTCGCTGCTGCATCGGTCCCTGGTCGCCGCACGCCAGGTTGAGAACTTCAGGACACGCATTGTCGACGGCGATGCCTGGCTCTACGAACAGATCCATGGAGGCAGTGCTGTCGGCCGCGCGAACGGCACAATCGGCCTGGGACATTACCAGTTCTATGCGCGGATGGACGACTTCGTGCGCGAGGCGGCCATCGAACTGGACCGCGTGCGTCAAAGGGAGGATATCGAACGCTATCCTGAGGCCAACCTGATCCGTTATTCCGTTCTGCCCTGGTTTGACTTCACGTCGATCTCGCACGCGCGCAATTTGTCCCACGCCGACTCCGCGCCGCTCATCACTTTCGGCAAAATTACCGAGGCCGACGGTCGCCGTTCCATGCCGGTGTCAATCCACGTACACCACGCTCTAGTCGACGGCCAACATGTGGCACAGTTCGTGGACAGGTTTCAATATTGTCTCGATAACCCAGACGCCGATCCTTCGTAGGGCGTGGCGCGCGCAACCATCCAGTTCTGCAACACGAAGCAAACGATGCTTAGAAGCAACAGCCCAACAGCAATCCAAACGGCGTGATGCATCCATCCGTTTACCACTACGTCCACCTGACTCTGTACGCCCCATATGCGTTCCGCGATCCATCCCACAGAGGCCGCACCCGCACCGATGGCGCCGAAAATTCTCAGAAACCGATACGCGCGTGTGCGGCTCATCAACAGCAGAGACGGCAGGATCGCTGCGACCACCGCTATTTGCATGGTTTCGATTCCCAGGTTGAACGCCAGAATTCCGGCCACTCGTTCCCAGCGCGCGAGCCCCAACGCGCTCAGGGTGGAAGCAAACGCCAGCCCGTGAAAAAGGCCGAAGAAGGCGGCGATGGCTGCTTCCTTGCCGGGAAATATCGGCCGCAGTGCGTGCAGCGCAGAAACCAGAATCGACACAGCGATCAGTACCTCAACCGGGCGGCTCGGTAAGTGAACCAAACCGAAGGCCGCCAGTCCCAGCGTGATCGAATGCCCGACAGTAAACGCGGTAACAATCTCCAGGATGTGCAGCAGACTGCTGCGCACTCCTGTGACCCCGGTCCAGCGGGAAGCAACCACTCCCAGAGGCGCAGGCAAAAGGAGCACAAGCAGGAAGAGAAGATGGTCTGTCCCTCCAGCGATGTGGCGCATGCCGAGGTGATATAAGCTGAGCAAACCGGGCGCGTTCATTGCGTCCACCGTGTTGCTCCACCACCCACCCCGCCCGGAGGCGGAGGCACTGCCGGCCTCGGTGTAATCCAACTCGTATGCGGATTGCACCGTATTCCGTTTTTGCGCCACGATGCGGATTGCCGGATCGCTGGAGGCGAGGGCATTCACCAGGTACACCGCTCTCTGCGCCCGGTTATGGTTTTCGAGCACGAGCCTGCGGTCGGGACCACCACTCGGTAGTTCGGCCGTGTACTCCACATGGATTTCGCCCACACCGTCTCGCATTTCCTGAATCTGTGGGAAGTTCGCCGAGACAAGGTGGGGCGTCAGCCGCCGGCCATCGATGGAGAGCGACAGCTCACTGAGAACCCGTTGCACGTAGGCAGACTGTTCCGCGCTGGAGAGGCTGCCGTCTCCGTTGGTGTCGATACTCGCGATCACCGCCGAAGACACTGCAACGCCAGGGATGAGACGCATGGAAACCTCAACCCTGTCTTTCCCGACCGAGATGAGAGTGGCCTGCAGGTACTCATCGAGCCGGTGCGCGGAGACGACTCCGGTGAAGGAGAGAAGTATCAGGGCGACGGCGATAGCCTTCCCCTTCATTGCTTGATCATCCCCTTCCCGTAGTCGTTGGTTGGATCGCGATACATGGTATGAACGTGAAGCGCAGGATCGCCGCCAAGGGTCTGGGGAGCGTATTCGATGACCAGGTGCGGGCCCTGAATGCGGTAGTAAGCGGTGATGTTCTTTCCCATTGTGCCGGTGACCGGGCCGCTCCAGGCGAACCACGTCTCGTGGATGTCCGCCTTAAGTTGCTCCATGCGGGCTGCGGCCGCGCTGTCATTGATAATGTTCGCCCATTGGGAGATCACGTCCAGCAACATGGCGCGCTGCTTATCGTTCATAGCGGACGCTTTCAGGCCCTCGGGCTGAATCTTCTTGCCGTCTTGTCCGGGACCGAGCACCAGATCCGCAAGCTCATAGCTGAGCACGGCCTGCTTCTTCTGGTTGTCATCCAGCGAGTCAAGGAGGGCCAACGCTGTGTCACTCTCCGGGCCCAGCGGCCGCACGGTCTTTCCGTTCTCCGAGTAGAGAGCGGGCTGTGCTCCGGTCAAGGTCGGGGTGAGGATTCCCTGGTCGCCGGCGATGGTGACGTTGAGCGCCAGGTGGTGTCCGCCAAACTGCAACATCCACGGTGTCTTCTCTGAGGGAGTTCCCAGCAATGAGATGTAATAAAGATTCTTGCCGAACATGGCTCCCCTGGGGCCACCAGGCGGCGGCCCACCGTTGCCACGCGGTGGAGGGCGGTTTCCGGGGCCGTTATCGTTCCTGGTAAGGACCTCATCACCCCCCATGATCTGCAGGACCTTCTCATACCCCTTCTTGCTCAGGGCGCTTGCGACCAGATTCATGGCTGCGGTTTGCTGTGCCGGCGTCAGGTCCTTCAACGCGATACCGCCCCGAGGAACAAAACTGGTTGGAAGGTTCGACCAGCGCGCTCTTTGCTGTTGGTCGTCGAAGGCATACATCACGCTTCGCCGTTGCCCTGTGTCCAGCGAAGCAAGAAACGCGTTTGCCGCGGACACGATCTTTGCCGTCTCATTGGCGGGCGTTGCTGCCATCAACGAGAGCGAGGCGGCTGTCAGCATAGCGAGGCTGCAGAATCTTCTTCGCGTAAGCAGGTTCATCTGTATTCTCCTTCTGTTGGACGCAAGTCTACTCTCCGGCGCGCCCGGGATGAGACTGCCGGCGCCCTTCCTGGAAAAACTCATCAGCCAGGCCGATGCGGCCACACTCGTAAAAGTTTGTGTAACGATTCGTCACGGATTCCACGGGGAGAGGGTGGGTGAGAACTCTGCTCTAGTCCCGAAGAGCCTGCCCTGAGCTTGTCGAACGGGGACGGCTGAACTTGGAAGTGTGAACCCGTCCCGGAGCGCACTGTGCAAAGGTCTCTCTGCTCGCGATCAGGACCCGGTCGCGGGTCCCAGCCACCGCTGGCGAAGAGCCTCTCCGTGTCTGGCAAACCACAGCAGCGCCAGTTGCGCCATAATGTTGACCACGGCGCCATGGTCCGCGGCGGCCAGGGCCTCCTCAACGCTGAAGATGATGGTGCGAATGTCCTCCCCTTCCGCCACATGCCCATGAACGCCGCCGGCTCGTGCGGCATCCACCTCGCCGACATAAATGCTCACCAGCTCATCGCTGATGCCAGGGCTGCTCAAATGGGCGCCGATAAACTCCAGCCTTCCCACGTCGCAGCCGGTTTCCTCCCTCGCCTCTCTGCGTGCGGTCGCCTCGCTGGTCTCCCCGTCATCCACCAGGCCGGCGACGCACTCCAGGATCCACGCAGACGGAAGATCGTTGACATAGGCGCCCACGCGGAACTGCTCAATCAGGATGAGCTGCTGGGCGACAGGATCGTACAGCAGCACCACGACAGCACGCCCGGAGCGCAAAACCTCCCGCTTGAACGGTGGAGACAACGTGCCGGCAAACGTTTCCGTCCGCAGCGTGAGTTGTTCATAGCGAAAGTATGCCTCCGCCAGAACCTCAGTCTTCTGGCACTCAACTTTTCTCGGCCGCGATCGATCAGTAACCAGGTCTATCGGCTTCGGTATTGGCGGACGATTCATGTTCTCGGTCAACGTTCCTCCCTGAGCATCGTGTCGTCATTCTAAACGGTCATCTCAGGACCGGGACCGTCCACGAATCGCGAGTGGAGAGAAAATCATTTACCCTTACTGCTCTAGCCGATAGGAGTGTCTATGGATCGCCGTGATTTTCTGAAAGTCGGCAGCGCCGCTGCGGCAAGCGCGCTGGTATCTGAAGGGTTCGGTCAAAGTAGCTCCCCTGCGGAGAACGGCCGGCTGATCCTGCCCATCAACCGTAACTGGCGTTATAGCCCAACCAACACCGACGCTGCCCACAGCAAAGACTTCGACGATTCGCACTTCGACCAGGTGGTCATTCCCCACACCAATAAGAAGCTACCGTGGCACAGCTTCGACGATAAAGATTACGAATTCATCTCCCTCTATCGCCGGCGGTTCAAGTTGCCGGAACAGGCCCGTGGCAAACGGGTGTTTGTGGATTTTGAAGGGGTGATGACCGCTTCTACGGTGTGGATCAATGGCGCCCGTCTGGGCGAGTACAAAGGCGGTTACACACCCTTCTCCTTTGAGCTGACGCCGCATATCGATTTCGATGGAGTGAACGTGCTCGCGGTGG
>JBAVQC010000174.1:0-3360 GCA_049693715.1 Acidobacteriaceae bacterium | reverse complement strand
GGTGAAGCTGGTGTTCAGTTCATGTTATGCCTGCGCGCGCAGGCCGGCCCGCATACTTGGCAGTTTGTGCACACGGCTGTCGATCATATTGATATGTTACATAGGTGTAGTCGCACTGTCAGGCGGCTATGTTGCGAACGGATTAGTCACGGATCCGCTCCGCGTCCTACCTGGCACAAGCACGTTTGGTGTTGCGCCTGTCGGGCAAACCGCTACCAGCAAAGTCTCTCTTCGAAACGAGAGTTTCGAGCCTATTGGTGCTTCTCAGCTAAATGTTGCCGGGCAGAATTCCTTTGTGAACACTCGGAACAGCCTTCCCGTCCGTTTCAACGTCGGTGGTGACCGCCACGACGATAGTGGTTTCAGTATTGGTAACGTTGTCAACTACTCTAACGAATTCATCGCAACGAATGGCACAGAGGAGCAGATCCCGCACTCCACCCGGGGATTTGGCGTCTCGTTGGGTGCGCTCTCCTGCAGCAGCGCGTCCATCACGGGATCGGGAAGCGATAATTGCATCGTGACACTCACCGCAGCGGCAAAGAGCAAGAGTCTGATCAGCCTGGCGAGCAACAATGCAGCGGTTACCGTGCCGGCTACGCTGCTGATTCCGGCGGATGCGACGAGCGCGGCGTTCACCGCGAGTGTGTCGCCTGTCACGTCCACGCAAACCGTGACACTCACGGTGACCGCTGGCCGCGTTTCCAAGACCTTTGCCCTGCAGCTGAATGCAGCGGCGGCAACGGTACCAACGTTATCGATCAGCCCGACCAGCGTGGCGTTTGGCGATGTGACGCTGAATACGGCATCGACATTGTCTGTGACGTTGACCTCCACGGGGACGGCGCCGGTGACCGTCAACTCGGCCACACTGAGTGGTACCGGCTTCACGATGTCGGGAGCGACGTTCCCGGTTACCTTGAACCCGAGCTTGGCGGTGACATTGGAGGTGCAGTTCGATCCTACCGCTGCGGGGGCGGCAACGGGGCGGCTGACCATCCAGAGCAACTCGTCGACGAATAGTACGGTGGCGGTCAGTCTAAGCGGCACCGGCGAGACCGCGCAACATCAGGTCGACCTGAGTTGGAGCGCACCCAGTAGTTCTCCTGTTGCGATAGTGGGCTATAACATCTATCGATCAACAGGCGGCAGCGCTGCGTATCAACTGATGAACTCATCGGTTGACGCCCAGACAACCTATGTGGATAACACGGTGCAGGCTGGTGCGACATATGACTACATCGTAGAAACTGTTGGTTCCTCTGGGACGGACAGTGTTCCGTCCAACGAGGCCAGCGCGTCAGTTACCTAACCGGACGGGTAATGCGGACATGTTGAGGGGCTTATTAATCGCTTTACGGACTAAGGGGACTAAGCATTGGTGTCCTCCAGCGGCGGGCGGCTGTCGTGGGTGCAAAAGCCGAACGAGCAAACACTGACGGCAATCGAAAACCTGGGCGCTGGGGGAGAGTTACGGCGAATAGAATTCGACCTGACCAATTTTAGAACGGGAGCCTGAGCGGATAGATGGAATCCGGCGTGGGTTAGGTATGAACCCTCGTGGACCAATTAGTGGCGGATGGAACCTCAGCTTATTCAACTCCCCGCGCAATCCAACGAGTTCCTGCAGATCCTCAATGGAAGGAAATTTCGTCGCGCAAAATGCGTTGGCAACATTGCGCAACTCATATTCGATGATTGGACTCGCCCGGTTCTCAGAGAAGCAGCCTGAGGGTTGGTGGATCCAACGCACTAACGGAGCAAATCGCCTGCAGCAGAGAAGTAGCAATTGAGCTTTGTCGGCGTCCTCCGGCTTGAACTGCCCAACTTTCGGTTCGATCGCGAAATTGCGATCGTCTCCGTGCAACCCCATACAAAACCCCCAAAATCGCACTTGAAATCCGAAGAATATCCCGATCAGCAGGAGGTTGACCGCAAAACAAGCGATCAACGTCGTCCAAAACGTGTGTCGCGACCAGCTATTGCGCCTAATGACCACTACCGCATAGAAGGGCAGTAGTATTCCTAGAATTGCGGCGTCCCACTTCTGAGGCATGCCTAGACGGCGCGCTTCATGTGCTGCGACAAAACTAAGAACGCACAGGAAGACGCCAAGAACGTGTTCAGTCCAAGGTGGTGACGCTTTCATTGTGCCATGCATTCTTTATAAGCCTCATATGCGCTGCTCGCTGAGAGTTTTTAGGCAGCCGATGGAGGTTATTTATAAAATTCGATATTTTTAGGTCTTTTTTGCTGTTTTTGCGATTTACAGCTCAGCGGCGGTGGGCAGACCCGTCGTTTTTAATCGAAAACGGAACTCTCGTGTCTGGAACGTAAGGTTCAGGGACTTCCAAGGGGGTGAACCGGCCAGCGAGTGTGGACTGGCTGGGGACGGGGTGCCGAGGGACGTCTTCTGCCGAGCCGGAGGTGGCTTCGGGCTCGGAGACGCCAAAGTCATCTTCCTGCCGGGCAGGGGCAGGGCTCGGCTGCGGGTAGATGGGCGCAGGGACGGAGTTCCTCTTCGCAGAGCCGGCGCGACGGTCAGGGATAAGGCCTTCGATGGCCACGATCATCTGGATGGCCTTGACCTGTCCTGTAATGCTGCCACGGGTCATTTCGGAGCTGAGGTTCGCGATTTCCCAGAGGCGGTCCAGGACTTGTTCGCGGCGCTCTTCCTGGCGGCGTTGTTTTTCCACGGCAATGCGGGACAGGTCCGCTTCCTGCTGTTGGAGCCGTTGTTGCATGGCGGCACGGTGCTCGAGCATGTAGGCGCGGACACGTGGCTTGGATTTGGTGTAGGTGGCGGCGTCGGGGTTGAGGCCCACGGCCTGGGCGGCTTCCCGATCAGTCATGGTTCCAGAGAGGGCCAGGCGGGCAAAGGCCATTTCCTGATCGGTGATGAGGTCGCTGACATTGTTTTTCGGCATAGGTGGCTCCTTAGGGTTTGAAAGAGAAGATAGGGACAAAGAAAAGACAGGAAAAGAGCTGTCGCTTCGGTCTGCCAGGCTGCTAAAAAATCACAGACCAGCACAAAAAAGCGACCTCAGGGCCTTAAGGCCGGACGTCTTGCTGGGTTTGTGTACGGGCTAAAAGCCCGTACCTACCTTGCTGTTACACCGCATTGCGAGACCGGAAGCACGGTGGGCACCAATAAAAAACCCCGCCGCGGCAGGATGATGAAGAATACCTGATTTTTGGACAGGGATCGGGTGTGATACCGGACAAGGTAAGTCGTCCTTGCTCGCGTTTAGGCCGTAGACTACCGACAACTGCCGGACAAGGGAACGGACGCGCGAGAATCTGATCCCTGCCGAAATCGTCTTGTTATGGGTTAGATTCAGCGGTCTGGAGTCGAGTGTT
>JBAVQC010000173.1:0-2127 GCA_049693715.1 Acidobacteriaceae bacterium | reverse complement strand
TGCAAAACTAAGGAAGGTCAAGAGTTGGGTGGACTTATCACCTAATTCTTTGATTCGCACGCGAAGCTGACAGAAGGTTTCGGCAGTATTGCGATTCCCCAGAACAATGCCAACAAGCAGAGCAAGGAGAATCAAGACTACTGTCCAGCAAAGTGTCATTTGCATCTCATCCCGAATTACCGCCCTGGTTCTTCTACTTCTTTCCGATCTTCACCAACGAAAGTGGCCTCGCTTTCGAGGGCGAATCCGTAATGCTTAGCAGCGCGATGCACCGCGAACATGTCCAATAACCGCTCCTTTTTCTGATTTTCATCGGTGGCTAGCTCAAAGCGTTGGCGAGCGTACTCGAACTCACGCGTAAAGTCCTCAACTCCCCAGTGTGGCACCTGCTCCAAATCTGCAAGACCCATAGAGTCGTGATGGGATTTCCAGAACTTTTTCCACCAGCTTTTCCAGTACCACCGAAATGTCACAGCAAGCAGCAGAACCGCAACTACTGCAAGCGTTTTGCTATAGACAAAGATGCCGTAAACGAGATATGAGAGCACCGTCACCAGCCAAAATGTGAGCACGACCGCGAACATGTTTCCGATGGATTGTTTCGCATCTTCGGTGCGCACGTGACGCGGATACAGATTACACGCAACCAATCCCGCGCCGAAGAAGCCCACTATGGCAAATAGGGAGTTGAGGAGACTGTGCTCCCCGTGAAGTGCGCCGGAAACACCTGTCGAACAGAGCAAGGAAAAAAACACAAGCAAGATGCCACTGTATATTTTGTTGCTCATAATCAATCGCGCGTCTCTCCCTTGTTAATCAGCGCACGGACAAGCCCCAACCGTTCCACGTGGTGCCCACTTCTAATTGGATTGCCTGTCCGAAATTTTTTCACAGGTGCCCTTCCCCAATTCTTTCTCGACGGGGGCTGAGCTAGTACCTGTTGACTCGCCACTTCCCGTACTCGACGTAATCGTGACAAACTCGGCGTACTTCAGAGTAGTTGGGTCGATGTAGAGCCGAAACATTCTCGTTTTTCTAACGCGCGCGTTTGGGTCCGGGGAATCATGAACGACAAACGAATCCTGAGCGACCCACGAGGTTCCGTCCCAATTATATTTAGCGTCACCGGTTCTTACGATTTTCCCATAATAAACCTCATTTAACTCCCGTCCGCCGTGTCGATAAAACGATTGAGCTTCAGGCGACAATCCGTCAAATCCGGCTTCGTCAAGAAGGTAAAGGTACGGCGTAGCCTGTCGGATTGATTTCATCGTGTTCCACGCTTCTTGCCATACCTCGTTTGTCTGTGCTGTGTTGAGAACTTCAATCGCCTCCGCATACCGTTTATCGTATCCCGAAGCCCTGAAAGTGAAAAATCTATCGGAATCGGCATTCATATCGAAGCAGACATAGCCCGCATCGGAGAATCCGCCCGCGTCATAGAGTTGTTTATAGTAACTGCGGGCGGCAGTCGGTCTTACCGGCGCGGTCGGCGCATCAGTATCGTGCGTTTGCGCTTTGACCCGCTCGGGTTCGTCTGGCAAAGATTGGATTTTGGCGGCTTTAACCAAAAGCAAATGTTTCGCATCATTGATCTGGATTGCGAAATTCAGATTCTCTCCACCCTGCAGACCAGAACTTGTTATGCCGATTACCTCCCCAGACATGTTGAACAATGGACCGCCGCTGCTACCGGGCGAAATCGGCGTCGTGACCTGCAAAAGTTTGCCGCCTGCCTCCTCGACTGTTCGGATTCCGCTGACGATGCCGTTTGAAACTGTCGATTCGAGAGAAAGCGGATTGCCAATAGCAACGACCTCTTCTCCCACTTGAAGTCGGTCCGAATTCCCGAGAGTGAGCGTCCGGAAGTTTTCGCCGTGCGCCTTGATGACGGCGACATCGCGGGTTTTATCGAATGTGAGCACTCCATCGACAACGTAGAAGGCACCGTCAGGGAATTTAACAATAGCGGAGCTACCCTCGGAAATGACGTGATAGTTGGTAACGACGACGCCATCCTTGCTTACGAGGAAGCCGCTGCCTTGAGCTATGGGGCTGCCATCCTTGTCCGACATAACGATGGATACGATGGCCCCATTCGCAGCTTTGGCTATCGCTGGAATGTCC
>JBAVQC010000172.1:0-19769 GCA_049693715.1 Acidobacteriaceae bacterium | reverse complement strand
CAGGCCGGAGCTAATGGCACCAACGGAGCAGATGGAGCGGTAGGAGCGCAAGGTCCACAGGGGCTAATGGGTCTTACTGGCGCCGTCGGTCCGGCGGGGACGCAGGGAGCAACCGGTCTCACTGGTGCTGCGGGACCAACAGGTGCTACGGGAGCCATTGGACCCCAGGGAGCAACAGGTCCGGCGGGCACGAATGGAACGAACGGCACGAATGGCACGAATGGACTTGGATTCACGTTCCAAGGAACGTATGCTCCGGCGTATACCTACGCTGTAAACGATGTGGCTGTGTTCAGTGGGAGTGCATACGTTTCGCTGATTGCGACCAACATCGGAAATGAGCCAGACAAAAGCCCGTCGGATTGGGGTTTAATCGCTCAGGCCGGAGCTAATGGCACCAACGGAGCAGATGGAGCGGTAGGAGCGCAAGGTCCACAGGGGCTAATGGGTCTTACTGGCGCCGTCGGTCCGGCGGGGCCGCAGGGGGCAACCGGTCTCACTGGAGCTACGGGGCCAGCAGGTGCCACGGGAGCAACGGGTGCGACAGGCGCAGTTGGGCCTCAAGGACCATCAGGTACAAATGGAACGAACGGCGCTGCAGGTGCAACGGGAGCTATTGGACCTGCTGGACCAACAGGTCCAACTGGACCGGCCGGTGCCGCGGGAGCGGCAGGTGCCAATGGTCAGGGCTTCAACTTCCGCAATGCATGGCTACCGAACACATCGTATAACCCATACGACGTGTTTACGAACGGTGGCCAAACCTACGAGGTCGGTACTGCATTTACATCCGGAACTACGTTCAGTGCTACTGGCTTGAACTTGTGGGCTCAGGCAGGAGCACAAGGTCTGCAGGGGATACAGGGCATTACCGGTGCGACTGGAGCCACTGGCGCAGCCTCGACGGTTCCTGGTCCGCAGGGGCCGGCAGGAGCAACTGGCGCTACGGGCGCCACCGGAGCTACGGGACCAGCGGGTTCCGTAGGACCACAAGGCCCGTCAGGGCCAACGGGAGCAACAGGACCAGCAGGAACCAGCATATATGCTGGCGTCTGGAGTCCTACGGCTACCTACAGCCAGGGACAGGAAGTGCTGAGAACGGCAGGGATTGGTTCTGTTGGACCTTTCTTTGCCATTACCGAGGCGCCTGTAGTGGGCAGTGATCCTGCTAGTGATTCCACAGATTGGGTGTATTGCTGTGGGACAGCTACGTTAGGGTACACCCCTTTCAGCGCGACTGGTTCACTTCCGACTACCTTTACAACTAGTTCCACTGCAACTCTGTTGAGTTATACGTTCAACGTGGACGATGCTCAAACCATTTCTTCTCTTTCCGTAACGGTATCAGGTCTATCGGGGTCTGAAGCGTGCGTCAACGGTGGTTCGCCTAGCTGTGCTTCGATTGACGGAGGGTCCCTTAGTAATTGCACTAAGGTCAATGGACAAGATTTCACTTGTCCTGTTGCAGCCGCAGCAATGACCGTTACACTTTCCCGCAATGGGATGATAGTAGCAACGGGAACAATCAACTCTGACGGTACTTTCACCGCGCCGTCCAGTTTCAGCGTCATCTACAATCAAGGCGACACGCTGCTTCTAAAAGTGATGAATCCCTCCAGCACGGTGACGGACACGATCTCCTCGGGAAGCTGGACGCTGTAGCACGCTGAAGGGCTTCCATTCGGTTCTCCAGACGATGCTGGAGCCGTTCTAGAACCTCGATTGGAGTCAGCTTCCTGCGCGGCGGCATGAGCAAGAAGCTTTTACCCGGATCGACACCCGCGTCCTGGTCGCTTGATCAGCACTCAAATGTTATAGCGGAGGATGCACCACACTGCGCGGATTCCGTCCTTCCACGTAATTTTCTTGCCTTCACTGTAGGTTCGTCCGCTGTAGCTGATGCCTACTTCGTAAATGCGCGGCCTTACCGGTAAGCGCGCAATCTTTGCCGTGATTTCCACCTCGAAGCCGAAGCGGTTCTCCTGGATCGTGACCGCCTGAATCACCTCGCGACGGAAGACTTTGTAGCAAGTTTCCATGTCGGTAAGATTCAGGTTGGTCATCATGTTGGAGAACAGGGTCAACACACTGTTGCCGACGTTGTGCCAAAAGAACAGGACGCGCATCTCAGACCCGCTGCGAAATCGGGAACCGTAGACTACGTCGGCACGATCATCGAGGATGGGCGCGAGCAGCCGCGGATAGTCGCTGGGGCTGTACTCGAGATCGGCATCCTGAACCAGGATGATCTCTCCGGTGGCGGCCTGAAATCCCGTTCGCAGGGCAGCACCTTTGCCCTGGTTTACTGAATGTTCGAGAACCCGTATGTTCGGGTGTCGTTCCGCTAGAGCCTTGGCGATGTTCACCGACTCGTCGCGCGATCCGTCATCAACAATGATGATTTCTCGCTCCAACCCGGAGACATCGGCGACCAGCACTCTGGCAATAATTGTTTCCAAGGTTTTCGATTCGTTGTAGCAAGGCACAACAATCGAGATAACACGGCTTTTCATCCTTCGCTTTCCATCGGACGGCAGAGGCTGGTTTTCCTTATCGCCTTTTGATCTTAGCCTAGATCACTGCCCGGACGTGACCCCTGTCTGGTCTCGTCTGCTGCGTCCGATCCGGAGTAGTTGCCAAAACAAGCCCACCACGCCCATGAGGCACGCTGTCCAGCCAATCGCCATGTGAGGTGGCGTGAAGTGATAGTGCACCTCACTAAGCCCGGCCGGCAGCGTTGTCGTCTGAAAGATGCCGTCCTGCCGGACCGCTTCGCTGGCTGCACCCTTGTTCCTTACGCTCCAGCCAGGCATATATAGTTCCCTGCGCCGCAATTGGGCAGCAGACGTGCACACGGCCGTGACATCCTCGCGTTGCTCCGTCGCCAGGGTACAAGGACCACCCTGCATTACTTCGTAGTAAGGCGCAGGTTCGGGTACCTCCCAGATGTCCATGACGGAATCCCCGTAAGCCTTATGAAAGCCGTGCATCAGCATGGAATCCATAAACGTGTCATGCAATTGCCCATCGGGAAGCGCGCCGCCCGGTCCCCGAAGTTGCCGGTTCGCTCCCGTCGAAACGCCTGGCCGATCCTTCACCGCACCCATCACTCGCCTGAGTAAATGGGCAACAGCTCGCAAAACGAAACGCTCGGCTGCCGGTTTTGCCGGATTATCGGCGCCCAATTGAAACCACGCCAGAAGTCCTGGTTCTCCAACTTGCGCTTTGCTTCCACCCTGACGTGGCAGGTTCGCATCGGCCGCATCGAGATAGGTGGTTGGAAGTGGGCTCTGGCCAGGGTTCGTTAAGACATACTTGACGCCAACATCGCGAAAGTTCGCGAGATTTGTGATGAATGTCCGCGCCCCGGCGTCGCTGGTATCACCCCAGGCCGGCCAGAAGAAAGTGACCCCGGTGTCCCTGTTGAAGCCAGGCAGCAGATGACGATCGACATATTGCGCCCACAATTTCGGAACCGGAAGAATGTTGTGATTGATGCCGGCCACTTCAAAATACGCGCTGTAATTGGGCGCCAGCGGGCCCAGGCTGTAATTGCGAGACAGTCCCTGATGATCGTGCAGGAATTGCATCGCTTGCAGGTCCACCTGGTTATTTCGTCGGGCGCTGGCCTGCGCCGCCAGGAACATGACGGCAGCATCGAGAATGATCAGGCCTGCGAGAGTCACACGGCGCGTCTCCGGGCGCGAAATCCGCCACGCCAGAGCGGCGGCGGCCAGTCCAGCGAGTACCCAGAAAAGCGACGCCCCCAGGAATGCGAACATGACCAACGCTTTGCCGTGGGACCATCCCCAGTAAGCCCTCTGCGGCCACGCAAGGGCAACGCAAACCAGGAGCAGGATCATGACCAACGCAAAGATGTTGCGGCGGCGCGGCGTGGCGTTGCAAAACTCGTCCAGGCCATACGCCGCCAGAATGGTCAACGCCATGATCCAGGATGCCCCTGCGTAGCGGAAGAAAAGCGCCCGATCCAGTAACGGCAGGTGATCGATGATCGCGGTGACCGGTTGCACACCAAAATTTCGCGCCCAGCACAACAGAACCCAGATAAGCAGCAGAAGTTTGAGCCCACGATCCGCTGACTTGCGCATGATACCCACCAGCGCCATGACCAGGACAAGCGCTTCCGTATAGCCTCCAAAACTTCCCCACGTGTCAACGAGCACATTCATAGGTCCGTAGACATAGGGAATGACCATCGGTGCGAGTGATGCCCAGGGCATGGACATCCCACCCTTGGTATGGACCTCAAACGAGTCTGACTGAAGCAGGTAATCGACAAAGGCGATCAGTAGCGGCGCGGTCACCAGCAATCCGAGTGCGAAGCCACCAAGCGCGCGCCTGGCAAACACCCAGCGCGCCGGTTCGGAAGTCAGGCGGTAGAGTCCCCAGGCGAGAGCGAGTAAACCGCCGATATAAGCCGGCTCTGGGAAGCCGGCAAGAATCGACCATGCTATCGCCAGCCCGATAGCGAGAATACTTGCAGCTCCTTGTCGCGGCTTTCGCGCGCGTTCGATGCCCCAGAGCAAGCACGGAAGAAAAGGCGACGAGCAGTATGTGGCCGCAGGTCCTGGTGTCCAGGCAATCACGCCGTTCACCGCAAAGAGGGCGCCACCCAGAAATGCGGCAAGCCGGCTGAGCCCGAGCTCACGCAAGAGGGCGTAGGTCGCAAGTCCGGCAACGATCTGCATGGCGATCCGTTGCCACAGCAAACCCTCCTTGAGCAGGAGCAATAAATTGAACGGCAGGAAGAATGCACCCGGCTGCAACTCTCCGGCCAGGGGTACCCCAATGCCAGTGTAGGGATTCCACCAGGGGATCACACCGTGCAGCCAGTCCCACGCTACAAGATGGCCCAAAGCCTCCGACGTGAATCCGGCATTTGGATCGACATACGGGGAACCTGGGACCAGATGCGGGCCACTGACAATGCTCGAGTAAAACCAGATGGGATCCGTGCTCAGTCCCAGCAGCCAAAGCGGCACCTGCAAGGCAAACGGAAATAACAGCAGCAGAACGATCGGCAGCGCGGGATGCCGGTCAAAAAACTCTGCTTGAGATTCCGCACGCAACCTGGTTTCGGATACAGCTGAGTGCGGCATGCAAAACAATTCCTAGCGATGAGAAAGATCGCGAATCCAGATGTCTTTGAATTCCATATTACCCTGCCCGCCGGCGTGCAATTGCAAGGCAATTTTGCCATCGAACGAGGTGGGCTTGGGGTCGGTGAAGTCGACCATGGGCACTCCGTTGAGACGGGAACGGTAGCGGTTTCCGACGACCTCGACGAGATAGTCGTTCCATTCGCCCATCCGGACTACACCCTCGTTTTCCGGCGCCGGCCAGACCACCCATCCGCGCCCGTCTTCCGCGTATACGCCGGCGGTATGATGCATCATTTTGCAGTCGATCTCGAACTGCATACCCTGGGTTACATCCGCCGTTCCCGGCTTGAATGCACTGCGGAAGAAGACTCCGCTATTGCCATCCCCCACACACTTGAAGCGAAGTGAAAGCTGGAAGTCTTTGTAGTCTTTTTCCGTTTGCAGATAACCGTAGTCCTTGGTGAGGCCTTTGCCGTGGATGAGCCCATCCTCCGCGGTCCAGCTCTCGTTGCCGACCTTTGTCCATCCGTCCAGGTTGTTGCCGGTGAACAAAGGGATCCAGTCTTCTCCAGGAAGCTTTGCCCCTTCCTGGCCTTTGACGACCCAAGGAACAGCCAGGACGATTGCCATGATCAAGCTAACGAAGAGAGACGGAATTGCGCGTCGGCTGGGAGATTCAACGGATGATGGCACCAGCAAATTCTATCAGCCCCACAAACGGCAGCAGGACCCGATTAGACCAGTTGCGGCTCGCGTGCGGGCCGTTGCAGCTTCATGGCTTCGCCGGTTACATCTGTGTATTTGAGGCCGGCCCCCGTGTTGAAGAGCACGACGCGATCGGTCGGCTTCAGAAAGCCCGTTTCCAGAAGCCGGTCGTAGGCTGCCGTAGCGGCTGCTCCTTCAGGGGAAAGAAAAATCCCTTCATTGCGCGCCCAATCCAGAATCGAGTTGAAAATCTGATCATCGGTCTGGGCCAGGGCCACGCCCTCGGAATCGCGCAGGATTTTGAGTATGATTGCGTCGCCATAGGGCTTGGGAACGCGGAGGCCGGCGGCAAACGTCGCCGCGTTTTCCCACATCTTGCTTACCTCGGCGCCCTCGTCGAAGGCCCGGGCGACCGGCGCACATCCAGCGGATTGCACCGCGATCATGCGCGGGCGCTTGCCCGGCTTGACCCAGCCCAGCTGCTCCAACTCTTCAAATGCCTTCCACATCCCGATCAGGCCGACGCCTCCGCCGGTGGGGTAAAACACTGCGTCGGGGTATTCCCAGCCAAGCTGCTCCACCAACTCATAGCCCATAGTCTTCTTGCCTTCGATGCGGAAAGGCTCCTTCAAGCTGGAGATGTCGAACCAACCTTCTTCCTGCTTGCGCTCGTTGACCATCCGCGCGCAATCGGAGATGAGGCCATCCACCAACGTGACCTTGGCGCCGTACGCGACTGCTTCTACGTAGTTGGCGAAGGGCACATCGCGGGGCATAAAGATATGCGCTTCCATGTCGGCCGCTGCGGCATACGCTGCGAGGGCTCCGGCTGCGTTGCCGGCGGAAGGCACCGCCAGCTTGCGTAAACCATAGTGCTTCGCCATGGTGACAGCCAGGGCCAGGCCGCGGGCCTTGAACGTTCCCGTCGGATTGGCTCCTTCTTCCTTAAGAAACGCATTAGGATTGCGTTTGCTGCGCAGCATGGGGGTCCAGCCCTCGCCCAGCGTGACCGGTTGCGCATCGGGAAGGACGGACCGATAACGCCACATGCCCGCCCACGGAGCCCGGGCAGCATCGCGGCCGATCACTTCCGCCGGGGATGTACCATGCAAATGACTCAGGTCGTAGCGAACGTAGAGTGAGCCGGCAGGCGGCTGGGGACATTGCGTGCACACCGTTTGGGGTGAGTCTGCATTCAGGTGCGCATCACATCGAGAGCATTCAAGGAAACCAATCGGCGGCACTAAGACTCCAGCAATTCTTGTTGATATCTCATATACCATACAAGTTTGCCGCTCCTTTGTGCAAAAATGGGCTGCATGGGGTCAAGCATCCGCAAGCTGACTACGCCGCAAAACCTGACCGCGCTCGCATACGACAGCATCAAGCGGCACATATTGGAAGGAAAGGTCGATGAGGACACCCGGCTCACGGAGGAATTCCTATCCAACCGGCTGGGCATCAGCAAATCACCCGTTCGGGAGGCCCTGAATAGCCTCCAGACCGAAGGATTGATCCATATCGAGCCTCGGCGAGGGGCGCGCCTTCGGCAATTCTCCGTCAAGGAAGTAAGGAACCTTTATGATCTGCGCGAGACGCTGGAGGTTTTTGCGGTATCCCGCGCGCAAGTGACCCCGATGCTCCTTGCCGAACTGGCTAAAAGTGTCGAGCGCACGCGCAAGTTTGTGAAGGCGAACGATAAGACAAAACACATTGAGGAAGACACCAGGTTTCATGCGTCCATCGCGAGCGCGACGGGAAACGATGAACTATGCCGCGTGCTCATGAATATCCAGGATCAGCTCTGGCTCTGCCGATGTAAGACCTACGATCTGTCTTCTTCCAGCGCGTCCGATGCCCACCTGACCATCCTGAAAGCCCTCGAAGCCAACGACCGCAAAGGCGCCCAAACGGCGATGCGCAACCATATCGATCATGTGCGCACCCGCCTGGTCGCTTTCCTGGAACAACATTCTCCACTCGAGCCGGCCGTCCATCAACACTAGAAGTGCGGCAGGCCCTCTACCGCCCTTAGAGCTTTCATTGCTCAACTGGAGAGCTCAATCGTTGCCGTGCCGCCTGTCATCTGCGCAACAGCGCACCCCCGTCACAATATTTCTTGACTCGCTTCTGATATGTGATATCTTGTCATTCAAATGATCGGCGATTCGCCTAACTCGCGTCGCGAAAGCCTTGCCGGTCAGATGCTATCCTCGTGTCGATGTAGCTTCCGGGCCTTCTAGCCACTCGCGTCATCCTGCGAGCCGATTCATACCGATGGACTCCGTCGTCCAAAGCTAAGCTATGTTGCGCCGCGCAGATGCGCGCTGCCGTGCCGTTCTCTCTCGGGAAATAAGAACGCTATGAGTACACAGACCTTCCCCTCTCCTCCCGCCGCAAACGCCTGTTGTTGAGGATGTTGTGCGAAACCTCGTTGCGGTGGAAGCTGACCATATCCAGACCCCGAAAGGAGTCAGACACGAGAGGCGCCCACCGCCGATGCATTTCGAGGCAGGTGGATTTTCTGTTTCGGACCGCCGTCAGCCGAAGTATTGAAATAGGAGAAGATTCTATGCCCTGCACCCGACATGCCTGGCCAGCCATCCTTGCAGCCCTCATCCTTACCGGCATCCCCACCATTCAGGCGCAATCGACAACTTCTGGATACGTCACAGGGAGTGTTACTGACTCAAGCAAGGCCGTGATCGAGGGCGCCACGGTGAAACTGGAAAACACGGGCACCTCGCTCAGTCTTAGCGCCACATCGGGTGACGACGGCGCCTACCACTTCGACTTTGTTCCTCCCGGCAGCTACAAAGTCCACGTGGATGCCAACGGATTCCGTCCCTGGGAACAAACCCTGACGGTTGCCGTCGGACAATCCGCTACGGCTAACGCGCAACTTTCCGTTGCATCGTCGGCTACGACGGTGGAAGTGGCAGCAGCAGAACCTTCGCTCGAGACCGAAGACGGCAACGTCTCGACCAACTTTAACGAAAAGCAGATCCAGTACGTGCCCAATCCCGGCCAGGACCTGACCTACATCGCGCAGGTATCTGCCGGCGTGGTGATGAACACCCAGGCGGGAGGGGGCAACTTCTCCGCCTTCGGCCTTCCCGGTTACTCCAATATGTTCACCATCAACGGCATGGACTATCTGAACAGCTTCGGAGACAACAACAAATCGGGAGCTACCAACAACAGTCTTGGCGCCAATGAAATGCAGAGCGTCACGGTGGTCAACAATGGATATTCGGGAAACTACGGAAGGTTGGTCGGGTCGAATGTCAATTTTGTCACCAAATCCGGATCCAACCAGGTTCACGGTAACGCGATCTACGAGTGGAATGGCTCCTCGCTCAACGCCAACAACTTCTTCAACAACAGAAACAACACACCCCGGCCCTTTGACAACGTAAATCAATGGGCCGCATCGATCGGCGGCCCGATATGGAAGAATCGCACTTTCTTCTTCGTGAACAACGAAGGGTTAAGAATTGTGCTGCCCACCACGGCGTCGGCGAACATCCCGAGCCCTCAATTTCAGGCAGCGGCGCTGGCCAACCTGCAGCTGGTCAATCCCGGCTCTGTCCCCTTCTATCAAAAGGCGTTTGCGCTTTACAACGGCGCCCCCGGTGCAGGGCGCGCCACCAATTCACTCACCTACGGTGGCTGCGGAAGCGCCGTGTTCGAGCAGACGATTGGCGGTCCGTGCGCCCTTCAATTCCAGGCAACGCCCGGCAACTTCACCGGGGAATGGCTTGCCTCCTGGCGTATCGATCAAATCCTCAGCTCCAAGGATCAGATATACCTGCACATCTTTACCGATCATGGGGTGCAAGCTACCAATACCGATGTGATCAACCCGGTTTTCAACGCCACCAGCCCGCAGCCGGAATGGCAGGGTCAGCTGAATGAGACGCACACCTTTCAGAGCCGGGCAGTCAATCAATTTATCGGCGCCTTCCAGTGGTCAGGCATTTTGTTCGGACCGGCGAACTACCCCGCCGCCCTCGACGCCTTTCCTGCCAAGCTAACGTTTTCCGATGGCAGCTTGCACTATCTCGGCCAGAACCAGGCCGACCCTGTGGGCCGTCACATAACGCAGTACCAATTTGTCGATGACTTCTCCATGACCTTTGGCAAGCACACCCTCAAGGCCGGCGTCGACTTTCTCCGCGATGATCTCAATGTCTTCCAATTCGGCAACCAGACTGCGGGAACCATCACTACTTCCCTGGCCGACTTCTACAACGGCCAGGGAGCGGCTACGTCATTCAACAAGTCATTCCCGCTGGCGCTGCACCGTGGATTCGCAGCCTATGATCTTGGCTTCTACGGTGAAGACGATTGGGCAGTGAGACCCGGATTGAAGCTCACACTTGCCTTGCGCCTGGATCGCCAGTCGAACACCAGCTGCCCAACCAATTGCTTTGCAAGGCTGGCGGCCCCGTTCGAGTCGACCGATCACAACCCTTCAATTCCTTACAATTCCGCCATTCAGACCGGTGTGTCGCACGCGTTCTACAGTGCGACCCCCATCGCCATCGAGCCTCGTTTCGGTTTTGCATGGTCACCCTTCGGCAGCACAACGACCGTGTTGCGCGGCGGCATCGGAAACTTTCGCGACTTTATTCCGCAACAGTCACTGCAGGGGTTTGCGCTCAACTCGCCTAACGTCAATTCATTTAACGTAACCGGCAATCTTTCGCCGGATGTGGCCAACAACATCTTCTCCAACGCCAGCACATCGAACGCCTCTTTCCTGAAGGGATTTTCGCAGGGAGCCACGCTGGCCGATCTGGTCGCGACCGATCCGGGTTTCACTCCTCCGTCGCTCTATGGCGCGCAGAAGCAGACCAGGAATCCGACCTATCTGGAATGGAATCTTGAGCTGCAGCACGCCGTGGGCCCGGCAACGACCTTGAGCCTCAACTATGTCGGCAATCATGGCGTCCACGAGATCTTCATCAATCCCAGTCTTAACGCCTATGCTGCCGCTGGGTTCGCCGGCTTGCCTTCAACGGTTCCCGACGCTCGTTTTGGCCCAGTCACTGAGCTGCAATCGGACGCAACCTCTCAGTATCACGGGTTAGTCGTTTCCGTACGGCACAACTTTGCCCGCAGCTTCCAGGCGACCGGCTCCTATACCTGGAGCCACGCGTTTGACGATGTGACCGACAACGGGTTCACGGCGTGGGGTTACGGGACGGCCGCCAGTCTTCAGTATCCGCAGATCCCTTCGAACCCGCATGCAAACTACGGAAACAACGACGCGGATGTGCGCAGTGCGTTCACCGCCAGTTATGTATGGACTCCTGCGTTTGATGCCTGGACCGGGCGCACACCCAAACTGCTGACGGAAGGATGGTCGGTCGCCGGGACATTCATCACGCGCACCGGCTTTCCCTTTACGGTGATCGATGGCGGCACGACCGGTAACCTGACCGCAACGAATTACGGAGCGACAGTATTTGCCAACTACGCCGGCGGGGCACAACCAAGCTGCGGCAATCCGAATCAGCCCTGCCTGGTTTCCGCGGACTTTGCCCCGGCCGCAACCGGATTCGGGCAGCAGGCACGCAACCAGTTCCGCGGACCAGGCTATTTCAACACCGACCTTAGCCTCTTGAAGAGCACCAAGGTGCACCTCTTTCAGGAAGGACAATCCTTCGTCTTCGGCGCGAGTTTCTTCAACCTGCTAAATCACCCGAACTTTGATCAGCCGGTCAACAATCTCTCCAATGCGGGTCAATTCGGAAGGATCATCGCCACGGTCTCGCCACCTACCAGCGTATTGGGCTCGGGGCTTGGAGGCGATTCTTCGCCGCGACAGATTCAGCTGATCGCCAAGTTCATCTTTTAGCCAGCGCCGGGTTGCCAAAATCTGTAAATCGCCTATCTGCCTGTGGGTCCATTACAACTTTCGTGCAATCCCCCTGATGTAAATTGGTGCAGGGATCATGAAGTCTCGCACACAGTGCTTTGCCGTGATTGTAGCGTTGCTGGGCTGCCTGGCCCTGGCTGCGCTGGCTCAGCCCAGGAGTAAGGTCAGGATCGGCTACTGTGGTCCGGTGAAGGACATCGACGCCATAAAGACCGCGGGGTTCGATTACATGGAGGTGCGCACTTCAGAGATAGCCGCTCTCTCCGATGCCGATTTCGAAAATGCGGCCGCCAAATTCAAGCAAGTGGGACTGCCGGCATTGACCGCAAATTTATTTATTCCCGCCAACATTAAGGTCACAGGACCCAACATAGATAAAGACCGCCAGATGGAATACGTCCGCTTGGCGCTCGATCGGGTGTCCCGCCTGGGGGTGCGGTTGGTTGTATTTGGAAGCGGCGGGGCGCGCCAGGTTCCCCAGGGATTCTCCAGGCAAGAGGCTTTTGAGCAACTGGTCGATTTTGGAAAACGGATCGCGCCGGAAGCGCGGTCCCGAAACATCACCATCGCGATCGAACCACTGCGCAAGCAGGAGACCAACATCATCAACAACACCACCGAGGCACTCGCATGGGTGAATGCGGTGAACGATCCGAACATCCAGTTGATGATTGACTTCTACCACTTCGAGGTGGAGAAAGAAGACCCCTCCGCGATTTTGAAGGTTCAGGATCACCTGCGGCATCTGCATATGGCGAACCCGAACGGCCGCGTCATGCCGCTGACATGGGAGGAGTACAACTACGGCCCCTTCTTCGCAATTCTGCGCCAAATCCACTACGACAGGTTGATCAGCCTCGAGGTCTCGAACGCCAACCTGGCCGAGGCGCCGCAGGCAATTGCGTTAATGCGGCGTGCGTTTGGAGAGCCCAGGTAGCAAACGACGCCAACATTGTTACCAGAGCGCTGCATTCCATGAGCAACGGTAACGTCGACAGGCTTCAAGTCGCATTGACTGTGGTGATTGGCGGCCGGGATAATCGGCGCAGAACCGCAGAATCCACGCCGGTTCGGGGAGGTTCCCTTTGCCGTCAAATGCCTTCACTTCTGCCCGTGATTTCGTTGTCGCCGAACTGCCTCGCGAAGACAAAGAGATGCTATTGCGTGAGCTCGCGCATGAATGCGGGTACCTGCTTGAACCCGCCACACGCGCCCCCGAAGATTTTCAACGAAAGCTGTTTGTCGACAACAACGACTAGACGGCCGGATCAGCTCCCTGCCCGCCCTGATCGGCCTCGCCGATTTTGTGGATAATTCCCGAAGCGGGGGGAACAAAAGGCGAATATAATCGGGCCATGCAGGCACAACCGAAGCTGACCCCGATCCAGGTCCTTAAGCGGCTGCAACTCCGTCTGGAGCAGCGCATGGAATCCTTACAGCGGGTTAAGCTGGATGGATATCACGTGGTCATCAGCGAATTGGAAACGGAACTCGATTTGCTGCGGCGTGCACAGCGCTACCTGGAGGACTGAGATTCATCTGGGCAGGTCAGGGTGGCTGCGAATTTCGACCAGAAGGTTCGAGGCACGGTCGAGGTATACCTTCTGCTCGTCTGAAAGGTCTTGACAGTGCCTGGCCAGATAGACCAGATTCGCAACCATTTCTATGCTTGCGTACAGCGGCCTACTGTGGGCGGCTCCGCTTTCCGGCGCATCAGAGGAAGTCATTTTTTGAACGGCCCTCGGGGTAGGAACGGCTCCCGGATTTCATTTGGTCTGTGGATAACGGCTATATTGTTCATCATTGCAGAATCATCAACACGAACCCGACGCCATTTTCGCAGGCAACAAAACAGTTGTCGACAACCTCAGGTCTTGTGAGATTATCAGCCTCGAGGGGCTTCATGCTGAGCCATCCAGCACGCATACTGTGCATCGGCAAAGACTCTGGTCTACTGCGGAGCCGGTGCGCTGTTCTCGCACATGCTGGTTACGATGCGCAGGCTGTCATGTTTGCCGAAGCGGAAGGTCTGTTGCAATCTGCAGAGTTCGACCTCATCATCCTCTCTGCCATCCTTAGTAGCGAGGAAAGAGATCACATTTCTGCGTTCATCGGCGGCACGATTCCCATTCTCGCGTTGAAAAAATTGACCTTCGCATCTGAACTGCTGGCCGAGATAGAACAACGGTTGCACCGGGCCACACAGGACTCCCTGGCTTAAGAAGACTTGCCGCTAGTCTGGCAAAGCGTAGGCTAACAACTCACCTGGATATCCCTGCCCGCTGACCGCTACCACAATATATTGCTTACCTCTCAACATGTACGTCATAGGCGAGCCCGTTTGCCCCATCGGCATGGAGACCGCCCCCGCATCCTTCCCGGTAGCTTTGTCGTAGGCGCGCAACAATGCTCCGCGTTTGCCTTCGGCATTGGTGAAGGTTCCTGATTCTCCTGCGATCACCAACGTCCTGGTGGTAAGAACACCGATGATTCCTGGCCGGCCGGTGCGCGGGATATCGAGACCCTTGAGCAAGGCGTTGGTGCGTACCTCATCCGGAGTTTCACCGTGTGCCACCCGCCAAAGAATCTCGCCCTGAT
Organism: Acidobacteriaceae bacterium; assembly: GCA_049693715.1. Classification (GTDB taxonomy): domain Bacteria; phylum Acidobacteriota; class Terriglobia; order Terriglobales; family Acidobacteriaceae; genus PALSA-350. The sequence goes on along the minus strand of JBAVQC010000172.1, from coordinate 5,456 downwards.
CCAAATTGATCGCCGTGATCTGCCCATAGGGCGGCTTTTGCAGCGGCAATCCATGGAGAGTCAGCCCCCAATACCGGGTGCCATCCAGGCCGTCAATTGTGGGGAAGCCGACGACATACCTCATGTCTGACTCGCCAGGCTCTGGGGGTACCAGGCCATCGCTGCCAACGGTGCTCTGAGAAAAAATGTAAAAGGTGTGTGTCTCCGGGTCATACGATCCGCCGGCCCAGTTTGCTCCGCCATTTGGATAACCCAGGATCAGCGTGCTCACAGGCCCTTCGGGTCTGCTGACCACGGGCGGAGTGAAGACCGGTCCCCACTTATACTTCGACGCTAGCTTGAGCGCCTCTGCGCGCAACACGGGCGTGAAGTCGATGAGATCGTCGGCGGAGAAACCGTTGCGTCCGAAGAACGGGGGCTTGGTGGGAATGGGTTGCGTGGCAGAATACCATTCGCCTGGCGTGTCTCCCCGTGGAGCCGGCCGCTCCACGATCGGCCAGATCGGTTTCCCGGTCTCACGGTTCAGCACGTACAAGATCGATTGCTTGGTCGCCTGGGCCAACGCTTTTACCGGTTGGCCATCGACGGTGATGTCCACCAGCACCGGCGCACACGGAATGTCGAAGTCCCAGATGCCGTGGTGCACCAGCTGGTAATGCCATCTACGCTGCCCGGTTTTCAGATCGACGGCGACGATGGTTTCCCCAAACAGACCGCTACCGGGGCGATAGCCACCATAGGAATCTCCCGTGGGCAACTCGACCGGAAGATACGCGAGGCCAAGGTTTTCATCGACGCTGACCTGGGTCCAGACTCCGGTGTTCCCCGTGTACTCGGCAGAGTTCCCTTCCCAGGTGTCATACCCGAACTCTGTGCGCTTCGGGATGGTGTGGAAGATCCAGAGCCGCTTGCCGGTCTTCACATCGAAACCGCGCACGTACCCTTTCACATTTATCCTGCTTCGGGGTACTTCGCCGGAACTATGCGCGGCGCCGATGATGATGGTGTCGCCGGCAACCACGGGCGCAGACTGTAACCCGATGTCGGAGTGGACCGGGTCCATTTCCTGATCGTCATTCAGTTTCAGATCGACCACGCCCGCGTTGCCGAAAGCCGATATCAAAACGCCGGTCCTGGCGTCCAACGCGATCAAGCGATAGCCCGGTGTCACATACAAGATGCGCGCTTCGCTGCCGTTGGTCCAATACGCTAAGCCCCGGCCTGAAAGCACGCGCGGCGCCTCCTGCCCACGGATGCCTTCGTGTTCGCTGTGGCTCCAGAGCACCTCACCCGTCGCAGCATCCAGTGCCACCACAGCGCGGCGTGTCCCCGCGGTTGTATAGAGCACCCCGCCTGCCATCAGGGGTGTGGATTCAAATCGGTATTCCGGCGTTGGCCCAAAGTTATCGGTCTTGAATCTCCAAGCCAGGTGGAGCTTGTCAAAGTTGCCGGCATTGATCTGATCGAGACGCGAATAGCGCCTGTTGGCGAGGTCACCGCCGTAGGTAGTCCACTCGGTATCTGCAGGAGTCGCCTTTGCCGGTGCTGGAACGCCGGCAGCGCTGACCGGACCGAAGTTATCAGTAAGATACTGGACGATCTGCTCGAAGTCTGCCTCGCTACCGCTCGCTCCCCGACCGCGCATGGTCTCAACCGTGCCTTCCCAACCAGCGTGGGTTCTCCTTGTCTGGGTAGCAACATTCAGTGCATGGCAGCTACTGCAGATGCGCTCAAAAGGTTCTTTGCCCAGTCCCACAGGCAATTGTTGTCCCATGCTGAAGGAAGGGCTAAGGAGAAGGGTAAGGATGATCCCCCGCAATAGCCGGCAGAACGAGTTCGATGTCCAACGCCTTCCCCACTGTTCTAAGTTAAGCAAGAGCCGGCCCGTCCATGCATATGCGCCTTCCTGTTGCGACTCAACCCGGGGTAATTACGACAGACCCTGTTCCGCATGTCAACGTTGATTATCCGCGGCCGGCACGATCGGCATTGGGCTGGGTTTAAGGGCTTCAGCGTACATTAGTCGCGCAACAGGACGGGCTTTTAGCCCCTGAGCTACGCTTTTTATCATCCCTCACGGTCTCCAACAGTTACCGAAGTTCGAAATCTGCACTCCCGGTTGTGGTCGAAGTTGCATCGCATTCCATATAACTGTGTTCAGGAGGAAAGAACAATGTCTACTGAACGATGCAAACATTGCGGGGAAATGATGACCGAGCAGCCGTCCGCATATGAAACGGTAGACCTCCCAGGCGTTCCCAAGCATTCCGACCGCTTTTACGAGCAGTGGTTTGTCTGCCGAAATGGCCATCGGAAGGGATATATTTCCGGGCATGGCCGTGCGCCGGGAGTGGCTAGGGTGGTAAGCGAGACCAGCGTAATCACGGTTCGCGCCTAGTGCCTTTGCCGTAGAACCGAAGTAGCAATGCCCCTGAACCCCCGGGTTCAGGGGCATTTTTGTTTACCCATGGAATAACTCTGCGGTTGACCGGAATGGATGGGTTTAGGCTGAGTCAGGTGCTGCGAATGAGGGGTTGGCAGGGATGAATCGCGGTCACAAGATAACGGCAGCGGTTTCGCTCGCAGTCGTCGTTCTGTGCCTGATCGGCAGCTTCATGACCAGGGGAGTGATGGAGCACCTCCCCTTTTTGCACGGACAAGGAAAAGGTTGGAACGCCGTGCCTCGGCCGACTGGCATCGTGGACCAGCGGCCCTGGACGACGGCCAAGACGCTGGCTCCCCTGGCGGTGTCGGCGGAAGAGTTGGATTATGCACGCGAGGCGGGCCGGCTGGCGGACCACGAGGTGGACCAGGCTTTCGCCCAATCTCTGCGCCAGGCCACTGCGGAGACCCGGGAGCTAACCGGCGAGGCATCAGCTTTGCAGCAACGGGTCACCGAGCTGCAACAGACAGCGAAGGAGGACCAACAGCGGATAGCGGCTTTAACCGTGAAAGCCGCGCCCAACGCAGGAGGCACCTCGGCAAACGCGGTTGCCACGCCGGGGGACGACCTGGAGGTTGCCAAGGCACAACTCAGCCTCGACCAGGAAGAGTTGGCAGACTCGATGGACGATCTGGCGCGCGCGAGCGGAGATCATCGAGGCAAGATACAGCAGGAACTAACCGCTCACCAGGCCGAGATAAAGAAGTACTATCTGCAGGCCAACGGCGGCGATGGAGAAACTGCGGTCGTCTCGGCTGGCCAGTACAGAACGCTGGCGGGGCAGATCTCGGAGTGGTGGTCACAGCGGAGCAGGAGCCAGCTCATCGCGCAGGCAGAGCAGCTGGCGCGCGCAGATGTCGCTGCGCTTACCGCCGACCACGCAAGGCTGGCGTCGGAGGCCCAGGCGGCCGAAGCAAAGGCGGCCTTGCTCAAAGCCGCGGGAGAATCGAACTCGGCGCGAGTGCAGAACCTGCAGAACCTGGCGACGCAACGCAACATCTTGAGCGTACTCGACGACCGTCTGGGAGCGCAGCAGCAACTGGTAGCGCTCTATATGCGCTGGGGCAGCCAGGTAGAACTGCAACACAAGATCATGCTCCACCTGATGCTGCAGTCGCTCACCATGATTGCGACGATTGTTCTGCTGACCATCCTGGCTGGCTGGGCTTTGCAGGTAATGTTTGACCGCATCTCCCACGACCGGCGGCAGAGGCAGACGCTACGCATCATTCTGAATCTGGCGATGCAGGTGATCGGGTTGCTGCTGGTGTTGTTGGTGATTTTCGGACCTCCGCAGCAGATGCCAACCATCCTCGGGCTGGCTACGGCTGGGTTGACCGTCGTCTTCCAGGACTTCATCCTGGCGTTCTGTGGTTGGTTTGTCTTGATGGGCCGGAATGGGATCCGGGTGGGCGATTGGGTGGAGATCGGCGGGGTTGGCGGTGAGGTGGTGGAGATTGGCGTGTTCCGTACCTGGCTGTTGGAGACGGGCAACTGGACGGCGAATGGCCATCCTACCGGACGGCGGGTTTCCTTCCTGAACGGTTACGCCATTCACGGTACCTACTTCAACTTCTCCACCACGGGGCAATGGATGTGGGACGAGATCAAGGTGAGTATTCCGCCGGGAACCGAGGCTTATCCGTTGATCGATAAGATTCGCAAAGCCGCAGTCAAGGCGACCGAGGCGGACGCGAAGATGGCGGAGGAGGAATGGAAACGCGTAACCAAGGAACAAGGTTCGCCGCAGTTTAGTGCACAGCCTTCCGTCGATATGAGGCCGGCGGGCGGGGGTGGCGTGGACATCGTGGTGCGCTACGTAACCCGGGCAGGTGTGCGGCTGGAGACGCGCAACCGGCTGTTTGAGACGGTGGTGGAGCTGATGGTGGGAGCACGGGAAGTAACTGCAAAATAGGCGTCATCACTGTTCTGCGATGCGTCAGAGGTGTGGAGCGATGTTCCGGGCGAGGAATCCGGCAAAGCTGTGCCAGGCCGGCGTCATTCCGATGGGCACGGCGAGGGCTCCGCTGGCAAATATGAGCGGGGCGGCCCAGGCTGTGGAGCGGTGAATGCGATGGAGTGAAACGAGATCATAAGCGATCACGAACAAGACGAGGATGCCAAGCCCAGTGACCGCGCCCGCGGCCGGCGGGAGGCCCATCCGGCTCCATGGAAAACGGCCAAATGCGGCTTCGGTCAAGCCCATGGTGGCCAGCAGGATCAGGCGTTTGTGAGCATCAGGCTTTCTGCGAGCGCGCCAGGAAGCAAAGATCACGATGGTAAACGCCGCGATACCGATCAGCGGTATGGCCGAAGAAACCGATGGATCGAGGGGGCCGATCATCACTTTGCGGCCGAGGGCATCGATGGCGGCGATCACTCCGAGAATGATCATGATGGGTGGAAGACAGAACGCGATCGTGCCCAGGGAACGATGCCAGGCGACGCGGCGAGCCGAGATGAGACCAGCCTGAACTAAGAAAAGAACCATCCACAAGGTAAACACTGCTCCATGGTAGTGAAGGATGGGGCTGGGCAGCGGCGCGCGCAACATGCCGGCGCGGAAGTAAGTTGCCGAAAAACCGATGAAGACCACCACGCACAGCAGGATTGCCATGCCACTAAAGAAGATGCGCTCGGCATTGCGGTTGACCGGGCGATGGATAGGTAGAGTCTTTGTTGCCATGGTCGTGCTCCTGGCTGTTGAGACAGAGTACTGCCCCAAACCGAAGATAGTGCGATTGCGGGGAAATCGTTACCGGAAAGCTATCACACTGAAACGGCAACGGCATACCAGTTTCGCTTGGCGGAAAATAGACCAGTTTCAACGGAAATGAGATGGAAGGCGAACCTCAGGGCCCGCGTGAGAACCTACCGATAGCAAAATGAGACTTGTCCAAATTTAGACTTTGGCCAAGTTGGACAGCCCATAAAGCCTTCGCTGACCTTAAAGGCTGCGGAAAAACGCGTCTTCAGGGTAGGCCGGGGATTTATCCCCGGCATAAACGTCGTC
>JBAVQC010000171.1:0-39326 GCA_049693715.1 Acidobacteriaceae bacterium | reverse complement strand
ACACCTACACCGAAGAGCAGATTCTGAGCGAGTTGCAGCGCGTGATGCAGGGTCGCACGACGCTTTTCATTTCTCACCGTATCTCTACGGTTCGACATGCGGATCAAATTGCGGTGCTGGTCGCCGGCCGCATCGTGGAGTTAGGAACGCATGATGAGCTGCTGGGCAAGAACGGCTATTATGCGGATCTGTTCCAGAAGCAGCTTTTGGAAGAGGAATTGGCTATCTCGCAGTGAGTCCTCTTTCAATTCTTTTGAGGCTTCGCTAGGGCTTGGTCATCTTCAAATCGGAGACGGTGCCTTCGGTATTGTGGGCAAAGCGAATTCCGTAGATGCCATCGGTAGACTTGAGCTTGCCCGGAGTCACGAGCGCGGATTTGTCGTAGGTTGCGACCACCATGCCGTTGATGGCGCACTCCACCTTGTCGCCTTTCACCGATAGCGCAATTTTCTGCTCGACCGGCTCGCCCGGACCGGCGGCCTTGTGAACGGCGCCATTCGTTTCCCCGTGGCCGTTCATCTGGAACGGTTCTGGTCCAAATCCGCGGACGATGAATCTGCCGTCACCATAGGCCGCGCAGTATAACTCGCTGTGCAGGGCGCTACCCAGGTCATGACCGGCGATAAAAATGCCGTAGGGGTGCGGATGGTTGTTCAGGTTCATGAATTTTGCTTCCGTGAAGGTGGCAGATACGGTGTAGTCCCCGGCTGCCATGTTGGTGGGCTTCCAAAAAGCCGCGGCCGGACCAGTCGTCACTCGCAGCTTGTTGCCTTCCCCCGTGAGCTTGGCGTCTTTGATCGTCTGCCCCGCCTGCTGAGCACCAGCATCGATCTCTCCAGTCCATCCGGGGACAGAGATACCTCCACCGGCAACAGAGCGGGAACTGTCCGCCTGCCCCTGGACCAGGGCGGGATAGGAGGTTAGGACGACGAGAGAGGCGGTAGCCATGAATCCGCAGATGCGACGCATTGGTGTCCTTTCGGGGACGGTTAGTTCACACGTGAAGATTGTAGAGGGGTATTCTCTCCCCGCACAAGCCGCGCTCAGCAGATCATCTCGGTTTCTGCTTGCATGGCGACCCCGCCTGTTACAGACTGGAGAGGGACCCCTACACAACTTTGGTGCGGAGCAGACTCAATGAGCCTCACTCGACGTGTATTCCTGGAGCGGATCGCCCAGATCGGCGGCTACTCCGCGGCTTTTCGCACTATGCAGGTTCTCGGACTCACCGTAGCCGGAGGCGCTTCCACCCTTCCATCACTGAGCGCGGACTTCGGACGAGGCAAGAGCGTAGTCATACTTGGCGGCGGGATTGCTGGGCTGGTATCGGCCTACGAACTGTGCAAGGCAGGTTTCGATTGCACCATTGTTGAGGCGCGCAGCCGTCCCGGCGGCCGCAACTGGACGGTGCGCAACGGCAGCAAAGTCGAGTTCATCGACGGGACCACGCAGGATTGCAGTTGGTCAGAGGATGGCTATCTCAACGCGGGACCTGCTCGTATTCCCTCCATCCACACCAACTTACTCAACTACTGCCAGGAGCTGGGGGTGCCCCTGGAGGTGGAGGTGAACGTCTCCCGCTCGGCGCTGATGCAATCACCGCTGCTGAATGGCGGTAAGCCGGTGGAGCAGCGCCAGGTGATCCACGATACCCGCGGCTACCTAGCGGAGCTGCTCTCCAAGTGCATGCACGCGGACACGCTGGACAAAGCACTCTCGAAAGAGGACACCTCCCTGCTGCTGGACTTTCTGCAATCGTTCGGCGACCTGAACGACAGTGGGAAATATGTCGGCTCCCTGCGGGCCGGTTTTACCAGACCCCGCGGAGCAGGGCCAACGGACTTTGTACTCCACGAGCCTTTGAAGCTTCATGAGCTGCTGGCGGCAGACATGTCGAAGGGCGAGTTCTACGAAGATGAAATTGACTGGCAGGCAACGATGTTTCAGCCGGTTGGCGGCATGGACCGTATCCCCTATGGCTTTGTCCGTGCGCTGCCTCCGAGCATGATCCACTATGAGTGCCCGGTCACGGAGATCACGACCAGCGACAAGAGTGTGACGGTTGCCTACTCCAAGGGCGGAGCGCCGCAAACCATCACAGCCGATTTTTGCATCTGTACCATGCCTATTTCAGTACTTGCCAAGACCAAGAACAACTTCTCGCCCGAGGCCAATCGCGCGTTCACCGGCATGTCGATGGCTGCGGCCTACAAGATCGCCTGGGAATCGCCCCGCTTCTGGGAGAAAGAGAATCACATCTACGGGGGAATCTCCTTCCTCAAGAACATGGTCGACCTGGTGTGGTACCCGAGCGCGAAACTCTTTTCTCCCAAGGGTGTGCTGATTGCCGGCTTCAATATCGAACGCAATGAAGCCGGATTCGGCAAAGCCTTCGGGGACAGCGCGGGCGGATTGACACCCTTTGGAGCCCTTCCCTCTATCGAAGCCAAACTCGACGCCTCCCGCGCGGCAGTGGAAACGCTGCACCCTGGCCGCTCGAAGCTGCTGGAGAAGCCGATTTACGTCAGCTGGTTGAAGATTCCGTATTCTCTTGGCTGTTTCGCCAATAACAGGGTTCCGGGCAGCGCGGAGGCCTACAACCAACTGGAGAAGCCTGAAGGACGAACCTTTTTCGCGGGAGACTACCTGTCTCACCTGGTTGCGTGGCAGGAAGGTGCGGTACTTTCCGCTCACCACGCCATCGAGCGCATCGCGACTAAGATCAAGAGCTGAGGAATGGCTCATGAAGGCTTATCAGCCTATCAACTTCGAGGGCAAATTTGCCCGTCTTGCGGAACAGTGGTCTCCCCGGGTAATCGCAGAGATGAACGATTACCAATTCAAGGTCGCTCGCCTGGAGGGAGACTTTGTCTGGCATCACCACCCCAACACGGATGAGACATTCATTGTGCTCGACGGCCATTTGCGAATCGACTTCAGAGATGGCGCGGTCGACTTGAAGGCGGGAGAGATGTTCGTCGTGCCAAAAGGAGTGGAGCACAAGCCGTTTGCCGTGGTGGAGACCAAGCTGCTCCTGGTCGAACCCAGGGGAACGCCAAACACCGGGAGCGAGGGGGGTGAACGGACAGCTCCCATCGACGTTTGGTTGTAAGCGGCAGCACAAGTGTCCCCCGGCTTGGCGATCCCATGGCGTTCGGGCTGCCTTGACAGCTGGTGAATGAGGGTTCAGGATTGTATGCGGTGGTGAAGGAGTTCACCCTAAACCGCTGTGCGGCACTCGCACAGATGATGACTCCTGACAGGGTTTCTGTCGGTTGAGTCAGACACTTCAGAATCCCAAAATGACACAACGGCCGGGCCACGACCGCGTTCGATCAACCGGATGCGGACGTAAACGGATGGCAGGAACCGGGATGAACAGACCCGTCGCAAAACGTGAGTTACCCGCCGAGGACGCCTTGAATGAAGCGCAACGTCTTCGGCTAAGCGTGAGTTGCCAATATATTGATCGACTCCTCACGGATATCGGGAACATCCTGCACAGCGCAAGTTTCCCTTCACCCTTTGCCAAGTTCATTGTGGATATTTCTCCCGCGCAAGCCAGGGTGCTCGAGGACTATATCCATCGTCTTCGTGAACAGCTACTCCGTTCGCTTGCATGGCAGCAGCTGGAGCCCGGCGAGCCGTCGATTCCTGCTACTCATGCCATCCTGACAAATCTCTCATTCATCGATATCGCTGTCGAAGAACTTCGCCCCCGTCATATGCGCGGGTCCGGAGCTATCAGCGATCGAATGGCCGGCGATCTCAATGGAGTCGTCCACGAACTGCGCTCACTGATCGAGGGCATGAACCGCTACTTGCGCCAGGAGATGGGAACCAACCTGGAGGCACGCCTCGAGCTCCTGCAGCAACAAGGCGCCGATGTATCGCTGCTGCAAACGACTGCAGAAATTATTAGCCGCCATGGGCTCGTAGAATTTCGCGGAAGACTCGACGCCATCACCTCACGCCTGGAAGATTCCAATTTCGAGGTTGCCTTCTTTGGTCGAGTAAGTTCCGGCAAGTCATCGCTGCTGAATGCTTTGCTCGGTAAGGACATTCTGCCCGTGGGCATCAACCCCATCACTGCCGTACCGACCAGGTTGCGATCTGGTCCGAATGCCCGGGCGGTCATAACCTTCGTGGATGGTCACAGCGAGAAAATCCCACTGGATGAAATAGCACGGTTCGTCACCGAGCAGGGAAACCCGGGAAACACACGCAACGTAATCAAAGCTGTTGCCGAGATTCCGTCGCCCAGCCTCACCCAAGGCATTGTGTTGGTAGACACGCCCGGCCTTGGCTCCCTGGCGACGCGGGGTACGGCCGAAACACTAGCTTATCTGCCATCGGCCGATCTGGGAGTCTTGTTAATTGACGCCGGCACCACACTCAGTGAGGAAGATATTGGAACCCTTCGCCGACTCTACGAAGCCGGAATTCCATCGCTTGTCTTGCTCAGTAAGGCCGACCTGCTCCAACCGGACGACCTGGAAAGCGCTTTAGCGTACATCAGAGAGCACCTTAAGCAGCAGCTCGGCATCAAGCCGACCGTCTATCCGGTAAGTGCCCGGCCCAGTCATTCGGCGTTGCTCGATCGTTTTTACCAGACCGGCTTGCTGCCACGTCTTGGCCGGTCCACCGTCTTGCGCGACGAATCAGCCAGCCGGAAAATCGCTGCGTTCCGGCATGCGGTCATCGCAAGCATGGAAGCCGCGCTGGATCGTGGTTGCCTGTTGGGCAATCTGAACCTTGACGAACTCGAAGCAAGTCTCCGCCATACGATGGGGGTGATCGGTGAGCAGCGCCGCGTCTTTGAGTGCGACCTGCTGCGGCTTGAAGAAGGCTCCGATCGCGCTCTCTCCCATCTGGCGCAAGCAGGCTTGCAGTGGGTCCGGAACACGCGCCAGACGGCTATTCCTGCGCGGCAAGTTTCTGAGTGGGTGGCTACGTTCGTTGAGGATCAGCTCAGGGAGCCGCTGCGCCGCCTGCGCGAGACTTCGGAGCAGGCCATCCATAACCTGCAACAAGTAGCCGCCATCCTGAATACTCCCGACACGCCGGCGATGAGCGAGGTCGAGATGCTGCTTCGCGATCTACCCCGTTTTGAGTTCGCGGAGATGGAGTATTCTGTGCCGGCTGGCCGCTGGATTCTATTAGGGGAGAAGGTTGCGGCCGCACACATGCGTTCGCGGCTTAGAGAACTCGAGACCCTGCTCAGAGATCAATTTCGTGCTTACGGCCGGGTCCTCAATCGATGGATGGAGCGGACAACGCGGGATCTGGAGCGGCTGGCAAGCTCATATGCAGACGGCTACCGGGTGCAGATTCAGCGCCTCGCGGGACACACCGCGGAGCCGGTCGACCTGGAAGGTCTTCGACTGGATCTGGGCATCTTGATGCGATCAGGCGCGAAGATGGAAGGACAAAGCTCCTCACAAACGGCATAAGCAGTTTCCTGAGCACGAGTTTCAGCAAAAGCCTAAGATTTGTGAGCGCCACTTGAGCGCGCTTTGCTTGCGAGGAGGCTCTATGCTGAAGGCCGGAAAGGCCCTCAAAGTTTCTATCTATCTGACCGAAGGCGATTCCCGCCATGCCGTCATTCTCGATTACCTTTTTTTTCGAGGTATCTCTGGCGCGACGGTGTTCAAAGGGGTTGCAGGGTTTGGCGCAGATCATCGCCTGCACAGCGCCAGCTATGTCGAGATCTCCGACAAGTTACCGATCAAGATCGAGTTCATCGAGTCTGAGCAGAAGGTGCAGGAGGTCATGGGCAAATTAGAAGAGATGGCTGGACGCGGCATGATCGAGGTGCACGAGACCAAAGTCGTGAAACCCGCGGTCCCATCCCGACACCATGCCAGCGAGGCGCAACCGGCGCTCAAGATAGAAGGCAAGGCTAAGCTGATGCGGATCTACATCGGCGAGGACGATCGCTGGAACGACAAGCCGCTCTACAAAATGTTGGTCCAAGCCATGAGGGCCAATGACCTCGCCGGAGCGACGGTTTATCGGGGCATTCTCGGATACGGAGCTCATCGGAGGTTTCATCGCGACAAGCCTTTTCATCTATCCCATGACGCATCGATGATGCTCTCGGTCGTTGACACGGAGGAGAAAATCCGCAGCTTTCTGCCGGTTCTGGAACGGATGGTTCAGGAAGGATTGATCGTGCTTTCGGACGTGGACGTGGTGAAATACTCGCACCGCCCGATCCAAAGCAATGAAGCCGACGAGGAGCCTGCCCGATGAGAGAAGAATTTGCGGCAAGCATGCTTCGCATTCACTTTAACGGGGAAGACAAGTCGCAAGGTATGCCGCTCCAGGAGGCAATCCTTGAAGCCGCGCGTTCCCAGGAAATAATGTTCGCGATCGCATACCGCGGCGTAGAGGGATTTGGTTCAAGCGCAAGGATTCATCGCCAGACTGCTCTCTCCGGAGCGAAGGCAGCGCCAGTGATGATGACGATCATTGATCGTCCAGAGAAGATCAACAAGTTCATGCCCTTACTCGATCGGACTGTCGAAGAGGGGTTGATCGCTATATCTTCCGTCGAAGTGATCTGCCTGACCAAGGATGATTCTGCCGGCGGAAATGTATAGACCGCACCCGAGAGATCGCTGTCATTGACTTCAATGGACGGCCAACCGACCAGTTCCGGCGTCGACCAAATACAGGATCAGCAGCGCCTTCATTCCGTAGTAGGAGAAGCGCTCCCACATCTCGACAAAGAAGAGCAACAGTAGGCCGCGCGGATGACCTAGGAAGAGCGAGTCCGGCTGCGATTCCGGAACCTGAAGACGGGACGTGTTATCGCTGCTCGGGCTCATCGTGGCCTGCCTCGCGTGTTAGTGACACCCGCTATCTCATTCGAACCTGACCCTAACACTATAACCACTTACCCGTGAACCTCTATAACCACTTAGAGACGGTGTATGCTGCTATCCATGTTGCTAACCACCGGAAAAACGATAAGAAGGCTCTTAGCCACTCTAAAGCACACAATGATTTTGGCCGTCTCCATCACCACCGTATTATTGACCGTATTGCCCGTACTGGCGTGGCAACATGATCAGCAAACGAGCGGCACATCCGCTATGCCGAGCGACAAACAACACAAGTGTGATGACCTGAGCTCCATGGGCGGCATGAGTGTTATGGGCGAGAGCATGGCTGCGATGACGAATCACATGTGCATTACCCCGCTTCGACCGAAGCAGCCAGGAGATGAGGAGAAAACGAAGGCAGTGGTTGCACAGGTAAGGTCGGCTATCGAGAAATACAAGGACTATAAGAAGGCGTTGGCTGATGGATATGTCATCGCCAACCCGACGGTCGTACAACCCCAGTACCACTTCACCAACGGCGCCAATGTCCGCTTAGCCGACACCCAGTTCGATCCCAGTAAACCATCGTCGCTGCTCTACTACCAAACACCGACACAGCACTACAAGCTTGAGGGCGTGATGTTCACCGCTAACCCGGACTCGACCGAGGAGGAGCTGAACCAGCGTATCCCGCTAAGCATGGTGCGCTGGCATGAGCACACAAACTTCTGCGCCGCCCCAGCCGACAAGGTCAAAGACTACCATGGTGCCCACCCCAAATTCGGCATGTTCGGCTCCATTCATACGCAGGAGGCGTGCCAGGCCGAAGGCGGCACCTTCATGCCAGTTATTTTTACCTGGATGATTCACCTCTTCCCCTACGAGGACAATCTGAAGGATGTGTTTTCCATGAACGACGACGAGCCCCACGTCCACTAATGTTCAAACCGTCATTCTGCGATTAACTAAAAGGGGCGATGGGTCGAGAAGGCCGAGATGCTGGACATCCAAGCGTTCACTTTAACGGAAAGCAATCCAGGTCGTTAGCGAACCTGATGGGGCCCGAATATCGACGCTTGATTTCAGCTTCAGTCTTGCTCTCATTTCCCAAGGTTCGCAGCATTCGATGAGACAGCACCAATTGCCTGGTGTGAGCATTGGCGGCAGTGATTCCGATGACGGAAGGCGGCATATGGAGACGTCTTTCCACTCCGGTAGCTCCTTCGGGCACGGCGTTGTGGGCAATGAACAAGTCAGCGTTTGAGGCTAGCTGCGTGAGGCCTTGTCCTTCTCCGTTCGTGTCTCCGCTGAAGACGATCCGCTTGCCGCCAATCTCCACTCGCCAGGCCAGGGCAGGAAACGCGCCATGAGTGACACTTACCGCGTAAAGGGCCATATCAGCGCTGCGAAAGACGAGGACTGGCGTTGAGCTGGGTGCGACGTTATGCGCTTCTAAAGTGTAGCTCCCTTCGGCGGCTGGCTCGACTAGATCGCTTAGATAGCGCCAGGCTCCGTGTGGGTCACTGAAGAGGTCATGAACGAACTCGGTGGTGGACGGCATGTACTTGTTGCTCGAAGGACCGTAGATCGGCAGGGGGCGCTTGCGGTCCTCGAACCAAGAAGAAAAGATCAGGGCTGGAAAATCGCCGCTATGATCGACATGAAAATGGCTGAAGAGAAAAACGTCCGCCTGGGACATCTGTGCACCGCTCTCTCCAAAACGCAGAGCACTTCCTCCTCCTGCGTCAAGGATCACGCGCGCTTTACCGTCCTCCCATATCAGGTAGCTGGTTGAAGCCCGCTTGTCCTGCATCTCCGGACCACCGGAGCCGAGTACTTGCACTGCCACACCCGCAGCGCCGCATGATTGCGCTGTTCCTCGCCCAGCTGCAGACACAGCTAAGACAGACGCGAAAGTAAATAGGGCTTTCACCGACAGTCTTTGCCACCACATATCAGACCTCAAGCATCATTTTCGCTCAGACTTCCAAAAGACGCGTGCCATGTGTAATTGCGGCGCCGGCGCGAAGGGCCGCCGCGACGTGAATCACTTCCGCCAGCTCCTACTCGCTTGCCCCGGCTTCGAGAGCCGACTTCCGGTGAATCTCGATGCAGTAAACGCACTGCGTGGTAAGCGCAACTGCGACCGCCATCAGTTCCTTATATTTCTTTGGGATCGCCCCGTCAGCGAGCGCTGCTTTATCGAAGGCCCAAAATGCCTTCGTCGCTTCGGGCGCCAGTTTTCCCAGTTTCGACAATTTCTTGAGATTTTCCATTGAGTGCATGATTTTATTCTCCCTGTTTTTAATTGCGTCCTGCCATGACACCGCCGTCCACGTCCCAGACCGCTCCCGTCACCCAGCTTGCCTCTTCGGAAAGGAGAAATCGCACGACGCCTGCCACGTCGCCAGGCCGGCCAATACGTCCAATCGGATGGAATGCGTTGAACCCCTGCAATGTCTCTTCGATCTTGGCGGGCTCTATGAAAGCCCCATAAATTGGTGTAACTACCACCGCAGGGGACACGGCATTCACGCGGATGCGAGAATCGGCGAGTTCCATTGCCAGATGCTGGGTGAGGGAATGCAGTCCGGCCTTCGCCATCGAGTACGCGGACGACGGGGTCGCCTTGATCGCCTGCTTGGCCCACATCGAGCCGATGTTAACAATCGCCCCCGAGCCATGTTTCCGCATGTTCCGCACGACCGATTGCGTGACGAAGAAGAAGCTCCGGTTTAGCGCGTGATAGCGGTCGAAATCCGCCTTGGTATGGTCTATGAACAGAGTCGGCTTAAAATATCCCGCAGCATTCACAAGATACTTGATATGGCGATCATCGGCTTCCAGAGTCCCGATGAGCTTGTCTACAGCCTTCTCATCGTAAAGATCGGCTGCGATCACCTCGGCCTTGTCGCCCAGTTCCGCCTTCGCCGCCTCCAACTTACTGCCGGCCCTGGCGACCAGGATTACTCCCAGACCGTCCTGCACCATCCTTCGCGCGACTTCTTTGCCGATGCCGCTCGATCCTCCCACGATCAGGGCAATCGGCTGCGAAACTTGTTGAGCCATCGATTCTTCTCCTTCACTGAACTACCTATCACCTTGTCACCTACGTGCGTGCTCAGTCTGAGGATAAACCACTGATCCATGAGCGGAAGAACAAACCGCGAGTCGCGATCGTCACGGCGGGAGAGGCGACCCTCTTCGACTCTCTCGCACCTTGTGCATTGGCGTCTGACACGGCTGCGAAGAACGTACCCAAAGCCGCCAAGTGCGCAGTCCATTTACGGCACGGCTGAACCGGCGCCCTTCGTTCGACCGTCTCTTCCTTGGCCTCTTAGGGCCTGTAAAGGCTCCATCACGCTATACGCTGAACCTGAAAAACATTGAGGCAGGAATCGCGTGTGCCCAGTAACAATGTCGGCACCGCCAACTTTGGTCAAGTCACCAGCACCGGCGCAATTCCGCCGCGTGTGATGCAAGCGGCGCTCAAGCTTACTTTCTGAGTGCGCCCGCTTACAGAAGCTCGCGGTCGGGCAGCCGCGTCTGGTCAACCCGCATACGAGCGATCGCTGCCATTGACTACAATGCACGGCCACGATGAATACTTTCGAGGAGTTTCGCGACGACTCGCCGAACGAAGTGCCGGTTCACGGATTCCTCCATCGTTCGCCGGGGATCAAGCATTTTGACAGCAACCCGGTGACAGACGACACGTAACCGTCACAGGTCGTGGCCACGCCATCGTTCGTTCGAACAGGTTTCGGTGCCGGACGGAAACTCTCGCAAATTCATCTGTGCTCATCCTTGCTTCGCGATTGTAACCTTGAGCGACGCCAGCATCTCGCGGCGCAGTATGGCATTCATGCGCGATTGATAGCCTTTGCCGTGAGAGCGTAGCCAATGCAACACATCGGAATCAATGCGCACCGTGGTCGAGGTCTTTGTCGGGCGGTAAAACGGGTTCCTCGCTGCCTTCTTCCAGAAATCTTCTTGCAACGGCGGAATGTCACTGTAGTCGATCTCGCCTTCCGGCTTGATCCGAAGCGCCTTTAACTCTGCCTTCTGAGCCGCCGTCAGCGCAGGGGGATTGGACAAATCGATCTCGTATTTAACCATTTTTTTCTTCATAGCGTTTCCTCTCCCTGCGGTTGGCACGTCTCGCCGAAATGATACGGATCACTTCGATTTCGCCCTGTTCGCCCACAGTATGAGCCACCATCAGCATGACGACACCTTCGACAGCCCCAATCGTCTGCCATCGTTCTTCGCCGTTTTCGAAACGATCTTGCTCCACGAGAGCATAGGGATCAGAGAAGACACGGACCGCCGTTTCAAAGCTCACGCCGTGCTTTCGCAAATTGCCGGCTGCTTTGCTCGGGTCCCATGCAAAGCGTGTCTTCATACATATATGTTACTACAATTTCGTGGCGAATTCTACGGTCAGGAAAGATACAACGGCAGAACCATCCTCGTTCGCTTCGTCTGGTCCGACATCACTGCCGACTCCTATCACGTCGAGCAATCCTACTCCGCGGACGGCGGCAAGACATGGGAGCCAAACTTTGCCGCGAATTTGACGCGGGAAAAGGAATGACGGCAAGGAAGCAAAGGGCGCAAACAGCAGGCATGCGTCATCTTTGGTCAGCCAACTTTGGCGGGGAGAATTTCCCTGCAGATTCCCCCCTCAACCAACCATCAGGTCGAGTGCAGCAGCCGCTGCAAATGCTCGGAAGTCCCGGTCTCTCGTGATGAGCGAGACCCTGGCGTCGATACAGCTTTGAGCAATCAGCGCGTCTCCGAGCCGTGCTTTTCGTTTCTGCGCCAGCACTCGCCCGCGGAGCCTGCCGGCGCGTTGCCAATAGCCGGATTCGATCTCAATCAGCGGCACATCGGAGAGGGTTCGCGCTGCAGAGGAGGAAAGCTCCGGATCGCTTAACAATTCGGTCAGCACTGGGGGCGCCATCACCACCTGCCGGTCCCCGAGCGCTTTAGAAAGCATCTCGATGTCTTCACCAGCGTCTCCCTCAAGGAAACCGATCCACGTGCTGGTATCTGCTGCGATCATCTGTCAGCTTTCAACTCAGCCGCCGTCCGCGAGAAACGGACCTTTCCCCTGAGCTCAAGGAGCCGGGCATAAGTCCGTGACGCGGCAATGAGTTCGAGACCTGTGCGGACAGTTTGGGTGATGCCGCTGCCGCTGGCATCCTGCGCTTTTTTCAGAAGTTCGGCCGGCACCTCGACCGTAATTTTCCTCGCCGCTTTCATGGTGAACCTCTACCCCATAGCCTACACCAGTACCCTGTATGGTGAAGATTTGCGGTCGGAGATTCGTGGTCAGACGGGGAGTGAGATTTGTGGTCTGACCACGAATCCGTGACCACGAATCCGGGGTCGCCCGGCGACCAAAAGGACGCAAAGTTATGACACCGCCTGATAGCGCGAACGGAAAACCTTTCTCCGCGGTTTTCGTTATAAACTCTTCTCCGAAATGCTAATCCCACCAGCAAGAGGCTCACAGATGCCTGGCGAAACGATCTCCTCGGAACGCGCTGCCAACCTGGTCAAATCCGGCATGTGGCTGGACTACGGTGTGTCACATTGCCAGCCCGATGTTTTCGATCAGGCGCTGGCTGCACGCAAAGACGAACTAGCGAACGTCAAGATCCGCTCCTGCCTGTCGTTACGCCCCCGCGCTGTGATCGAAGACGATCCGGAAGGCAAGCATTTCCACTTCTTCAGCTGGCATTTTTCAGCCTACGACCGCAGGAAACACGACGCAGGCCTTTGCAACTATGTACCGCTGAACCTGGGAGAGGTGCCTGATTATTACCGGCGCTTTCTCGATCCCGTGGACATAGCCGTCTTTAAAACTTGCCCCATGGACGACGGTGGATATTTCAACTTTGGCCCGACAAATGTGTGGCAACGGGCCGTCGTCGAACGTGCCAAGGTAGTGATCGTCGAGATCAATCGTGAGATGCCATACGTATTCGGCAGAGAGAACGGCGTGCATATGAGCGAGGTCGATTTCATCATTGAGGGAGATCATCAACCCTGCGCGGAGCTGCCCAACTCGGACCCGGGCGAGACTGATCGCACGGTAGCACGGCGCATCGCAGCCGAAATCGAGGATGGCTCCTGTCTTCAGATCGGGATCGGCGGCATGCCGAACGCCGTATGCTGCTTATTACTCGAAAGCGGGGTGAAGGATCTTGGCATCCACACGGAGATGATGACCGACGGCCTCGGGCTGCTTTACCGTTCTGGCCGGGTAACCGGATCGCGGAAGATGCTGGATCCAGGCAAGGTGACTTATACGTTCGCGCTAGGGTCGTACTCCCTTTACGCGACAGCCAACCGCAACCCGAACTGGTACTGCCACCAGGTGGATTATACGAACTCGCCTTACATCATCATGCAAAACGAGAAAGTAGTGTCCATCAACAACACCACGCAGGTCGACTTGCAGGGACAGGTAGCTTCGGAATCCGACGGGCACCGCCACATCAGCGGCACCGGAGGCCAGCTGCAATTTGTGCGCGGCGCCTACGCATCTAAGGGAGGTAAGTCGTTTATCTGCCTCTCGTCGACCTACGAAAAGCGCGGAGAGCGCCGCAGCCGGATTGTGTTTGGCCTTACTCCCGGCAATATCGTGACCACGCCGCGCTCGGACGTGATGTATCTGGTTAGCGAGTTCGGGATGGTCAACTTGAAGGGAAGGTCCGTCGCGGAACGCGCCAAGGCTATCATTGCACTTGCGCATCCTGATTTCCGCGAGGATCTGGAACGGCAGGCATACCAAAACCGGCTGATTCCGCGCGGTGTTTCGTTTTCCTGATGAGGCGGCCTGCGCCGACCTCAAGGCACCGCCAGCTGGCCCGAGGCGTGCTTGCCTTGAAGCTTCACTTCCCCTTAAGAAGGTTCTCGCTCTTTGGTTTTCAGCCTTCCGTGACTGGGCCATGGGGACAGCTCAAAACCAACTTTGTCAAAGGTATCCGGGTCAATTACGCAAAAATCCAACCGGTGCTCATGTTTGGGCCCACGCCCATCATAGCGAAATTCGGGAATCAGCAATGGTATGCTCAGCGGATCATTGGAGGCCCTCACAAAGCCAGAGTACATTGCCGCGATCTAGCCTGACCGCAACAGTATACTGTCCCGGAGAAAATCACGGAAAAACCAAGCTCTGCTTGACCAAGATGATCAAGGTGATCAAGTTAATTGATTGCGTGGGACCTAAGTCCTTTGTTTCATCAAGGTGCTCAAGGTGCTCAATTGATTAAATTGAGCATCTTGCCTGTGTTGCCAGGGCCATTCCCCGGGTTGGAGCTGGGGGTCTGCGAGGTAAACAATATTTGTGCCGGTTACGGTTGCTTCTGTATCCGGGGGCAACGGTGACGGCAGGTGGGGCAGGACTGTATCCGTGATCATGGCTTGCCGTGGAATCATCGCTTGCTCTCGACTGGAAGGTTCCGCAGTGCTCTCGGTACAGGAATCGGCCGAGCTAATGTTGTCTTACCGCTGACAGTAATACGCCCGGGAGCTGCCGTCCATGATCCTGAAGAATAATCATGTGGAAAAGCGGGAAGTAAACTCGTGGTTACTCCCTCCTATTGAAAGATACCGAAGTAGTTAGCCCGGATCTATCAACGGCCCCCCTCGGCGGGATGAGCTTGGTTGGGATTTTTTCGTTGTTTGCCGTAGCATGCATTCGGAGCTATATTCTCGTTTGATAGGCCTAGTGACAAACGGGACGCTATCTTCGTCCAGCGCTGCAGGTTGGCGAAGGTCCCGTTTGCCAGTCGGCGACCGTGTCAGCTGGGCTCGTGTCAGTGACCGGTGTGTGGCATTTTAGCCGACGCGACAAAGTCGTTCAAACTGGTTGACAGTCAGGACGCACCCCATCGTACACACCGATAACGTTCCGTTCCGCGACCAGTTTTGATCTTCCATCGGAGTGGAGTACGTTCCTCCATCTAGGCCTGAAGTTCAATTCAGTGAGTCTGTAGACCTGTACGTGAGGGGCACCCGAATGGCGCACCGCAGATCCCTCCACGGTAAGCCGGGTTGACTTACGGTCTGCGCGTACCGTCGGTATCCAATCCGCAATCAAGAATCGCAAAATTAGCAGTTGACATTGACCGACAATCAACTACCATTCGGTTGTGGATAAACTGGATACAACATTTGCGGCTCTGTCTGATCCAACCCGGCGGGCGATGATCGAGCGGCTCTCCCACGGGCCTGCCTCCGTGCATGGATTGACGGAACCGTTTGCTCTGTCGCAGCAGATGATTTCAAAACATATTGCCTACCTGGTGCGGGCACGGATTGTGATCAAGACAAAGCGTGGACGGGAGAGCGTATGCACGCTTAGGCCCGAGGCGATTAAGACAGTCAGCGACTGGGCGATCAGCTATCGCCGATTATGGGAAGAGAGTTTCGACAAACTGGATGTAGTTGTAAATCAAATGAAGAAAGAGGAGGTCAGAGATGACAAAAAACACGGTTAGCGAAATTGAGCGGATGGTCGTTACAAGAGTTTTTGATGCCCCACGCGAGTTGGTTTGGAAGGCGTGGACAGACCCGAAGTACGTGATGCAGTGGTGGGGACCGAAGGGCTTTACTGCGCCCGTTTGCAAGATGGATTTTCGCGTTGGGGGAAAATTTCTCTGCTGCATGAAGGCGCCGGATGGGCAGGAGTTCTGGAATGCGGGTGAATACCACGAGATTGTTCTGCACGAAAAGATCGTTTCCTCCATGTACTTTTCGGACTCGGAGGGAAACAAGGTTGAGCCTGCGCAATTAGGAATAGAACATGAGGCCATAGACGGTGCGCACGACGTGACCATCTTTGAGGATCTCGGAAACGGCCAGACGAGACTCACCTTCATTGGAAATGAACCCATGGAGAGCGCGAAAAATAGCGGTCAAATGGAGGGCTGGAAACAGATACTCGATAAAGTTGCTGCGGTTATTGCGGAGTTAGCGCAGGCGAAATAAAAGTGGGATTTTTGATGATCGTGCTGCGCTAGATACTGCTAAGGCTGGCGGCGGAGGCCCGGTTAGACCGGGCTTCTCGTCGCGTGGCCGAATCATGGCCCTTCCCGGACAATCGGCCCTTGCTCAACTGTTGCCTTCAGGGCGATAACTCATCCAGACGGGTTGAAGGTCAGTTCGCAGCCGGTATTCGGAAACTTGAACGCTGAACGAATCGGGGAGCCGGCAACTGGTTCGACTTGCCTGTTATTCGTCGATGCGCGCTAGAGACTTTCCGTGCCGTCCTGAAACATACTTTGCAAACTGCTTGAGTACGCCATGTCCGGGACGGACGCACGGGTCACCGTAATAACGCTGATGTCATCTTCCTGACCGAAGCGCTGCGCGGCACTGGCCACCTCAGACGCAGACTTTCCCGTCTGCAGCAAATCCTGAACCCGGTCGAAGCCGAACAGTTGCCGGTCCGCGTCCGTGGCCTCCGCAACCCCGTCCGACACCAGCACCAGCTGGTCCCCCTGTGCCAGCGTGAACTGCATGACAGAGAACTCAGCATCATCCATCATCCCCAACGGCAGCGCGCCCTCCATCGCCAATGGCTCGCCGTTCAGATATGGCGGCGTGTGCCCGGCATTGGCTAGCAGGGCCTCGCCATCCGCAGCAATGCGCAGAGCGAGGCAGGTGGCCTGCGCATCGCTGCGGCCCAGCAGACGCCGGTTCAGGGCTTGCAGCAGAAACAACGGGTCGGAGCTGTGTTCGGCCTGATTGCGGATCGCGCCCACCAGCACTGCCACCAGCATGCCTGCCTTCAATCCCTTGCCCGTCACATCGCCCGCCACAATAAGTAGGCTGCCATCGCTCTTGTTAGGAATGATTTGAAAGAAATCGCCGCCCACCTCGCGGGCAGGGCGGTATTCGCTCTCGACGACCAGCCCCGGCAGCTCAGTCCGCGACTCGGGCAAGATGACTTGCTGGACTTCCTGCGCCTGCTTCACATCGAGAGCCATCTGCCGTTGATTGCGAATAGACTTCAGCAACCGGCGCTGCAGGAGCGAACCCACCACCAGGGCAAGGAGCAGATTCGAGATCTGGGCAAGCCGAATGCTCAAGCCGAACATTTCCCATCGCACGGGAACGTGCAGCAGAATAAGCTCTAAGCTAAAAGTTTGCACTCCCCACAAGAGGACGGCAGGCAGCACCATATAGCCCTCAAGCCCCTGGCGCCGAATACCCCGGGCGACGATCCACAACTGCAACGCAAGGAAGAGCAGCCGGACGAGCACGGATGCTCTAAGAAAGACAGCGGCCACGCTATGGGGAACAAGCCCGGAAAACATCTCCTGGCCGATGACGATCGTGATCAAGTAAATCAAGGCCAGCCCTGCCGCCGCGCGAGGCGTCCAGGCAGGCCGTTGCCGGCCGAACCACACCCACCACACCATCGCCCATCCGGCGAAGATGAGAGCGCTCAGGAGCCCATCGGTGAGCAATTGGTTTTCCAGGATGCTGATTTGCTGGGTCCAACTACCTGCCACAGAAATTGCGCTAAGGGCAAATTGAAGCAGGAAGATTCCGCCCATCCAGAGATAGACCGAGTCGGTGCGGTCAAACAGGATAAGGGTGAAGGCCAGGAGTGCCATCAAGCCAAACAACGGTATCTGCGCGGCCGATAGAGCGTATCCGCGAATCAATTCCAACCAGCTCATCTGGTAATCGGCGGCCACCGTGGCGGCTTCGCCTAGCAACGGTGCGGTATGGAAGCCGCCCACGTCGGCTGCTTCTTCAAGTGTGGAAGGCGACATAAACACACGAAAGGCCAGCGCCTGAGTGGAGAAACTTGTATTTCCTGCGCCGTCGTCACCCTGTTGGTGCAGCGAAAACATCATGGGTTGGGTGTAGTAAGCAGTAGGCGTCCTGGTTGAGAAGTCACCGAATTGCCCTAGTAACTGCCCGTTGGCGAAGACCTGGTAGACGTCGTCCACATCGGAAGGCCCCGTCAGAGCCAGCTTTTCACCCGGCCGCGCTTTCACATGCACGACCAGCCGGTACCAGGCATAGCCCCAGTACCCGGCGTGACCGCGGACCGTCCAACCCGGGACATATCCAGTGATTCCCGAAAGCGGATCGACAGCCCCATTCTTGGCTATCAGGTTCACTGTTTCCCAGTTTGAGTCGTCAAAGCTCGGCTCGATCCACAAAGGCTGACCCGTCTTCGGATTGATCGGCGAGTCACCCACAGTGAACTTCCATGGCCCGTAAAGTGGCACAGAGGACTGGCCGAGGGTGACATACGTATCGCCGTTTGACTGCGTGGACTGAGCGAGAGGCGACGTTGGCGACTGAGCCGGAACTATGGCGCTGAAGACAGAAAACACCGTCAGAATGAGAGTGAATCGGGCGTGCCGCGCCATTGTAGAACCTCGAATGTGTGGGGGGAGCCGATTCATGCACTATACGCAGTCCAAGCCCCAAACGGGTAGTTGATCTTCAAGCTGGTCTTTTCCAGCTGGTCTTGAAGATACAAGCACTGGGCTTGGGGCACATTCGGGAGTTGGAACGATCATGGAGGGAATCAGGCGGCGGACCTTAGTGAATCCTTGGTCGTCTCCATTCTTGAGGGTTCTGTTCGTCTGCTCGCAATCGTCGAGGTCTCCGATCAATAAAGCTCAATTGCGCGAGTTGGCGGCCGGTACAGAGACAGTGTTGCTATTCCCAACGAAAAATCTTTGCCGAGACCAGCGCGAAAACGACAAAGATCAAGCCCAGTCCGGCTACGTCGCCCAGATGGGCTGACCACTGATCGCCGTTCCAGATCCCCTGGAGTAGAGACACAGCATAGGTTAGCGGAAGCACTCGCGCCACCGCGTGAAGCACTGGCGGCAGAGATTCAACCGGGAAGAAAAGTCCAGAGACAGCGATCATCGGATACAGAATGATTGCGCCGACCGGCTGCGCAAAGCGCGCCGTGGGAACGATGCTGGCGATGAGAAAGCCAATCGATAAGATACTCCAGGTGCTGATCAGCAACGCAATCGTGAATGAGAACCATGGAACATGAACTTCGATCGGGTAGTAGCGCTTGCCTGCAAGAACCATCAAGGCCAGCGAAGCCGCCGTGAGCATTAGCTTGACCAGTACGTGGGCGGTAAGGATCGTCTGCGGGCGCAGCGGCGTGGCGCGGAGCCGCTTCAGGATGCCGCCCTCCCGGTAGATCGAGATAATCGTGACCAGGGAAAGCACAGCGCTGATGGCGATCAGCAGGGACGCGAAAACCGGAAGACCCACGCGGATAAAGCTGCTGGCAGCTACTGACGACGGTGCAAGTCCGCGGCTGGCTACTCGACCCCAGGCGAGGAAGATAAGAACCGGGAACCCAACGGTGCCGAATGCGCCAAGCGGCTCCCGCAGGAAAATTTTAATTTCGATCCAAGTCAGTTTCCAGAGTCCGCGCAACATTATGATTGAGCCTATTCGCGAATCGAGCGACCGGTAAGCTTGAGAAAGACGTCCTCAAGGGTGGGGAGAATCGTGCGGAAGTCGGTAACCCGGATACGATTCTCGGAAAGACAATGAATCACTTCGGTTACCAGGTCGTCACCGAGGCCGCGAATGGTGATTCGTTTCCCATTGCAGACCACGTCATCGACTCCGGGCATCGCCCGAAAACGCTCTTCCGCGAATGGGTCCTCGGTAGTGAGAGCGACGGTTCGCTCCGGGCAATGCCGGTCGACGAGCCTAATCGGACTGTCGATCTCGATGATGCGTCCGTGCTCAATAATAGCTACCCGATCACACAAGCGCTCGGCCTCCTCCATCAGGTGGGTAGTCAGGAAGACCGTCTTGCCGCGATCTCTGATGCCACGTACCAGATCCCAGATCGCCCGTCGCGACTGCGGGTCCAGCCCCGTGGTCAGCTCGTCGAGAAACACCACCTCTGGGTCGTTGATCAGCGCAAGGGCAATGAACAGGCGCTGCTTCTGGCCTCCCGAGAGATTCATAAACCAGGTGTCCCGCTTATCGGTGAGGCCGAGCTGTCCGAGCAAATGTTCGGCATCCGTCGCGGTCTTCCGGTACAGCGAAGCCCACAGGTCAACTGCCTCCCACACTTTGATCCGCTTTTGTAGCTGCGCCTGCTGGAGCTGAACCCCGATGCGGTCCTGCAGCTTGTAGACTTCACGATGGGGATCAAGACCCAGAACCGAGATAGAGCCCCGATCGGGCTTGCGCAGCCCTTCGATGCACTCCATTGTGGTGGTCTTTCCAGCGCCGTTGGGTCCGATCAAACCAAAAATCTCGCCCTCGCTCACCTCCAGGGAAACCTCATCGACCGCCACGGTGCGGCCGTACGTCTTGCGAACTCCGGAGACTCGAACGACTGGATGCATATAGTTTGCCGCGTTGGCCAGTTTTCGAGGACTAGTAATCCTCCGGCTACCACTGACAATAACAAGGCTCTCGTGAGTCGACGCGAAATGCTTGCAAAAGGGGGTTGTCGGTGATTGCTCCTGCCCGCCCCTTACCGGCTCGGGAAGTGGCGAATTGGGGGCGAGTATTTGCGGAAGCCGGCCACGGCTACGTCGGCCTATGAGGATTCACCGGAGCCATTTTCGTTTGGCCGGTAGGCGCCCATCAGCCTCGCGATCATGACGGCGATGTACAACACCGCCAGAACGGACTCGATCATGGACACCGATCGGACCTGCGGCGAAGCGGCCGCAATGCCGCCCGCGCCGGCCGTAGTCATGCTTCCAAAGCTGAAATAAATAAAATCGAAACCCACAGGAACAGGATGCAGATTACTCGCCGGATCCAGATAGAAGGCATGAGGTTGGATGATGGCAAGGATGGCGTAAAGCTTTGCAAAGGAAAATCCGATGAGGAGATAAATGCAGACCGCGCCATAAATCGTCTCCGCCTCCGGCTTTTCGCGCGCAAAAACGCGGCGAAAGATAACTCCGATCGTGAAAATGTCAAATGCGAAGCTGAGTATGACGTTGAGGACCGACGTGGGCACCATCCTGGGCAGAAAAACGATCGTGTGCGCCACGATAGAAGGAACCGCAAGAATCAGACCGACAAAGATGAGACCTTTCCGGAAACTCACCGCGTATACGCACATCAGCGTGAGAGCAGCGCTCGCCAGCCGGAACACGTAATAACGCGCGCCGCTATCACCCATGTACGGGTACAGAACGAGGTATGCGAGCAGAAACAGAAATAACAGAAAGAACTTGTGCCCAGTGACAGCCTGGACCCGTCGCGCAGACTTTTCGTCCGTAGTTATCGACACCAAAGCCATCGCAGGGAAATAAAAGCTGGTGACAGGCGCAATGTAATCCAGGTCAAACGAGGATAACTAAACATGACACGATTGCATCCCGTCACTCGATCTCCTCTCGGACGCTTCGTCATCTCCTGCAAAGTTTCCATATCCGCGTCCTGAATCCACCCGCGGATCGATAGCGACTGGCTACTCACCACTCGCCATTGCTTCATCGCCGCGTCTGCGCGCCAGGCAGAACCATGCCGCGGCCCCGTGACCGCGGAACTCGGCACCGCGGAGCTCCAAAATTTCCAAAGCGGGCTCGATGGCCCGAGCGATGTCCCGGGCCGAGCGGCGCGGCGGACCGACCTCGCGTGGAGGGCCTTCCGTGCTGCCGATGAGGCTAAGCCAGAGGCCGCCCGGGACCAGGATGGCCGCGACCTGTGCGGCAAAACGCGCGCGCTCCTCCTCTTCGTCGAAGACATGGAAGCAGCCGCGATCGAAGACAAAATGGAAGGGAGCCTCGGGCGGCGAGGCCAGGAGAAAGTCCAAGGTGCGGAAACGGCAACCGAGATTGCGGCCATTCAACTTTGCCGTGGCTCGTTCGATCGCGTGCGGCGCGACGTCGATCCCCAGGACCTCGAATCCGCGTTCCGCGAGCCAAATGGCATTCGTCCCTGTCCCCGCGCCAATCTCGAGCGTCCGGGTGGGCCGAACGCGACCCGCCGTGACGAAGTCGACCAGTAGCGGCTCCGGCTCACCCGTGTCCCAGGGAAGCTCTCCAGCGGCGTAGCTCTCATTCCAGCAACGGTGCGCCATCACCCCCTAAGTGTAGCGCCCAACCGGCACTCGCAGCCACCCGTCGTCACAGTCAAATCGCCCGTCACCGTGCTCCAGCAAGGGGATCGACTCACGCGCCGAGCCACAATCTGGCAGCGCACTCCCAGTCGACCGAAGCAGAACCTCGAGAATCAACTTCACCGCGAAGGCACGCTCAACATCAACGACCATCTCCCTTAGCTGCGGAGGCTATTGGCCAGTTAAGCCGTCCAAGTTAGCGGACTAACTTGTTTTTTGACTGTGTGGCACGGCTAGACCCGTGCCCTTCGTTCGATGGGTGAAACCCGGGGACGTATCCGCATGTTCCCCCCAGGTTTCCCAACGATTTTTTGACATGTGGAGCACATGCTTCTATGCTACAAACATGGGAACGATGATCCAAATTCGTAATGTCCCCGAAGCGTTGCATCGCCGGCTCAAATCGCGTGCCGCGTTGGCCGGCATGTCGCTCTCAGATTATCTGCTCAGCGAAATTCGTCAGGTGGCGGAACGGCCAACGGTTGATGAATTGCGGGCACGCTTACGCAGCCGCAGGGCAGCGGCTCCTTCTGTGGCACCGGCAGACGCGGTTCGCGCCGAGCGTGACCGATTGTGATCGTCGTCGACGCTTCGGCGCTGCTGGAAGCCCTTCTTGGCACACCGGCGGCAAAGGCCGTAGAAGATCGATTATTCGCACCACATCAAACACTGCACGCGCCGCATCTGCTTGATGTGGAAGTCGCACAAGTAGTTCGACGGTATGCCGCAAATGGCGAAATCGATAGCGCGCGCGGCCGCATGGCCCTCACCGATTTGGCGGACTTTCCGTTGCGGCGGTATCCGCACGATTTCCTTTTGCCGCGCATTTGGACTTTGCGGAACAATCTGACGGCCTATGATGCTGCCTATGTCGCGCTGGCCGAGGTGCTCGACATACCTCTGCTGACGCGCGACCGGCGTTTGGCCGCAGCCGCCGGCCATCGCGCGCAGATCGAATTGATATAGTCTCGCCCGGATCGCCATTGCGCTGAAAAGGGACGGAGTTACCACCATATCTCCGGTTAGCGAACACACCGCCTGTCCGTCTTTGGTTCCACTTAAACTCAACCGCTTCCGCCGCAAAACGGTGCGAACACGGCAAATCGTTCTGTTCCTTCGCCGTGCCAGCCAAATCTGGGGGGCGGATTTAGCCAATGAGCGTGTCCAGTTCCGCGAAACTCGCAGTGCCCTCCATGGGACCTTTGCGAGTTACGGCCATTGCACCACTGGCGCAAGCATAGCGCAGCGAATGGTCGATCGCTCTTCCTGCTTCGCGGCAGGCTGCGTACGTGGCGCAGAAGCAGTCGCCGGCGCCCGTGGGGTCGACCTCGCAGACCGCGAACGCCGGCATGTCCAGCCGGCACGACCGGTCGTAATAGGTGCAGCCGGCTCTGCCGTGCTTCACAACGATCTCTCGAATGCCGAGGGCGAGTAGCAGCTCGACGGCCCCGGCTTCCGTTTGGGCATCCACGAGCAGGGCCACCTCGTCGCCGCTCGGCAGGAACACGTCGGTCTGTTCGAGGACAAATCGCAGCGCTTCCCGCCTGCCCCCGCTTCTGAGTATCTCCGGCCGGATGTTCGGGTCGAAGGAGATGACCCCACCCCGGCGCTTCACCATGACGATCGCCTTACGGACGGCTTCGGTGATTCCCGGAGAGAACAGAGAGGAACCCATTACGTGAAACCAGGTGCAATCGGCGAGCACCGACTCGGTGACCGACGAGGCCAAGAGGCGGCCAGAAGCGCTGTTGGCAATGTTGAAGATGAAGTGACGCTCACCCGTCTCCGTGTAGGTGACAAATGCGCTTCCGGTGACTGCGTCGGAGAGCAACGCGATGGCGCTCGTGTCGACACCGTCCCGGCGCAGGCGGTCGATGTTCAGCCAGCCGAAATCGTCGTCGCCTACGCAGCCGATGATTCCTCCCGAACCTCCGAGCCGGCTCACCTGGTCGATGAAGATGGCAGGAGCGCCGCTCGGGAAAGGCCCCACCAGAGTGCCCGGCGCACGGAAGCTCTGTCCGCGCTCGGTCGCCATGATCTCAACCAGTATTTCCCCTATGGTCATGATCCGGGCCATGCGACGACTCCTGTCAGGCGCGACTTCTGATCTGTACCTCGATCGCGACCGCGCTCAGAATAGCGCATCTGCAGGGTCTGAAGTTATCTGCGGCGGGATCATCATTGCCGGCGCCAACGGAGTAGGAAAAAGCCAAAAAGGTGCCGCGCCCTCCGGCGCTCGGATCATCCACGCAGGTGGGCGCCCCCAGGATTAGTGTCGAAGATGACTACAATGGACGGCGACGATGGATACTTACGAGGAGTTCCGCGACGACTCTCCGAACGAAGTGCCGGTTCACGGATTCCTCCATCGTTCGCCGGACATCAAGCCCGGTATGAAGGATGACTGGCTGGTCTTAACCCACGGAGCGGGGTCGAACTGCGATGCCCCGCTGCTGGTTGCGCTGGCAGATCGCTTCAGCGGCTCAGGATGGACAGTCCTCCGTTGCGACCTTCCCTTTCGGCAAAAGCGACCGCACGGTCCGCCGCCACGCGGCAGCGCCGAACGGGACCAACAGGGTTTGGCCGCAGCCGTTCAATCCGCACGACGGCAGACTTCAGGCCGTGTGTTCCTGGGTGGCCACTCTTACGGAGGGAGGCAGGCGTCCATGTTGGCCGCGGATAAGCCCGGGCTCGTGGATGGTCTGCTGCTGCTCTCTTACCCGCTTCACCCGCCGCAGAAACCCGGCGAATTACGTACCGCACACTTCCCTCGCCTGCAAACTCCGGCGCTCTTCGTGAGCGGCACCAGCGATGGCTTCGGTTCGATCGATGAGTTGGGATTGGCCGTAACGCTTATCCCCGCACGAACCGAACTGCTCAGCGTTACGGGCGCCGGTCATGAGCTTCTGGGCAAAAAGAATCGCGATGCGCTGATGGCAACCGTCGTGACTACCTTCCATCAGTTTGCACAGACCTGAGTCTCCTTTTCTAGGGCTTAGGAGCATCCACGATCGGCAGGCTGAAGGGCGCAAACTGCTGGTGAACAACTTCGTCTTCACCCACCGCGACCACGGTCATCTTGTCCGGCGCCAGATAGCGCTGGGAGGCCTGTTGTACCTGGGCAGCGGTAGCGCTCATGATGTCGTCCGCATCTTTGCGGATGAACTGCGTGTCGAGCCCGTAGACCCACAGGGTCGCCAGGCGCCGCGCCACGGAGGCCCGCGATTGCAGACGGAAGCCAAGGATACCCACCAGGTAGCGTTTTGCCGACGTCAACTCCTGATCGCTGACCGGGGCGGTGGCCATGCGGTTGAGTTCAAAGATTGTTTCCTTGTAACTGGGTCCTGTTACGGCGTTGCGCACGTCTTCGCGGGTAATGACGACACCCGCCTTCCCGTTGATGTCGAGGTAGGAATACGGCGAGTACGTATATCCCTTGTCTTCACGGATATTTTTTGTCAGCCTCGACCCAAACATACCGCCGTAGATAGCGTTGGCCACTTCAAGGGCAGAGTAGTCCGGGTCGGTGCGAACAGGGGCGGCCGCTCCAAGCAGTAGTGCGGTCTGCACCGAACCAGGACGGGGTACGAAGAAGACTTTCTTCTCCGCCGCGGAAACCGGCTCAGATGGAGAAGCCGCTCGAGTTCCTTGGGCGTGGGCGCTACTCCAATTATCGAAGGACGAATGAATCGCGGCGAGCGCTGCCGGTGGATCGATGGCGCCCACGATCACCATCACTGCCTGGTTGGGCAGAAAAGTACCTGCATAAAGGTTACGCAGGAACTCAGGGCTCGCATGCTCGACCATGGCCGAAGTAGGCGAGACGACGCCGTAAGGATGATCGCCGTAATGAATGCGACCGAAGGCACGTTCTGCCAGAAATTTTGGATCGCTCTCGTTCTGCTGGATGATGGACAGGAGATTTTTCTTTGCCAGTTCTACTTCGCGGTCTGGAAATGAGGCGTGCGTTGCCAGATCGGCAAGCAGCGCAATGGCGTCGGAAACATGCTCGGCAAGCGGTTCGATGGAAAGGGCAAGATTTTCTGTGCTCGCGGCCACCTTCAGATCGCCGCCGGCGGCTTGCGAGCGCTCTGCAATTTGACGCGCGCTCATGCTGCTCGTGCCCAGCTTGACAGTGGCCGCCAGCAGGTCTGAAATTCCCCGCGCGTCCGCCGGGTCGGCACCGTAGCCGCCGCGTAACGTCAGCGTGATGGCGGCCTTGGGAAGGTTGTTCTGCTGTACCAGCCACACAGTCAATCCGTTGCTCAGGGTCTCGCTTTTTACCCTTGGGGCCTCCGGCAAGCGCATGGGGCCGTAGGGCGGCAGCCCCGCAGGCATTTTGATATCTGCCGCGGCGGATGCGGGTAGAGAGCCGAGTACGAGCACAGCAAAAAGCATGGCAAATGGATTGCGGAGGTTCGAAAGAGAGTGGGGCATGTCTATTCTCCAACCTTTGGCGCGGGCGGCTTGGGCGCCGGGTTGCGTTCGACGATCGTGCGGTTGCTGGGAACGAGGTACTTTTGCGCGAAGGCCTGAACGTCGCTAAGCGTGACTTTGTCGATGTCCGCAGGAATGGTATTGATGCGCGCAGCATTGCCGTCAAAGAGTGCGGCGTGCGCGATCAGCGAAGCGCGATCGATCGGCTGCTCCATCTGGTCGTACAAGTCAGAGCGCATTTTGGTCCGCACCCGCGCCAGTTGCTCCGCGGTCGGACCCTTGGTGGCAAGTTGCCGGATGGTTTCATCGTAGGCGGCCAGCACCTTCGCGGACGGTGTTCCCTCGGGTTCTACGAGGAATGTCGTCAAGAGGGTAGGCCCGTTGTATTCAAAGGGATTCCCCAGCGGCCAGTTGGCTCCGCCATCCACCGAAACGGCCACCTGCTTCTCTTTCACCAGGTGCTGGTAGAGGAGCGAAGCCTCCCCATTGTGTAACAGTTCACCGGTAACGGCGCCTGCGACGGCATCCTTCGAGTTGCGGTCGGGCAATCGATAGCCGACAGCAAGAGCGGGCAGGTTCGCCAGCTTGTCTTCTTCGACTGCGTGGCGCTCCGCGGTCTGCTCTTTCTCTACTACTTTGAGCAGTGGAGGAACGTCACGGCGTGGCACCGAGGCAAAGTACTTTTCTACCTTGGCGAAAACTTCCTCGGCTTTCACGTCACCGGCGACCGCCAATACGGCATTATTCGGCGCGTAGTACTTGTAGTAGAAAGCACGCACGTCTTCGATGTTGGCCGCGTCAAGGTCGTGAAAATCGCCATAGAAGTTGTGGCTATCGGGATAGGTGTCATAGGCCTTCATCGGAAGGTCGATGGCGAAAAACAGCCCATAGGGTTGGTTCAGGACATTGACCCGAACCTCCTCTTCCACCACCTGGCGTTGGTTGTCCAGATTTTTGGTAGAGAAGTCCAGAGCGTTCATTCGGTCAGCCTCGAGCCAAAGCACGGGTTCGAGAGCCGAAACAGGAGCCGTCTCGATGTATTCGGTGAAGTCCCAGCGGGTGTCTCCGTTGAGGTGGCCGCCGCCCCCTTCGATGATGTGGTCCATCGTTCCCTTGGGAGCAACGGGAGTTCCCTCGAACATCATGTGCTCGAAGAGATGGGCGAAGCCGGTTTTGCCCTCCGGCTCGAGCCGGAAGCCAATGCGGTAGGCGATGCACAAGCCAAACGTGGGCGCCGAGTGATCTTCAGAAACGATTACGGTGAGCCCATTGGGCAGCGTCTTTTGCCGCAGGGGGATGGAGAAATTGTCTGCGGCGCAGGCCGAACTCACGCTCAGCACAGCGAGGAGTGTTGCGGGGATAAGAAACAGCAGGGCTTTACGAGGAAGGAACAACAAAAGACGTCTCAAGGCGCCTCACTATCAGCAGCGAATGTTCATCGAAGTATAGACGGACTCCATGCGGTTACCGTTTTTCAAAGATCAGGAAATAATCCTGTTTGTCCGCCTTGGTGAAGTCGTAGCGGGCGACCTGGCGAAAGCCGGCGTGCTCCACTTCGGCGCGAAGGATGGGCTCATTCAAACCGTGGTCGGCGCCGTTGCCGTTGCGATCGATAATCCCGAACCGGGCTCCCGGCTTCAACGCTGTGCGCAGATTGGCCAGAACGAGTTGGGGATGGGCGACCTCGTGGTAGACCTTCAGCATCAAAGCTGCGTCGAGGGAGTTAGGCGCCAGTTTGGGATCGTCGGGTGTGCCGAGAAGGGTCACGATGTTGCCGAGGTGCTCTCGTTGGGCGCGCTGCTGGATGGAGGCAATGGCCTTCGGGTTGATCTCTTCCGCGATGACGCGCCCGTTGGGGGCGACGCGGCGAGCGGCGCGGACGCTGAACCAACCGCCTCCGGCGCCGATGTCGGCAATGGTGGAGCCGGGCTTGAGGTTGAGCAGATCCATGACACGATCAATCTGCAGGCGCTGGTCGCGGCCAGGCTCTTCGAAAATGCTCAAGTCGCCGGTGTAGGGTGTGCTGGTTGGATGCGAAGCCGGCGCCGGCGCCTGCCCCCGCAGGATCGGCGCGGAGATGAAGGCAACCACGAAAAGAAGGGCGAGTACCTTGCGGCGTAGGGTCATAGAGTTGAGACGCGGGCGGAGGGTAAGGTGGATTACGTCCGTACTCGGCTGTGAAAAGTTCATTTGTGCAGGGCGCACACCCTGATGGTCCCAGCCGCCTCTTCCTGCAGATTTAAAACCCTGGAAGAACGGCCGACGGATACTGCGTAACTCGCCATAGAAGGTCTCTCTCTCAAGCGTAGCTTGACACCGGGTGCGATACCGTTTTCCTTGAGAAGCCGCAAGGTGCCCGCATCTCGATCTGAGACGCTATCGACCACGTAAATTCCCTCCTGCATGGCATCGGTCAGCGGGATGGAGTTCTGTTTTGGCATGGCGCCGTCCATTTCTGGAATGCAATGCCCGTGGGGATCGATTTTCGGGTGACCAAGCTTGGCCGCGATCCGCTCTTCGAATCGCTCGGAGATGAAATGCTCCAAGCGCTCCGCCTCTTCATGCACTTCCTCGATGGGATAATCCAGCACCTGGTAAAGGAATGTCTCGATCAGCCGGTGGTGGCGCACTACTTCCAACGCTCGCTTCTCGCCCGCGGGGGACAGCCGAACACCGCGATGGCGCTCGTATTCGACCAATGGGGGCGAACCGGCGGCCAGCTTTTGCAGCATATTGGTCACGGATGCGGGGGCCACGCCCAACGTGCGTGCCAGGAGGTTGCTGGCCACTTTATTCTCCGCAGGTCCGCTCAAAAGCAGAATGGCCTTGAGGTAATTGTCCACGGATTCGCTGTTTGAGCCTGGTTCGCGGCGCACCATCACGGGCAAATCTCCGGCTTCCATATTGACACGTGTCTATTTTAGGCGTACCTAATGGTTAGGCCAGACTAAATTTGCCCCTGCCTGTTGCCGCCTTGTTCCTTGGCAACGTGAGTTATTACTCCCCACCCCACGTCACACTGGAGTTTTTCTGATGGCGGTAAACAGAATCGCAAGAGCGGGCTTGATCTTTTTGCTCACGTTAACCATGGTTAACATGCGGCTGCTTTGGGGACAGAGCGGCACCAGCAGTGCGGTCGCCGGCAGCGTTCTCGACACCCGCGGCGCAGCGATTCCCCGGGCCCGGGTCATGGCGACGGAAGTAAACACCGGGTCGGTTCGTGTGGTCCAAAGCAACCAGGAAGGACGCTACCTCTTCTCCCAGGTGAACCCGGGAACCTACCGGGTTGATGTGCGCGCCGAGGGATTCGGGACCGGCCAGTCCCAACCCACTCTTGTTTCCGTGGGAGAGACCGCTACGGTGAATTTCACCCTGCTTCCCGCGGCCATCTCGCAGTCGGTGGAAGTGACCGGACAAGTTGGGTTGACGAGCCTCGAGAATCCGAATACTTCGACCACCCTGGACGCGAAGACGATCAAGAACCTGCCCAACCCGGGGCAAGACCTGACCTACATAGCGCAGTTTGCCCAGGGTGCCCTGATCAACACAGCGGGATCTTCGAACGATGCCAAGGCCGCGGGAGGCTACGGCAATGTCGAGTTCAATGGACTGCCGGCAACTTCAAACGGCTATATTCTCGATGGCTTCGACGCGAACGATCCTTTTCTCGGGCTGAATATCGGGCTGTCAACCAACCTGGTTATCGGGCTCGATGCTTTGCAGGAAGCAACGGTGAACACCAACTCCTACTCGGTCGATCAAGGACGATACGGGGCAGCGCAAGTGAACTACTTTACCAAGTCAGGAGCCAACCAGTTTCACGGAGATGCTTATGAGATCTGGAACGGATCTTTATTCAACGGCACTGATTACTTTCTCCATGCCAACGACACGCCGGGAAACATTGCGCGCAAGCCTCGTTCGACGGTGAACGAATTCGGCGTGAGTGTTGGCGGTCCGATTCGCAAAGACAAACTTTTTTTCTTTGGGCATTACGAAGGTATTCGCATTGCACTGCCACTGATTGGCCGTACCACGGTGCCGTCTCCTGCCTATCAGCAGTACGTACTGCAGCAGTTGCCCCAAGGCGGGTTTGATCCGATTAACGGAACGGTGCTGCCGGCACAACCGCAGGAAGTCGCGTTCTACCAAAAGTTGTTCGGGCTTTACAACAACACGGCGGGCACACCCACGCCGGTTCTTACTTGTCCGCTGGACGCGAGCGGAACCTTGCTGCCGGGAACGCAGACGTCCGCCAACCTGTTCAATGGATCCGGTTGCGCCAACAAGCGCACGCAATCGCTGAACAATATCGATAGTGAAAATTTGATTGTGGTCAAAATCGACCATACGCTCAACCCGAACAACAGCGTTTGGTATCGCTTTCAGCAGGACACGGGATTGCAGGCCGCGTACACCGATGCCATCAATTCGATATTCAACGCCTACTCCCCGCAGCCACAGCGGACAATTGTGCTTGGCTATACGCACCTGTTCACACCCACGCTGGTGAACCAGTTCAATCCCGGCGCCAGTTGGTATTCGAGCCTCTTCTTGCCGAATGATTATCCGCAGGTGCTGCAGCGGTTTCCCATTGTGCTGGCCGGGGGCAGTTCGAATGCGCCCTTCACTACCTTGGGAGGAAACAACCAGACCTACACCCAGGGGCGCAAAGTTACCCAATGGCAGATCAACGACAACCTCATTTGGACCCATTCGCGCCATACCTTCAAGTTCGGGGAGAACTCGCGCAGGCTGGACATCAGCGATTACGATTTGGGTGAAGGAGTGGTGCCCAGCGTGATCTACAACGATCTCGCGCAGTTCACCTACGGCGCTGCATCCACAGCCACGGCGGGCTTTCCAGTGACGCAGAAGGAGCGGATCGCTCTGGGCAACCTCGACCTGTATGCCATGGATACCTTCAAGGCCAGCCAGAGATGGACCATAACCGCCGGATTGCGGGTTACCTGGAATACGAATCCTGTGAATCAGCATGGTTTGTTCGCACGGCCGAAAGGATCGTTTCTTGATTTGGCTCACGATGTCCATCAGCCTCTGAACCAGGCCATTCAGACCAACGTGCGCACGCTTTTTCCGGGCACTCCGCTGTTGAGTTGGCAGCCGCGCGCTTCCGCTGCTTACAAGCTGTCGGATAAGTTGGCGGTTCACGCGGGCGGCGGCGTCTTCAACGACATTATCCCGGCGCAGATTGCGGACCTTGGCGCTACCAATGCGCCCTATGCACCGGTCTTCGTCGGAGGAGTGAATGGACAGGTGGGCGGGGTTGGCATTGCGCCTGGAGTTCCCGGCAGTGCCGTGGATGCGACTGCCGCGGCGAATCAGTCTTTCCAGAGTGTGTTTCGTTCCGGTGGCTCGCCGTGTGTGGGAGCGGTGGCGGGTGCTCCTAACTGTCCTTTGGCAGTCAACCTGAACACATTTCCCAGCGGCACGCTGAAGACGCCATACTTTTTGCAATGGAGCCTGGGCTTCGAGCGCGAGCTGGGAGCGCGCGGTGCGCTGCGCATCGACTACGTGGGCACGCGCGCCGTGCATGAGCCGTACCAGGTGCAGCTCAACGGGTACCAGACGGTGTGTGATGGCTGCTTCGCTCCCTTTGCGTATAACCAGCCGCTCGATGCACGCTTTGGCAACGTAAACGAATTCCGCACCGATGCGGGCAGCAACTATACCGGTCTGCAAACCAGCGCCACCAAGCAATTCGGCAGTCTGACGCTGCGCGGAAATTACACTTATAGTCATTGTCTCGACGAAGTATCGAATGGTGGCCTGCTTCCCTTCTCCTCTCTTGGCATTCTCTATCCACTGCCCGGCGATTTGCGCAAGCAATATGGCAATTGCGACTACGACGTGCGCCACAATTTCTCAGCCTTTGGCATCTATGAGATTCCATTTCATTCCGGCCATGTGATTTCGCGGTATGTGTTCGGCGGGTGGCAAGTATCGACGACGGCATTCCTGCACAGTGGAGTGCCCTTCAGCGTATTGAGCGCGCCTTATACCGCGAACAACCGGGGGATCTTTCAGGGGAGCGGACCGCAATTTGCGAACCGGGTGGCGGGGGTTCCGCTGTATCGCAAAAGTGCAGTCCCGGGTGTGACGCAAACCGGCAGCCGTCAATGGCTCAACCCAGACGCGTTTGCCTCCGTGGTCGATCCCAGCACCGGGGCATGTGCCGGCGGGGATTCACCCATCCACTGCCAGTTCGGAGATTCAGGCCGCAACAACTATCGCGGCCCTCACTTCACCTATTCTGAGCTTTATTTGACCAAGAAGTTTCCCATCACGGAGCGCGTTACGTTTCGCCTGGACACGCAGATTTTTAATCTTTTCAACCATCCCAACTTTGCTTTGCCCAGCAATCAAGCGGGTACTCCGGGTAACCCGGCAACCCAGACAGGTTTTGGCGCTGTAACCAGCACGATTTCTCCTCCCACAGGGTTGTTGGGCGTAGGTCTCGGCGGCGACAGTTCACCGCGCATGATCGCATTCCAGGGAAGAATTGAATTCTGAGTCACCCCACCAACGGAAAAGCCGAAACGGCAACAAAGTTCGTAACCACTTTGGGCTTTCTCGAATCTCATTTGCGCCGGACAGCTCGATTCCGGATCAAGAGAAGTTGGTAAGTGATGTTCCTATTGCTCTTAGCATATTTCGGCGGGGTGCTTACGATTCTCAGCCCCTGCATTCTGCCGGTGCTGCCATTCGTGTTTGCGCGCTCCGATCAGCCCTTCCGCAAGAGCGGTCTGCCGATGCTTACGGGTATGTGCATCACCTTTGCACTGGTTGCCAGCCTGGCGACGGTTGGCGGAGGTTGGGCGGTACGGGCGAACCAGTTCGGCCGGATCGCCGCGCTGGTCCTCTTTGGCGTGTTTGGCCTCACCTTGCTTTTCTCGTCGCTGGCAGAGCGTTTGTCGCGTCCGTTAGTGCAGCTGGGGAATCGACTCTCGAGCAATTCGGATTCAAACGCGAGTGTCCTGAACTCGTTTCTGCTGGGTATTGGCACCGGATTACTGTGGGCCCCCTGCGCGGGGCCGATTTTAGGTCTCATTCTTACGGGGGCCGCCCTGCAGGGCGCAAGCGCCCACACGGCCATCCTCCTGCTAAGTTATGCGGCGGGCGCCGCGACGTCGCTGGCGGTTGCCTTGCTCGCCGGCGGCCGTCTCTTTGCGGCGATGAAGCGTGGACTTGGTGTTGAGGAGTGGATCCGGCGGGCTCTCGGCGTTGCCGTGCTTGCCGCCGTCGCCGCGGTTGCCTTTGGACTGGATCGTGGCGTGCTTACCCGGCTTTCCCTGGCTAGCACGGGCGGCCTCGAGCAGCGTCTTCTGGACCGATTCCATCCTGCGAACCAGCCAAAGAGGATCGTACTGACCCAGACCATTGACGTTTCCGATGGCGCACAGGCCGATAGCGCACCGCCCGACCTCTCTGGAGCGACTGCCTGGATCAACTCGCCGCCGCTCACCCTTGCTTCGCTACGCGGCAAGGTTGTTCTGGTGGATTTCTGGACTTACTCCTGCATCAATTGCCTGCGCACTCTGCCTTACATCAAGGCGTGGAACGAAAAATACAAGGCCAGCGGCCTGGTAATCATCGGCGTCCACACGCCGGAGTTTCCCTTCGAAAAGGACGAATCCAACGTCCGCAAGGCGGTGAAGGATCTAGGCATCCTCTATCCCGTTCCGATGGATAACGACTACGCGATCTGGCGGAGTTTCAATAATCAATACTGGCCCGCCGACTACTTTATCGATGCCACGGGGAAGGTCCGCTTTCAGCACTTTGGCGAGGGCGCCTACGAGGAGTCGGAACAGTGGATCCGCACCCTGCTTAAGGAAGTGAATCATGCTCCTATTCCCGCGACGATGACCAAAGTAGCTGCAAGAGGCACGGAAGCTGCGCCGGATGCAGACGATGTGCAGTCTCCCGAAACCTACATCGGTTATGCGAAAGCAGCGAACTTTGCCTCGCCCGGTGGATTGAATCAGAATGATCCCCAGGTTTATAAGACCCCGAATGGACTGAATCTGAACCAGTGGGCGCTTAACGGTAACTGGAAAGACGAGGACCAGGTGGCTAGTTCGGTTGCCGCAGACGCGGGTATCTCGTTTCGCTTCCATGCACGCGACCTTCACCTGGTTCTGGGGCCGCCCACGGATGGAAAAACGGTCC
This sequence comes from Acidobacteriaceae bacterium, assembly GCA_049693715.1. GTDB lineage: Bacteria > Acidobacteriota > Terriglobia > Terriglobales > Acidobacteriaceae > PALSA-350. Next base: position 4,745 of record JBAVQC010000171.1, on the reverse strand, counting down.
GCTTCCGGGTAACCATCGATGGCCATGCACCGGGTGCTGATCACGGCGTGGATACCGACGCAGAGGGATACGGTAACGTGACCGGAGATCGGCTCTATCAACTGGTTCGCCAGCGCGGTAATATTCAAGACCGTACTTTCCAGATAGAATTTCTGGGCCCGGGAGTACGCGCCTATTCCTTCACTTTCGGTTAACGAGACAGGCTATGAGAATGGGAGAACTTGTGAGAGAAGCATGCAAATGACCCATGAACTCGCGTAAGTCCAGCACGACAACGGCTGGCAGAATTTCTACGAAGGCATCTCATCGGCCGACGGTCCATAAGCGCCCGGAATCGGGATCCCGTTGAGGCGCAGAAATACACCCAGCTGCGCACGGTGATGAATGAGATGGTTCATCACCCACTTGCGAAGTACTTGCCCCCGAGGCATGTCGACAACGGTCTGACCTCCCCAGGTCATTTTCCATTGTTGAGCCAGAATGGTATCGTCGGCCGCAGCCAGCCGGGTGCGCGCCTCCTTGAGATCACCCTCGAATTGCGCCAGGATTTCCCTCGTGCCCTTGTCTTTCCGTTCCGCTAATTTCTTCTGGTAGTCCTCATCGGAAATCGCCAGCGTATCTTGCTTAAACGTGGAGTTACACCACGCGGGCATGTCAGACAAATGCCACGCAAGCTGCCCCATTGTCATCGACTTTTCGTGAGGCTTCCAACCAAGCTTTTCGTCAGGCACCAGTTCCAGAAATTTCCGTGTCGTTGCCATTTCTTCATCGAATTCCGGTAGCAGAGATTTGCTCACTTCCATGGGATCCTCCTCCAGGCCGAGTGGCCTATGTCCAGAACATTAGGGCGGTAAATATGCCACCTACTGTCATATATTCAAATTTTTATCGAAAAGCGCTAGAGATCCCGGCGGGAAAAGAGAACCTGGGCCAGCAAAATGGCCAGCAACGCATACAGAGCGGCGTAGACCACCATGGCATTACTCGGGACGAGGCTGCTGCCGAAGGGAGAAGCACCGACGCTGCCGATGAGCGGCGGCTGGAAGACAAAGGCTGCGCGGCGCCAGAGGGCATCACACGGCATGATGGGACTGGAGAGAATTCCCAGGTCGACCAGAGCCTGGACGTGGCGTAAAGCCCCAAACTGTTCGATCCATCCACCCACAAAAGCGAGGCCATAGAGGCCCAGAGAGACAGCGCCGCTGGTCAACGAGGAAAAGCAGGTGCCGGCGGCCATGGTCACGCCCAGGAGGACGACTGCCTGCAACCAGACCAGGCTGAGCACGTCGAGGGCGTGGTGGGGCAGGTAACCACTCTGGAGCCAGCTGAGCCCGATCGTGCCGCCCTCGATCAGCGATACATAGAGGGTGAGCATGCCGACAAAGCCAACCCATTTGCCGAGCACCAGGCACCACCGTTCCACTGGCTTGGTCGCAATGGCGTGGATCGTACCGGATGCGATTTCCCCCGACAGGGTGTCGCAGGAAGTCAGCACGGCCATGAGCGAGGTCATCATGCTTCCGGCATAAAGCACCATCATGGTTATCATGACGATGGCTTCGCGAAGCTCGATAGGATTCGCTTGCCGGGTAGCGTTCTTGATCACGAAATGAAGAGCCGTCCAGAAAAAGGCCAGGAAGACGAAGCCGGCCAAGGTTGCAATCCAGAGGATCTTACGCCGGGCAGCCTCGAGGAAAGTAATTCGCGCCATCAATAACGTGGTACGCAATCCGCCCGGGCCGGCCGCGAGGCTGAGCGACGGCGTCCCGGTTGCGGATGCAGCGGCGTGCACGTGGATTGCGTTTTCGCTCATAAGCCGGTGTCCGGTCCCATCATCTGCAAAAATAACTCTTCCAGGCTTACGCGCTGAGGAATGACAGAAAAGACTTCCGTGCCATTTTCCACCAGGCAGCGTACAACCTCGGGAAGATGGTCCGTCTGCGTGACTCGAAGGGACAACAGTTCTCCATCGAGGCGCACGTCCTGAGCGAAGCCCTTGAGGCGCTCCATTGCGGTGGAGTTGATGCGGGCGACCCTGATCCGAACTTCTGTTTCCGTAGATTGCCAGCCGCCCATCTCATACCTGCTGACAATGCGGCCGTCACGAATGAAGGCTACGCGGTCACAGCTCTGCTCCACTTCGCCCAGCAGATGCGAGTTCAGAAAGACAGTCGCACCACGATTGCGCTGCTCGCTGATCACGTCGCGCACCAGCTTGCGTCCGGCGGGATCGAGACCTGAGGTGGGCTCGTCGAGAAACAGGATCTCGGGGTCGTTGACGATGGCCTGCGCCAGGCCGACGCGCTGCATCATTCCCTTGGAGAAGCTGCGGATCGGTTTGTTGCTTTGGGCGCCCAAGCCAACCCTGTCGAGCAGTTGCGGAATTTTGCGGCGGAGTGTTTCGTCCGCCAGACCGAAGAGCCGGCCGTGAAAGAGGATCAGTTCGGACGCGGAAAGCCAATCGTAGAAGCGAAAGTGTTCGGGAAGAAAGCCGATGCGGGCCCGTACTTCGCGCGTACCTACCGGCTGCCCCAGGAGCAGAGCGCGGCCACCCGTGGGCTTCACCAGGCCCAACAGCATCTTGATCGACGTGCTCTTGCCTGCACCGTTCGGACCAAGAAACCCGAAGGCCTCTCCGCGCGCGACCTGGAGAGTCAGATCGCGCACGGCGGCACGGGTTCCGTAAGTCTTTCTGAGCTGGGAAGCGTCGATGGTAAGAGCTGCCATGCACCTTCCTTTATTGCAACTGCGAAGCCAGGTTGATGGCGGTGGTATCGTCTCCGGTTCCGCCCAGCCCGAAGACGATTCCATTGTCCACCCACATCAGCGAGTAGTGGCCGAAGGGTCCCTGATTTGTTGGCCGGATCAGCGCGGCTTCATTGCCGTTAACGTGCACCTGCTCGTACTTCGTCCTCCCGCGTTCTACGGGAAGGACAAGGGTCGAGGTCCAATCGACGGTCTGAGTAAAGTTGGCTGCGTCGTTGGCGTTCATGCCCATGAATTGAAGGGCCACTTGCGCAATCTGCGCCGGGTCGATCTCCTGTGGAGCGGAGACAACCGGGCTCGGAAGCTCAATCAGCGAGATACAGCTGGCGTCTGCCCCTTTCGCGGCGGTGCCGCCTTCCCCGGAGGTGTAGAAGACCATTTTAGACTCCGCGTTGCCGCAGTTACCGTAAAAGGCCATCACGCCGGCAGGCACGCGCACGCCGACGGTGGCGCCATCGACCGACGATGGTATCTGCAGGTCGCTGCGTCCAGCCTCGTCGAGGATCGACTGAATGCGGTCGCGATTGAGTTTCATCTGCATGGCGGCGCCACTCTCCACCAGCACTCCCGAGGGCGTTTCGCCTGGCAGCAACTGGACGGCAAAGCCGGCGGCCTTCGATGCCGCGGCCGCGTCCGCTACCGGTTGGGGTTTTTGCGGTTTCTGCGTGACGGTAACCTCGTCGGAAAGGACGCGGCTGATCGCCTGGTTCAGGAGCTGGTTGTTTTGTAACGCATTGCCCTTGATAGCAGATGGATCGATCTCGAGCACGGTGAATCGCTCGACGCGGAAGATACCCAGCAGGCTCTCCGCCCAAGCCCTGACCGGGGCGACAGTTAAGACCATCACCACCGCGATAGCGACAAGAGCGGCGCCGGCGAGCGACAATCTTCGGCCCAGGGACCACTGCCTCTGATGCTTTTCCATCCAGTCCTCCCGCTTGTTCTGAAATGCAGCCCAGGCCATCGCTGAGTTATCTCCGCTGGGCGACTCCGGCAGCCGATCGAGGCCGTCACGTACGCGTGCCGCGTGGTCACGTAGTGTCTTCAGCTCTCCTTCGCACACTGCGCAACTTTTGAGGTGCTCGATGGCGCCACGTTTCGCTGGATCGAGCTGGCCATCCAAGTACGCTCGTAAGGTTCCTGTATCTGCGTGCTTCATTGACCCTCCTTTGCAGTCTGTAACTGCTGTGTCTTGGGTTGACGCTTTTGATGGCGTTGGTAGAGTGCGGAAAACTCCGCTTCTGCCCGCGCGAGTTTTGTGCCCACCGAATGGACGTTCACCTGCATGGCCTGCGCGATCTCCTGATAAGTCAGACCGCTGTGGTGCAACAGCAATAGTTGCGCTTTGTCGAGCTTCAGCTCTGCCAACACGTCGCGTACTTCGGCGATACGTTCTTGCCGCAACAGCAGAGTGAGAGGGCCCTCGCCGGGGTCTTCACTTTGCATGGCGTGCTCGTCTTCGATTTCAGCGCCTCGCCGCCGGTTCGCGCGCAGAGCATCGATCGAGGCTCGCGTCGCGGTACGGTACAACCAGGCTCCGACCAATCCGCCGGCGGCGACGCTCGGACCGGTTCGGTAGAGCCGGAGAAACACTTCGGCGCAGACCTCTTCCGCCTCGGAGTCGCGTTGCAGTACGCGACGGGTGACGCGGATGATGCGCCCGTAGTGCTCCCGGAAGATCGCCTCATATTCGGCTTCTACCCAGCGACTGGTCATGCTCACCACTTCTACACCTCTATAACGATAGGCGTGGCGAGTTTGTGCCGGGAAAGTTGTTGGGGTGGGGAAGGAAACGCTCGAGATGACAAATTTGGGCGGGAACGGAATTCTGTGTTTCCACGAGAGGTCCGCGGAACTGCAGATCCCTCGGCTTCCCCGGATTTCCTGTTCAGAGTTGTGGCTTCGGTCGACTGCATGTGGTTCTCTTGGGAGAGAACCACATAAGTGCTCGCCGGTGAGAGCGGTGAAGTAGGAAATCC
>JBAVQC010000170.1:0-4322 GCA_049693715.1 Acidobacteriaceae bacterium | reverse complement strand
CTGTGAATCCCGCTAACGGCCCGGTCGCGGGCACGATCACGGGTTGGCGGATTGATGCCAACGGCTCTTTGGTGTCCACCGGCAGCGTGACAGGCATCCCGGCCAGCGCCCAGGGCCTCGCGGCCCGTTAGAGAGGGAATTAGCATTTTCTCAACGAAGGATGAGCCTAAAGCAAGTTGGTACTGAGGTCCTTTCCAGGACGGTGTCTTTAGCCGGGATGGGGTCCAGGGGAAGTGGCGGCTCTGAAAAGGCCGGCGGCGGCGGTTCGATCCCGTCTCCGGCCAGCATTTATCATCAATAGCTTACGAGGAATGACGGCAGTCATTCTCTGAGACCTTTCTCTGCAAGCTGTTGAAAATAATGATTCAACGATGCTCTTCCAGCCAAACCGCCCAACCTGGAAGGTTGGCTTGGCGGTTCGCGGTTCCAGTACTGGCGCCAATAGAACGGCACCGTGATTCATAGAATCCCCACGAAGATCGTCACCGATCTGCTGATCTGTGGACTATTGAGGGGCTACCACTTCAAAATGCGCCGTGTTTGTGCGCATCCAGCTCCCAGACCTGTCCTGGGGTCCCTGTGGGTCATGACCCTTTATTTTCCATCGCCAGGACAGCGACTGGCTTTTCCCCAATGGGATAGCTGCTCTTTTTAATCGAAAGATGGATCGAGAGCGGACCGGCTTGGCTGGCCGCTGAGGAGGACTGGGCCCTTCGACGGGACCGGGCAGTTGGCGATCACGGTCGCTGTACTTACAAACAGAGCAAGAGTACGAATGGTGAGCATGATGACTTACTCCTTTTCAAAGGCCCAGCTATTGACAGTTGCCGTTGTTGGAAACACTGCAACCTCCCGGCCCGGTGCCGCTTTCCCACTGCGGATATCCACTCGCCACACCGGCGGCATTCCCGCTCCCCGTTCCACATTGCAGGAACCAGGATGGCTCGCTTGATACACCAGCATTGCTAGCGCAAGCCGACCACCCCCACTGCACGGAGCCCAGCGCGTCCTTTACGGCCCGACTAAAGAGGCTGCCGAAAAAGGTCGAATCGAGAGCGAAGACCGTACCCTCAGCGGCTAAAGCCGGACATCATTACAATCACTTATGGACGGCCTGAAGGCCGTCCCCTTCAAAGAATCCAGTTTTTCCGCAGCCTCTAAAGTCGTGCCCTGACACAAAGCATTTTTTGAGATTGGCTCGAACCAGACTGACTCGGACATGAGTTTTCCAAGTATCCAGAATAGGTAATTGCGGAGAGGTAATTGGGGGTATTTTCACCGAGTTCTTTGTCGCCGCGTTCCGTCGCCTCGCCCACATGGCACCATAAAATGGCGCATACCGGTGCTATAATTGGTGCCAGGGAGAAAGCTATGAGAGCATCCGTAACGCTCGATGACGATCTGCTGAAGATGGCGCACGAGTACACCGGGATCTCGGAGAGAGCGGAACTGCTTCGCGAAGCCCTGAAGTCGATCATTGCGAAGGAGGCGGGACGCAGACTTCTGGCTCTGGCCGGGACTGCTCCGAGTATCAAGGATGTGCGTAGGCGACGAGTGAATGAACCATGATCCTGGTCGACACTTCCATCTGGGTGGAAATGTTCCGGAGGGGAAGGTTCAAGGCGCAGCTGGCAACTTTGATTGGGAATGACCAGCTCTGCACCCATCCGTTCGTGGTCGCGGAATTAGCCTGCGGCTCTCTCCCAGACCGGCAGCAAACACTTCTCGAGCTCGACAAACTCAGCGCACTACCAACCATACGCACGGCGGACGTGCGCTACATGCTCGAAACTCGCGGCTTGTTTTCCAAAGGCATCGGCTTCATCGACGCTCAACTCGTTGCCTCGTGCATGGCCACCCATGGCACGCAAATCTGGACTATCGACGGGCCCCTCGGCAGAGTCGCGGAGTCCCTCGGCCTTCGCGCAACTCCGTAAAACGCTCTCTAACGGGCGTGCGTCCCGGAGACAGCAATTGATTTCATATTGCAGCGCACCACGTGACTCCCTCAGAGTAGATATGAGCAACGTTAGTTCAGTTCAGTCGTCCCCATTCGACAAGCTCAGGGCAAGCTCTGCGAGAGTTAGCAGCAGCCCGCCGGCCTCAACCCGCTTAGGCGAGGGCTTTGTTATCTTCCTTCGACTTTGTGAATTTGAATTAATGATGAGCATGCCGGATAACCTGTAGTTTGATCTTGCATTTTCGTGCTGGCCCTACCTCACCACCAGCGGAAAAGAGAGTTGCCAGCGTCAACCAACCGCGTTAGGTTAAATGCAATGGCAGACTTGCGAAGTCAAATCGAAAGCCTCTCCTCGGCTGAGAAAGCGGAATTGCTGGATGTGGTCTGGGAAAGCCTGGAAGCGGACGTGGCATCGCTCACGGACGCTCAACGGACGGAGCTGGATTACCGCATCGAACGTCATGAGAAAAACCCCTCCGATGTCATCCCTTGGGAGCAGGTCAGGGTGAAGGTGTTTAAGAAGTCGTGACTCTTCCCGTCGTTTGGTTGCCGGAAGCGAACGGCGAGCTGCAAGAGGCACGCGCATGTACGACCGTATACGGCCTGAGCTTGGAGAGCGCTTCGCGCGGGCGGTAGAGTCTGCGGTTGAGGCAATCCCCGAACACCCATTGCTATTTCCTATCGTCTATCGCAGGTGGCGACGTGCGGGCGTCTGGCGGTTCCTTACGGAATCTTCTTTGATATCCAAGAGCATCGGATTCTGATAATTGCCTGCTTTCACGGGAAGCGCAACCCAAAGCACTGGCAAGAACGCTAAGCCTCTCCGGGACTTATGCAGCAGCCTGCCGTGCCTCACCCCTCGTGGGCGAGGAAGGCTTCGACTTCAGAGGAAGAGGGCAGCGAAGGCTGGGCGCCGGGACGGGTAACCGAAATCGCCGCGGCCGCAGCGGCGTAGCGCGCTGCGGCGGCTGGCGGCTTTCCGCGAGTGAGAGCAACGGCAAAGGCGGCGTTAAAGCAATCCCCCGCGGCGGTGGTGTCCACCGCGTTTACCGGGAAGGCGGGAACCCGCTCAGCAGGGCAATCCCGGCCAGCCAGGAATACCCCCTGAGACCCCAGCTTGAGGGCAACATTGCGCACTCCCATGGCCAGCAATTTTTCCGCCGCAGCCGCGGGATCGAGATTGACCCGGCCCAACAGGATCTGCGCCTCCGTCTCGTTGGGGGTGAGCCAGGTGGTGCGACTGAGGAGTACTTCGGGCAGGGGAATGGCGGGAGCGGGGTCCAGCATCAGCGGAGTCTTGGCCTGCCAGGCTTGTTCCGCCAGGCGGATCACCGTCTCGAGCGGCGTTTCCAGCTGCACCAGAATCATGCTGGCGTGCTGCACAGCCTCGCGACGAGCATCGATGTGGGCGGGGGAGAGCAGACGATTCGCTCCCGAAATCACGATGATGGAGTTCTCGCCGCTATCGGCTCTGGAGATGATGGCCACTCCGCACGGACCAGCCATCATTTCAACTGCGTGGGTATCGACACCAGCGTCTTTCAAGCCAGACAGCAGCCTCTCGGTAAAAAGGTCGGTCCCGAGGGACGCAACCATGTCCACCGTAGCACCGAGTTTCGCGATGGCCACGGCCTGGTTGGCGCCCTTGCCTCCGTTGAAGACATCGAAGGTGCTACCCAGAATGGTCTCTCCGGGGTCCGGCAGGCGGTTGGCGCACGCCACCAGGTCGATGTTGATGCTGCCCATTACCAACAACTTTTGCTCCACGATCGTTCCCTCGGCGTCAGCGGCTTGGCCCCGACCGCTCGGGAAAGAATACAGCACCGGATTTCAGGTGGCTATGGAGGACGGCAGGAGGGTGAAGAGGGTGGAGGCGCGGGCCGGAATCGAACCAGCAATAAAAGGCTTTGCAGACCCTCCCCTGACCACTTGGGTTCCGCGCCGTTCTGAAGTGACCGCTTTGTTCAGGTTCAGGGCAGTCAGTTGCTGCTTGAAGCAACTCTAGGACGAACGTGCTGTGGAAAAATACAACGTTCCCGCGACATTGGGATCGTTGGTAACGGCAATGTAGCAGTGAAGCTCATCGATGGCTCTTGCCAGTGGTCGAATGTCAGTGCCTGTAGCCTGGAAAATGTTTTTTGACGCAAGCCAGGGAAAGGATACTCTTAGGCCGGATTTGATTTCGCAAGGAGCAAGACATGGTTTGGGAAAAAGATCACAAGCGCAGAGAGTTTCTTAAGCTGGCGGCTTTTAGCTTGGCCGGCCTGACAACCACCGGGGCTCGGGGGCTGGGCCAGGCGCAGCGCGACGTCACCCAGCGGCCGGAAACACCGGAACGCGCCCTCAGTCTGCTGGTCGAAGG
>JBAVQC010000169.1:0-14262 GCA_049693715.1 Acidobacteriaceae bacterium | reverse complement strand
GAAGCCGAGGGATCTGCAGTTCCGCGGACCTCTCCTGGAAATGTTTTTGACAGAAATGAATGCACTGGAGCGCCCTCAGCCACATCCTGGCACATCCGCAATCCGCTCAAACACCATAAGCCCACGTTCCCTCGCGACCCTCACGTCCTCGTCAGCGCCCTTGGAAGCGCCCGGAAGCCGCAGGACAGCGTCACATCGATTGAGCAACCGGTGCGCGATGGGATAGAGAATCTCTTCATAAACTGCGTCCCCTGGTCGGACCGAGCCGGCTTCGCGAAGCAACGGTAACGCAATCCATTCGCCGATCAGGGGAATGTGCCCGGCACGGTAGAGTGGAAGCGCGACAGACTCGAGCCGGCGCAGGTTCTCGGCCATCCGTTCAGGGTCGTCGCCAGTGCCCGACCGGTATGGCCCTGCAATCAATATCATCAGCGAGCGCTCAGACATGCCTGCCGCCCTGGTTGAACAAGTGCATGCCGGCATATTGCAACAGCATGATGGTCTTGCCATCCTCAATTGCGCCGCTCTCGATTGCCTTGATCGCGCCTTCGATCGGAAGCTCGATCACCTCGATATCTTCACCCTCTGTCCGATTGCCTCCACCATGCGTGACCTGGCTGTTTCCGTCATATTCGGCGATGAAGAAGTGGAGCTTCTCGGTCACCGAGCCTGGACTCATGAAGGCTTCAAAAATCTTCTGAACATGATCGACGCGGTAACCGGTTTCTTCTTCCACTTCAGCCTTGATCCGATCCTCCGGAGTCGCCTCATCCAGTAATCCGGCAGCTGCCTCGATCAGCAATCCTGAATGATTGTTCACAAACGCGGGAAACCGGAATTGGCGGGTGAGCACGACGGTTCTCCGGGTAAGGTTGTAAAGCAGGATCGCCGCACCGTTGCCGCGATCGTAGGTTTCTCTGGTTTGCCTCTGCCACGTGCCGTCACGGCGGAGAAGGTCGAAGGTCGTCTTCTTCAACACATACCAATCATCGGAGAGGGTTTCGACCTTCTGAATTCGCACCCGTTCACTCATGGATCGTTCCATGAAACCGACAATATCGTGCAATTTCGTGCAATGTCAAGTATTATGAGTGGAATCGCCATGCTGACCACTCACCGGAAACAGCGGATCCTCTCCATCCTCAGACTGCAAGGCCAGGTCATCGCGAAGGAAGTAAGCCAGGAGATGGGCGTTTCGGAAGATACGATCCGCCGCGACTTGCGCGAGATGGCTCAGGAAGGACTGCTGCAACGGGTGCATGGCGGTGCTCTGCCCGCGTCGCCGGCAATCGTAGATTTTGCCGGACGCGAATTGATAACCCCGGATGGCAAAGTAGCCATCGGCCGGGCAGCAGCGAAGCTGATTCAGCCTGGACAGGTGGTCATGCTGGATGGTGGAACAACCGCCCGGCAAGTTGCCCGCCATATTCCCCTGGAGTTGAAGGCGACGATCGTTACCCACAGCCCAACCACCGCCACGGAGCTTCTCAACCATCCCAATGTAGAGGTGATTCTCATCGGGGGCCGTTTGTTCAAACATTCTGTCGTGGCTGTGGGGGCAGTAGCCATTCAGGCGATAGCGGGGATTCATGCTGACACCTACTTCATGGGAGTGACCGGCGTTCACCCGAAAAGCGGCCTTACAACCGGTGACTACGAGGAAGCGGCGGTAAAGCGGGCGCTAAGCCGGGCTGCCGCGGAGACGATCGTGCTCGCGTCCTCAGAGAAACTCAACGCCGCTTCGCCATACGTGGTTGTGTCCCTTTCGGAAATCAGCGGAATCATCACCGAACGGGCAGTTGCCGCGTCTCTCACCAAACCGTATGAGAAGTTGGGGATTTCTGTGACTCGAGCTTGACTCCGGCTGTTTATGCTTTTGCGGGGTTAGGGAGGCTACAATTTCGATGCCCGCGTTGGTCGACTGGGGCCAGGAGATTGCAATGGGCGAACCCCCCGCTGCCCCGACACGCGAACGGCCGCTCGAAGATCGGCTGGATTCGTGGAAGGAGATTGCGGCTTACCTTAAACGGGACGTAACCACGGTTCAGCGCTGGGAGAAGCGCGAGGGGATGCCCGTCCACCGGCACCTGCATGACAGGATGGGGTCGGTCTACGCCTCCCGCGTGGAATTAGATGCGTGGACTCGCCGGCGGAAACTTCCGCCGGCTCACGAGACCAGTCACAATGGCCCGGAAACCAGCGCTCCCGCGGAGCCTCCGCAGCCGGCGGCAAGAACCGTTCCTACCAGATGGTTCTTTTTACCGCTGACGGTGGTGACCGCGCTGGCCCTTGTTGCGGCCCTCTGGCTCCAAAGGATAGAGCACTTCTGGCGAAGCCCGATCGCGGACGCGCGCTTTCAGACGGTCACGAACTTCGATGGGTTGGAGCAGCAGGCCGCGATGTCGCGAGACGGCCATTTGATTGCGTTTCTGTCAGACCGGGATGGACCGATGGACGTCTGGCTCACCCAGGCCGGTTCGGGGGCGTTCCACAACCTGACCCACGGCAGCATTCATGAGCTCGCGAACCCCTTGATTCGGACCCCGGGGTTCTCCCCCGATGGATCCCTGGTCACATTTTGGGTTCGCAAGCCAGGTAGTACGGGCGGCGACGACATTAGCGTTTGGGCGGTGCCTACCCTGGGTGGCGAGGCAAGACCCTACCTTGAAGGCGTCGCCGAGTTCGACTGGTCGCGCGACGGCTCCAGGCTCGTGTACCACACGCCCGGCTCTGGCGATCCGCTGTTCGTGACCAACGGAAGCCCGGGGACTGTGCCGATCTACACTGCCCCTGCCGGGATGCATAGTCATTTTCCGACGTGGGCGCCCGACGGAGCGTTCATTTACTTCGTGCAGGGAGAACTGCCCGACAAGTTGGACATTTGGCGTATCCGTCCAGCGGGCGGAACTCCGGAGCGGATCACCTCGCACCTGGGGCGCGTGAGCCACCCGGTCCTCCTCGACCGGCGGACGCTGATGTACCTGGCCAGCGACCCCGATGGTTCTGGGCCGTGGCTTTACAGCATGGACGTCGAGCGGCGCATACCCCACCAGCTGAGTTCCGGCCTTGAGCGGTATACGTCCCTGGCGGCCACCCCTGACGGTCGTCGCCTGGTGGCGACTCTCGCCAGCCCGCGGAGAACCCTTTGGCGCATGGGGCTTCCCTTGCCGCTGAATGACCCGCCGTCAGCCCCGGCGCAAATCTCGCTGACCACCAGCACCGGGTTCTCGCCACGTCTGGGCACCGATTACCTGCTCTATGTTTCGGCGAACGGTACCAGCGAAAGTATCTGGAAGCTCGCCAATGGAGCGGCCACGGAGTTATGGAGTGGCCAGGGAGCACAAATCCTGGGTGGCCCGGCGATCGCACCGGATGGGCGAAACGTTGCGTTTTCGGTCCGGCAACGCGGGCAAACACTCCTGTACGTCATGCACGCCGATGGCACCAACGCGCGGAGGGTGACGGATTCGCTCGACCCGCAAGGCGCTCCGGCATGGGCGCCTGACGGCCAATCAATCACCCTGGCGGCCGACGATCACGGCGTCCCCCACCTGTTTCGCGTGCCGTTGGACGGCCGCTCTCCCGCTTCTTTCGTGCGGGAGTACTCGGTCGATCCTGCCTGGGCGCCCGACGGCCGATTCGTTGTCTACTCGGGACCCGATATCGGGACTACTTTCTCCGTGAAAGCCGTCACCACCGAAGCCGCACCGCATTCCCTCCCGGCACTGACCCTGACACGAGGGGCTCGCCATCTGGCCTTTCTGTCTGGCGGACGAACTCTCGTGCTCCTGCGCGGAGACATTCAACATAAGGATCTCTGGCTGATCGATCTGGAAACGGGTACCGAGCGGCAGTTGACTCACCTTCCGGCAGACTTCGACATTCGCGACTTCGATGTCTCGCCGGACGGTCGTGAAATTGTGCTCGAACGGCTGCAGGAGCGCGCGGACGTGGTGCTTATGGATCTGCCACGGCCTTGACAGGCTGTGTGAGAACCGTGGCTGAGTCCCGAAGGGACGGCTGCGCTTAGCTTGCTTCGGTTGAAGAACGTACAAGTTCATAGTCCTTACGAACCGCTTCGCTTCCGTATTTGCGCTCCAGGCGGCGGACGATGAAATGGCCTTCCGCGAGGCTTTGAAAGTGGTGGCTGAAGAGCACGTTGAGCGTGAGACCGCCGACTGCGCCCGCGACCGGAACCAGTTCTGCGGCGACTTTCTCACTGACCTCAAGACCAAATCGTGAAGCGATCCTGCCTACAAACGACAACAGTGCCGGCGCGCTTTCCTTCGCCATTCCCTTCTGCGTGACATACGACACTGCCTCCCGCGTAACCTGGGCCAAGGCTGTCCGGGTGGCATAGTAGGCACTGTCTTTCGCAGCTCCATGAGAGTTTTGCGGGCTGAGCGCAAAGACTTCCAGGCACGCCAGGGAACTTTCCGGGTTCAGGAAGTCCTCACCCTGACTGCGGGCAATCTCGACGATGGAGTGCAGCATCAGCGTGGTCGTAATGGGAAGCTCGACCAGCAGTCCGGGCAGCCCAAAGAAACCGCCGACAGCGCCAGTGACGGCGGTCGCGGCCGTGTGGGAACGGTTGTGAGTGGTGACGGAAGATTTCCCTTCGGGCGCCTTGACCGCGATGCGCAAACATTGCTCCAGAGCTTTATCGACAGCCGCCTGCACGGCTGACTGGGCGGGAGCGGGAAGCCGGCGCAACAGGGCCTCTATCGGCATGCCCAGCTTCGCGGCGATCTTCATGGCAAAGCTCTGAGTCTCGAGCTTTGCCACTGCGGTCTTGAGATCAGCGTAATCAGACGGGGAGAGGTTGCTCATGACTCCAGGAACGATCTTAAGCTTTCGCCCTACGCCGCAGCGGAGCGAAGCCACTGCTCCATCTGCTCATGGCCGACGAGGCCCGCCTGTTGGAACACCGGCTTGCCGCCTGCGAGCACCACGAAATTTGGGATCCCCTGGACGCCAAAGCGGGCGGCCAGCTCCGGATGCGCCTCCGTATCGACCTTCAGTACGATCGCTTTTCCAGCCATACGCTGGGCTGTGCGCGCGACTTCAGGGGCAGCTGCGCGGCACGGGCCGCACCATTCCGCCCAGAAGTCCACCAGTACCGGAACGGTAGCAGTGGTTACGACTTCGTCGAAGAGAGCCGGATCGGCGGCTACCGGTTCCGCGATCGAATCCAGCGTGGCCTTGCAAGCGCCACATCGACCGGTGCTGGCTAGATGTTTGGCGGCGACACGATTCTTCTGCTTGCAGTGAGTACAAGTTCTAATCAGGGGCACGATGAGCCTCGCTTCATCAATCAGTTATCTCAAGGCTCCAGTACGATCTTGCCTCGAGTGTGGCGCTGCTCGAGGTCTCGATAAGCATCCCGAACCTCGGCCAAAGGGTAGACCTTTGCGATCGGAATCTCAAGCCGGCGGCATAGGTGCGGAATTGCCTTCCAATGATCATGTGTCTCCTTAAGCCTCGGTCGCCCGAACAAAGCGCGACACTCCGATGACAAGCTTAGGTGCCGCAGAAGGTCTGACTGACGCATTCCTCGGGACGGGCTGGCGTGGCGTATCGCTCCAGGCCGGGCCTGTCTTCGTAGGGGCGTGACACGACGTCGAGCAATTCCTCGAACGGTTGCAAGTCCTGCCGCTCGATCGCAGCATCGAGGACAGTTTGCACCATGTGGTTGCGTGGGATGAAAGCCGGATTTGCCATCCGCATCGACGCGGCGCGCGCCGGCGCGGAGATGGGTTCTTCTTCGAGGCGATGGCGCCACGCCGCAGCCCACGCGTCATAAACGCCGGGGTCGGCGAACAATACCCGCACGCCCTCGTCGCCTTCCGTTCCCTCGGCAGCAGCGCACAGTCGGCGAAACGTCAGAGTGAAGTCGGCGCGGTTTTCCGCCATGCGTTTTAGCAGGTCCACCGCCAATGCCGCATCGCCCTCGCGCTCCGTGGCCAAGCCGAGCTTGCGGCGCAGGCCGGTAGCGCGAGCTGCCTCGAATTGCGGACCGAACGCTGTCAGCGATTCTTTGGCCGCGGCCAACGCCGCCTCTCCGTCTCCCATCTCTTGCTCCAGAACGGGCAGCAGCGCCTCGGCAAGGCGCGCGAGATTCCAGTGCATAGCGGTGGGTTGGTTGCCATAGGAATAACGTCCGTATTGGTCGATAGAGCTGAACACCTTTGCTGGATCGTATGCCTCCAGGAAGGCGCAGGGACCGTAGTCGATGGTCTCGCCGGAGATGGAAGTGTTATCCGTATTCATCACGCCGTGGATGAAGCCGAGGAGCATCCATTGAGCGACGAGCCGCGCCTGCCGCGCGATGACCCCGTCCAGCAAGGCCAGGTAAGGTTGCCTCGCCGGTGCGGCCTGAGGATAGTGACGGGCGATCGCATAGTCTGCCAGCTTGCGTGTCCCTTCGGTATCGCCCTGGGCTGCGAAATATTGGAAGGTTCCCACGCGGAGGTGGCTTGCCGCTACCCGAGTGAACACAGCTCCAGGCAAAATCGTTTCGCGCCGCACCTGTTCCCCGGTGGTGACTGCGGCCAAGGCTCGCGCGGTCGGAACACCCAGCGCCGCCATGGCCTCGCTCACGAGGTACTCGCGCAAAACCGGACCGAGCGCGGCTCTGCCGTCCCCACCGCGAGAAAAAGGGGTGCGGCCGGAACCCTTGAGCTGGATATCGTAGCGCACCCCATCGCGTCCTACGACCTCGCCCAGCAAGTTAGCGCGGCCGTCACCGAGCAGCGGCACAAAATGACCGAATTGGTGCCCGGCATAGGCAATGGCGAGTGGCTCGGAGCCCACCGCCACCAGGTTGCCGGCCAGTATCGCCACCCCCTGTGCGCTTGCGAGCGCGTCCGGATCGAGGCCCAGGTTACGGGCCAGTTCTCCATTCACCTTGACCAGGCGTGGGGTCGCTACCGGTGTCGGGTTCACCCGAGCGTAGAACTGCTCGGGCAAGCGCGCGTACGTGTTTTCGAAACCAAAAAGGACGGCATCGCCGGCGCTTAACGGGGCGGTCGTTGTGGCCGCGGGAACATCTGACAGAGTCATAATCGATTGGATGCCGGCACGCTTCTTTCGCTCCAGCTTCGTTTCCGGGCCGCACATATACTCCGTTCAATGCTATCCCTTCAGCCAGTAAACCACGCTCATGGATTTGGCTGGTGGCGAAGCAATTGCGGTTCCGGCGTGGGCATAGAGGGCGCGGCTTCAATGGCCTTGCGGTCCTTGAGCAGCGGATTCCTGAAACAA
The DNA here is from genome assembly GCA_049693715.1 of Acidobacteriaceae bacterium. Lineage (GTDB taxonomy): Bacteria > Acidobacteriota > Terriglobia > Terriglobales > Acidobacteriaceae > PALSA-350. Next base: position 6,999 of record JBAVQC010000169.1, on the reverse strand, counting down.
AGTCCCCACCAACGCGATAGACGTGTCCTCCCTTCCCGGCTCCGCGGGCCCGCTAAATCGCGTTGTGCCAGGGCGGTGCTGCCAATTATCCTGACCAGGGCCCACCGCCCACAGTAAGGAAAGGACGCATGGCATCGATACAGGAATTCAGATGTGAGGTTTGCGGAATTGTGACCAGTAACCCGATTCACTGGTTCATTATTCGATGCGGGGAGTCTGAGCTTACCGTGCACCGATGGAACACCGAAACCGCCAACGCGGCAGGAGCGCGACACTACTGCGGGGAAGCCCATGCCCAGGTGTACATCAGTCGCTGGTTTGAGTCGGCGTGTACACCGGCCAAACCAACTTTTAAATAGCGCCCATGGGTTCAGGGATCAACACGCTGCTAAACCGTTCTGCTTTAGACCGGGAACTCATCGCGCATATGTAAATGTTCCGCATAGATCGGTTGAGTTCGCGAACGCCTCCGGGGTAAAAACCGGCATTTTGGGACCTGAGAAGAATGCGATATGCAGAGAGCGTCCTTCCACGAAGGCCGCCATCCACTGCGTATCCTCAGAGCCACACAAGGTGTTTTTGTGCAAAAACCTTTTGGAACCGGGGATACTGAGCCGATAGAGACGCCCGCGCCCGCCGGCGTTGCTATCGACATCGAACGCGGCGCTTACTTCGCCTGGTTCGAGGTCTCGGATACGAGCCATCGGAAAACCGTAAAACTCGAGAAAAAGCTTCTCGTCAGAAATCGAAATGTCGCCGGTTATGGACATGGCCGTCTGGCTGGATGCACGCCATGCTCCCGCTTCCTGGGCTTTCACCGAAACACAGCAGACCATCACCGATCCCACAATGGCACACACAAGTCTTTCCCGCATCATCTCTTGAGGATGACATTCGTGGAGCCTTTGAGCAACCCCGGTGGTCTGCTCAAACCCACGGAATAACGACAAAATTCGGCAACGGTGACTAGAGGCGCGGGCTACGCAGCTTCCCACCTTTTGTGCCGTCTTCGTGTGGCAATTCTGTGCCAACGTCGAGCGCGGGCTGCAGGTCAGGCGGCAACATACCATGCCGAGGCGTACCACAGACAGGACAAGCCTCGGCCTTCAAGGTAATCTCTGCTCCACAGCATGCACAAAAAGCGGCCATGTCCTCTATTCTCCCGGTTGGTGTTTTCTCTTGGATGATTGCCAATGCCGCGAAGATTCAGGACCGCACCACAATGGCCTACCTGTTCAGTATTTCGCGCGCGATAATCAGCCGCTGGATCTCACTGGTACCTTCGCCAATGGTGCAGAGCTTAACATCGCGGTAGAACTTCTCGACCGGGTAGTCTTTGATGAAGCCATAACCACCGTGAAGCTGCACTGCCTCGTCGCAGACCCTGACCGCCACTTCACTGGCCATTAGTTTGGCCATGGAGGATTCAAGCGTGGTCTTCTGACCCGCATCCTTCATAACCGCGGCTCGCTGCGTGAGCAGCCGTGCGGCATCGAGTTGGGTCGCCATATCCGCCAGTTTCCACTGGATCCCCTGAAACTCAGAGATGGCCTTTCCAAATTGGTGGCGCTGCTTCACATAGCTGCGCGCGGCGTCATATGCGCCCCGTCCGATGCCCAACGAAAGAGCAGCAATCGAAATGCGGCCACCATCGAGAATACGCATGGAGTCGATAAATCCCTCGCCCTCTTTGCCGAGAAGATTCTCCCCCGGGATCTCGCAGTCCTCAAAGATGAGTTCCGAAGTGTCGCTGGCGCGCAGGCCAAGCTTGTTTTCCTTTTTCCCTGGACGAAAGCCCGGAGTTCCCTTCTCCACCACGAACGCCGAAAGACCGCGCGTCCCCTGGCTCTTATCCGTAACCGCGATGATGACAGAAATATCGGCGTAGTGACCGTTGGTGATGAAGGTCTTGTTGCCGTTCAGCACCCATCGATCGCCTTTCCGCACGGCACTTGTTCGGGCGCTGCCGGCGTCAGAGCCGGAACCAGGCTCCGTCAACCCCCAGGCGCCAAGCCATTTGCCGGAGGCGAGCAAGGGAATGTATTTGGATTTTTGGGCTTCGTTGCCGGCAACAAAAATGTGATTGCTACAAAGAGAATTGTGCGAGGCCACAATGATACCGATCGAGCCATCAACCGCGGATAACTCCTCCACGGCAAGCGCATAGTCCGAGTAACCCAGGCCGGCGCCGCCCAGTTCAACCGGAAAGATGACGCCCATCAGGCCCATCTCACCCAGTTTCTTCACTACCTCGTGGGGGAACTCGCTGGCTTCGTCCCAGCGCATGACATTGGGCGCGATCTCGCGCGCCGCGAAATCACGGATCTCCTTGCGCAACTGCTCCTGCTCATCAGTCAATGCAAACGAATGGGTAACACTCATGAAAAAACTCCCGGGCTACAAAACACTGAGCGCCTGCTCCAAATCTTCCAAAAGATCTTCAGCATCTTCGATACCAGAAGAGATGCGTACCATACCATCGGTCAGGCCGATCCTTGCCCGGCCTTCTTCGCCCAGCGCCGCATGGGTCATGGTGGCAGGATGCGAGATCAATGTCTCAACCCCACCCAGCGATTCCCCAACGGTGCATATCCGTAGCCGGCGCAACACCGCATTGGCGTTGTCCAGGGAACCGGTTTCGAACGTGATCAGCGCACCGAAACCCGACATCTGCCGCTGGGCAAGAGCATGCTGGGGATGGTGCGGAAGGCCAGGATAATAAACCTGCGGAACCTTCGCGTGGCTTGCCAGGTAGTTGGCAATCGCATATCCATTTACTTCGTGCTGCTTCATGCGCACGGCCAGGGTCTTGACCCCGCGCAATACCAGAAAGCACTCGAAGGGAGACAGAATGCCACCGGTGCACTTTTGCACGAACTCAAAAGACTCTTTGTGCTCAGGCGTGGTCGCCACCAGGACTCCGCCCAGACCATCACTGTGGCCATTGAGGAATTTGGTAGTGGAGTGCATGACGATATCCGCGCCAAATTCGATGGGGCGCTGAAAATATGGCGACATGAAGGTGTTGTCGACGCTCAGGTCGATCGCCTGGCCAGCCGCTCTGCGCTCACGACAGATATCCGCGATGGCCCGGATGTCGGTGATCTGCATCAACGGGTTGGTCGGGGTTTCAATGTGAATAAGCCGGGTGGCGGGCTTGATCGCCTGCCGGACCTGCTCCAGATCGGTGGTATCGACATAGCTGAAAAGAATACCGTAGCGGGCGACGATCTGGTCAAAAAGGCGCGGCGTTCCGCCGTACATATTCGATCCGCAAATAACGTGATCGCCCGTCTTGAACATGGTGACCAGGGCCGCAATGGCCGCCATGCCACTCGAAAACACGTGCGCCGACGCGCCGCCTTCGAGCGAGGCCAGATTTTCTTCCAGCGCCTCTCGTGTGGGATTGGAAACCCTGGAATATTCGTATCCGCGGTGCTTACCGATCTCCTCCTGCGCATAGGTCGACGAAGCATAAATTGGCACGTTGACCGCCCCGGTCAGCGGATCGGCAGGCTGACCGTCATGAATGGCCCGGGTAGAAAATCCATGACCGCTCATAGACCACCCTCGAAGACATTCTTCGACAGGTAGCGTTCGGCGGAATCGGGAATGATGGCGGCCACCCGCTTGCCTTTGCCCAGCCGCGCGGCTACGCGCACAGCAGCCTCCACGCAGGCGCCGCCGCTGGAACCGGAGAGCAAACCTTCTTCCGCCGCCAACCGCTGCACCATGGTGAAAGCTTCCGGGTCATGGATGGTCATGATCTCGTCACACCATTCACGCTTGAACGTGCGAGGGATAAAGGAGACGCCGATTCCCTCCACCTTGTGGTGGCCAGGCTCACCCCCCTGCAGGATCGAACCCTGGGGCTCAACGGCCACGGTGAGAATGCCCGGGTTTTGTTCTTTGAGAAAACGCGCCACCCCGGAGAACGTGCCGCCGGTACCGACACCGCAGACAAAGGCATCCAACCGTCCTTCCATCTGCTCCCAAAGCTCATGGCCAGTGGTGTCATGGTGGAAGTCGGGGTTGGCTTGATTGTCGAACTGGAGCGCAGCGAAACCGCCCGGGGTTTCCTCGGCCATCGCACGGCAGCGAAGGATGGCCCCCTTCATTGCCTCGCCCTCCGGGGTGCGGATTACGGTGGCGCCGAAACCGCGCATAAGGATGCACTTCTCTTCGGCGAAGCCTTCGGGCACAAAGAGCACCACCTTATAGCCGCGATGTACCCCAACCAAGGCCAGCCCCACCCCCGTGTTCCCTGCCGTAGCCTCAAAGATAGTCGCGCCGGGCTGAAGCAGGCCCCGGCGCTCGGCATCCAAAATCATGCCCAGGGCTGCCCGGTCCTTGACACTTCCGCCGGGGTTGAAGAACTCGAGCTTGACGTAGAGGTCGGCCGCTGCAGAGGGGACGACACGGTGAAGATGGAGCATAGGGGTGGACCCCATCAACTCCGTTACATCTTCAGCAACACGCAGCGAACGCGCTGCAACTTCACGAGTAGAAAGGGTCATAGGCCAACTGACAAGTGTAGCAGTGCCTCGTCATTTCCGAGAAAAGGGGAAGGTAGGTACGGGCTGCCCGAAAGAACCTCAATTGGAAGCCGATGGAGACCCGTTCGGAGAAGCTGTAGCCGCCGTGCGCACCTTCTTGCTGGTGGGATAGTAGCCGGTCCGGGTGCGCACCAGCAGCTTGCCATAGCCTTTGGCCCGCGCTTCCACATGAACCAAGCGGAAGCCGCCCTGAGCGGCCGGCTTGGTGGAGTGATAGCCAATGGTGTATTGCTCGCGGATATCACGCGCGACTTCAGCGGCGATTTCATCCACCTGGGAAAGGTTTTTGGGAAAGAAGGCAATGCCCCCGGTCTCATTGGCAAGCATTTCCAAGGCCCGCTTGGCACGCCGGGCCTCCCGGCCACCGCCTGTGTCGTCATACAGCAACCCGATCGAATAGACCACTGGACCCTGCAGGTCCTGAATACGGCGCACCGTTTCCTCCAGCGTCGTGCTGGAAGCGTTGTCTTCTCCGTCGGTGATAACCAGAAGAACCTGTTTGGGCCGCTTGGCATTCTTGGTGAGGTAATCGGCGGAGGCCATGATGGCGTCGTAAAGGGCGGTTCCGCCTTTGGAATCAATGTGGGAGAGGCCATCGCGCAGCTTGTTCACGTTGGCGGTGAAGTCCTGGTCGATGTAGGCCTCGTCGGAGAAATTCACTACGAAGCTCTCGTCATCCGGGTTCGAGGCATGCACCAGGTCGAGGGCAGAGGAATTCACCGCCTGGCGTTTGGTACGCATGGAGCCCGAGTTGTCGACCAGAATGCCGAGCGAGATGGGTATGTCTTGGTGCTGAAACGAGGTGATGGTTTGAGCCACGCCGTCTTCGGCAACCTTGAAATCGTCTTTGGCCAGTGTGGTCACCATGTGCTGGTGGTCGTCGAGGACAGTGGCGTTCAGAACCACCTCATCGACATTTCTCTGCAAGGTGTATTTTCCGTTGTCTCGGCCAATGGAAGTAGCGGTTTGCGGCGGAGTAGGAACTGCGTTCTCTCCATCGGGAGAGGCCACGGGATCGCGATCGACATTGAGTGGCCGCTGCTTTTCCGGCTGGCCGGCAGCCGGCGCACCACCGGCCTGCGCCACGGCTGCGACCGGCAGGCTGCAAAGCAGGAAGATTGGTAAAACTGAGAGCCATCTACTGCAAGGGTGCATAGTATCCGGTACGGGCATGAATGGTGAGCTGGGGCAGCCCCTCGGGCGGAACCAGCTTTACCTTCAATTTACGCCACTTGCCGTCCCGTTTGGCATCGTCTGACCTATACCCCAGCACATATTGGTTACGTAACTCGGCACTAATCTTGGTTGCGATATCCGCCATGTCGGCCAGATCGTCGACACGGAAGAGTTGACCACCGGTCTCCTCGCTTACATCGTGCAACAGGACAGGCCCCAGCTGCTCTTCGCGGGTGGGGGCGTACTGGTCGAAAATGCCGATGGAATAGATTTGCACATCAGACTCGCGGACCACCGAGCGCACTTCGCTCTCGGTGTAGCGGCTGCGATTATCGCCCCCGTCGGATACCACCAGGAGCGCCTTCCGGTCATTCTTGGCCTGCTTCATCTTGTTCAAGCCGAAGTAGATGGCGTCGAGCAGCGCGGTCCGATGCCCGGGCTTTACGGTGAGCAGGCGAGCTTCGATGTTGTCAATGCTGGAGGTGAAATCAGTGATCAACTCGGGCCGGTCGTTGAAACCGATGACGAAGAACTCATCCTGGGGATTGGCGGTGCGCAGAAATTCCAGAATCGAGTTCCGGGCACGATTGATCTTGTCGGTCATGCTGCCGCTGAGATCAAAGATGATGCCGATCGAAACCGGCGCGTCCTCGGCGGAGAAGCTCTTGAGCTTCTGCAGGGCGTTGTCTTCGTATACGAAAAAGTCCTGCCGCTCAAGCCCGGTCACCAGGCGGTTGAGGGGGTCGGTTACCGTCACCGGCACCAGCACCAGGTTCACATCGACCCGCAAGCGTTCGTTGGGCCGTGCGGTCAGGCCTTTCTTACCCTCGATTGGGGCGGACGTGGCCGCCGGCGCCTTGGCACCTGCGGGATCTATCGGCGCTACTGGGGCGGGGGGAGGAGGATTCACGTGAACATCGTTCAGGGGGTCCTGGGCCCAACAAAATGGAGAAAGCGCGAGCCAAAGCCCGAGTGCAATGGCAGTCTTCACCGTCGCCCACGCCCCCAACCGTATATCCACCCTGCGCTCGATCGTGAGGGGCATAGCCCAATCCTCGTCTGCGCGGATGGTAGCACGCCACCATCCAACCCGCGTTCCATATATTAGACGCGGTGATTATAGGACGGCTACCACGTTTCGGGTGTTGTCTCTCGTGGGACGCATGGATCACGATGCGGGAGCGAGGCTCTTTCTGTCAGGTACAATCTGGCAGATATAAGACACTAAAGCAATTGGCAGCGCGGCCGACGTCGCCGTTGTCTGGAG
>JBAVQC010000168.1:0-3094 GCA_049693715.1 Acidobacteriaceae bacterium | reverse complement strand
GCAGCGTTTTCACCTTGGTCCCCTGCACAAGGTTCGCGGGGCCCGGAGGATTGCCCGAGATGAGGACATCCACACGCATTCCCGGGGTGACAAATCCGGCGACCCCGACGACTTCATCCACTTTGACCGCGCAGGCTCGCATGCCCTGGCGAATGGTCGCAGCCAAGCCGCCGCCGGAGCCGACGGCAGCCAGCCGGCTCTCAACAATCGGCTCCCCTTGATAGAGGTCGGAGATGACTCCGCGGCCGACCGCGTCCTGCCGTTTGAGAATTGCGCCCTTGGGGAGGGGTCCTGAGATGTCGGTAGTCGAGAGATCGACATCCTTCAAAACGCTCCCCAGTTTGACGTCGTTAACGGCAACAATCACCCGCGTAGATTTCTGCTGTCCCAGGGCCAACCGGGTACCGACCACACGGTAGACGAGATAGCTGCAAGCCGCGGCAATGACGAAAGCGCTCACAAGTATAAGGAGTAGTCTTCGATTCATTTAGAGACCCCATCCAAAACCGGCTGTTCCGCCGGTCAGGCCTTCCCTAGAGCTTTCGCAATTGATCGGCCAAAGAAAAAAGGCGACTGGTTGACGCGGAATCATGGGTTTAGGCAATGGCCCTGGCGCCAAGTGTGAACACGTGTATCCACCGCCGGTTTGAGGTGTAGCCGCGCAGGCACGGTCAATGTTGGTGGCGTGTCATTTTGCAGCCACTTAGGCGGATAGCGGTTGGCCTCGAAATTGCAACTCCAGGTTCGGATCTCTCAAGGCTCGTGGAGCGCCCTGACAGGAAGCCTGCCCAGGCGGCGTGTCTGGCTTGGCTCCAGGGTGAGAAACAACCACAGTGCGCATTTGAGCAGCTGTTTTATTTTGATCAGTCTTGGTGAGAAATGGCTTAAGTGTGACAACGACTGTAAAGAACTACGTGCGGCGCAATGAGGAGTGGCCAGGATATGGAGTCTCGCATTATTTCGCTTTTTGCGGATCCGAAACCATCTCGCCGGGGGCCTTCGGGATTCCTGGTCTCGATGGCGGTGCACGTGGTGGTCATGGGATCGATATATCTCAACCTGAAGCACGGGGTCAGGGTTGAGGATGAGGCGATTGTCCATCGGTACACGGTTCGCTTACTAAGTCTCTGGCGGCCCGAACCAATGGTGCGGCGAGCGGTCGAGAACCCCAGCACACAATCTCCGCAACGCGGGGCGGGCGACGTTGCCTCCGGTGGGCGGCCGTCCGCGCCTTCTCTCCCCCTCGAGGTTGCGGATCGAATTCCTGCGCCGCAAACATTGGTGGAGCCGGACCTTCCACCCAATCTGCTACTCCCGCAACAAATTCCAATTCCACCTATCCTGATGTGGTCGCCGGAGAGCAGCACGGCCAGGCAGATTCTTCTCCCTCCACCGCAAGAGACGATCGTGGCGAACGTACGGCCCGATCTCACTGCTCCCAATCACGAAGTCGAGTTGGCCGACGTGAAGATTTCCGCAAACGCCTTTGTTACAGATAAGCCTATGCTTCTTCCCAGCACGACTTCCCCTGTCGTGGTACGCGGAACCGAGGGGGTAAAGCAGATTCCAGAGACGACGTCGAGGCCGCTCGGGCCACCGGTTCCGGCAAGAGTATTGTCACTCTCCGACCTCCATCTCGAACGAGGGACCATCGCTTTGCCGATGGTCAATGAGACTGCGGCGGTCGGGGCCTCCGATGCGATGGCGCCGGCGCGCGAGGTGAACTCACAGGACATCGGGAACGGCAACAAGGCCGGCAAGCAAAATGGGACTGGGGCAGAAGAGACTCCTGGAAATCAGGCGGGCAAAGGCGCCGGCCCGGACGGCGTTGGAAGACCAGAGGGTGTGAAAGGTGGGCCTGACAGCGGCGCCAGCCAGGCAGCTGACGTTGGTTCTCGCGACCAACCCACGGTCACGCGTATCGTTATGCCGAAAGACGGCAAGTTTGGCGTGGTGGTCGTTGGATCGTCTATGGCAGAGGAGTATCCGGAGACGGTTGGGCTGTGGGGCAGCAGGATCGCGTACACGGTGTACCTGCACGTCGGTTTAGGCAAGAACTGGATTCTTCAGTACTCGCTGCCGCAGGCCGCAGATAATGGGGCTCCCGCACGCATTGACGCTCCGTGGCCTTATGATATCGAGCGGCCGGGCTTGGCCCCTGGAGATTTTAACGGTGATGCCATCATCGTCCATGGGTTCGTCAACAGCGCGGGCCGCTTTGAAAAGCTTGCCATTGTGTTTCCTGTGGAGTTTTCGCAGAGCAAGTTCGTGCTTGGCGCGCTTGAGCGGTGGCAATTCAGGGCTGCCATGCAGAATGGGTTGTTGACCGCCGTGGAGGTGCTGTTGATTATCCCGGCTGAGGCGGCGGAATAGTTGATTTCTTCGCGACGCTCTGTCGAAAAAACATTCCCACGAAAGGTCCCCGCGGAACCGCAGGTCCCTCCGCTCCGCTACCCCGAATTTCCTGTAAACGTTGGTGGCGTTGTCGAACATCATGCGCCTTTCCTTGAGAGAAAGGCGCACACGCGGCCTTGTCCAGTGGAGCGAGACAGGAAATCCGGGTGCGCTACGGTCGGGATGACAAAGGGGAGAGTGCACCTTCCATTTGCGATTAGTGTTCGGATCGTCACCCGCATATTCAAACAGCACTGCGCTCCCTCGTTTCTAAATTGCCCTAGTGAGTACCTGCAAGTAATGGAACACGCCGCACGTTGATTTGCTTCTCTCGCTTACGGGTTTGGGCAATGTCATAAGAGGACTGCATACGCATCAGCGTATCCATCTTCACTCCAAAAGCTTTCTCGATGCGGAGTGCCATATCTCCAGAGAGATCAGCCTTGCCATTGAGCAGACTGGACAGCGTGGGCCGCGAAACGCGCAATGCTATTGCGGCGGCTGTGACCGTCAGCCCCGCGGGTTTGATAATCTCGGTCCGAATGAAATCCCCAGGATGGGGCGGGTTCTTCATAGGCATAGCGTTTTCTCCTTCGGCCTAGTAGTAATCCTCTAAATTCACGTCGTAAATCTCGCGTTCGGTTGTGTCGATACGAAACGTCAACCGCCGATTGGCGGTAATGCTCAGGCTCCATATGCC
>JBAVQC010000167.1:0-8673 GCA_049693715.1 Acidobacteriaceae bacterium | reverse complement strand
ATGTCTCCGTACGTCAATCCTTAAGCAAGGTGACCCACTAACTGGAGAGCCGGATGCGGGAGATCCGCACGTCCGGTTCGGAGGGAGGGGGAACTCCGGTTCTCCCTACCCCTATACGTTTGGCCCCCGGCCCTACGGGCCTGTTTCAGTTCTGCGATTTGTTTTCGCGTTCTCACGCACGCCCCTGAGGTACGCCTTTTGCGCCGGTCTTTGAATCTTCAGCATCCTGTAACGCCGTCAAGTGCGCAGTCCATGCAGCCGGCCTAGTGAAGGAAGTGCCGCATCCCGGTAAATACCATCGCCAAGCCAAGCCGGTTGGCCGCGTCAATCACTTCCTGGTCGCGCACAGAGCCGCCCGGCTGAATCACTGCTGTGGCCCCCGCCGCCGCCACCGCTTCCAGGCCATCGGGGAAGGGAAAAAAGGCGTCGGAGGCAGCCACGCTGTTCGCCAGGGGCAACACCGCCTTCATGGCGCCGAATTTCGCCGCATCCACCCGGCTCATCTGGCCCGCACCCACTCCAATTGTCTGCCCATTGCGGGCGTAAACAATTGCATTCGACTTGACGTGCTTGGCCACGAGCCAGGCGAAACGAAGCGACTCCGTCTCCTCCGGCGTCGGCGGACGTACGGTCATTACCTTGAGTTGGGCCGCTACGGCATCCTCGTCATCCTCATCCTGCAACAGAAGCCCTCCGGAAACCTGCTTGATCACCCTGCCCGGAGCAGCCTGTTTGACTACCAGCAGCCGCAGATTCTTCTTGGCACCGAGCTTTGCCTTCGCCGCCTCGTTGAAAGAAGGGGCCGCGATCGCCTCCACAAACAGCTTGGCCATCTCCTCCGCCAGCGCCTCGTCCACCTCTCGATTGACCCCAATCACGCTTCCAAAGGCAGACACCGGATCCGTCGCCAGCGCCTTCTGGTAGGCCTCGACCACCGAAGCAGCGGTCGCTACGCCGGCCGGATTGCTGTGTTTGATGATCGCGACCGCCGGCTGTTCAAACTCCTGTACCAGCTCCCAAGCGGCATCCAGGTCGACCAGATTGTTGTAGCTAAGTTCTTTGCCCTGCAGTTGTTGGGCCCCCGCCACCCCGGCGCCGCTGCCGTCCCCATAGAGCGCTGCGGCCTGGTGCGGATTTTCGCCGTAACGGAGATCGGCCTTCTTGGAATACGCAATCAGCAGCGTAGGCGGGAATGCGCTGCCGCCGGCGGGTTCAGTTCCGGACTCCGTCTCGGTTTTCGCGGCGATCTCATTGAAGGTCCTGGAGATAGCCGAGTCATAACCCGCAGTGATCGTGAATGCTTGCCGGGCCAGCCTCCACCGCGTCTCGAACGAAAGGGCCCCACGGTTGGCCACCATTTCGGCCGCGATTGCTTCGTAGTCCGCTGGCGTAGTGACCACGGCCACGTCCTGGAAGTTCTTGGCCGCCGAACGCACCATGGAGGGGCCGCCGATGTCGATGTTCTCCACCAGTTCGCCAAAGGAGGCGCCGGGCTTCCGCGCCGTCTCTTCAAAAGCGTAGAGATTCACCACCACCATGTCGATGGGTTCGATCTCATGTTCGGCCACGGCCGCCAGGTGCTCGAGGCTATCCCGCAGATGCAGAATGCCCCCATGCACCTTGGGATGGAGGGTTTTCACCCGGCCATCCAACATCTCCGGAAAGCCGGTAAGGTCGGAAACGTCGCGCACCTTGAGCCCGGCTTCGCGCAAGGCATGCGCCGTGCCGCCGGTCGAAATCAATTCCACGTTCATGCCCACCAGTTGACGGGCGAAATCCACCAGGGCAGTCTTGTCCGTCACACTCAAAAGCGCCCGCTTAACCTGCTTATTTTCCACTCAAGACCTGCCCATCGTCGCGATTTGTGAATGCCCCATTCTGCTCCGTTCATAATCAGATGAAGCTGACCACCATTGCGACCCAGAGGATCGCCTGGTTTGTCAGAGACTCCAGCTCAGGATAGCTTAGCCTTATGGCGTCAGACTGGCCCGGCATCAGACCATCGCAAAGCTCTGCGGAGATTCTGCCGCCGGAAAGCCGTGCCAACCCCGGCTCCTACCCCGGGGGGCGGATGGCAGGCTATGACGGCGACCCCCGGCCACTTCCGCCACCGAGACGCCCTGCAGGCAATCGTTGGGCGACCGCGCCGGCTACCTACACCCTGGTGGGCATCAACTGCGCCGTGTATCTGGCCATGGTGTTGCGCGGCGTTTCTCCTTCCAATCCCAGTGTCCAGGACCTGGTGCACTGGGGTGCGAATTTCGGTGGCTATGTGCTTGCCGGGCAGTGGTGGCGTCTGCTCACCGCCGCGTTTGTCCACGTCGGCATCCTGCACCTGGCGACAAACATGTGGTGCCTGTGGAATTTGGGACTGCTTGGCGAGCCACTGCTGGGGCCGGCCGGGGTGGTTGCGGTTTACGTGCTGACCGGAGTCGCGGGAAATTTACTCAGTGTCGCGGTTCACCCGCAAGTGGTCGGGGCAGGGGCCTCGGGCGCCGTTTTTGGCTTGGCTGGCGTCCTGATCCTGTTGTTAAAGGCGAAACTGCTCCCCGTTCCGCCGGAAGAGATCCGCCGGCTGCGCAAGAGCGTCATTTACTTTGCCCTTTTAAACTTTGTGATCGGTGGCGCCTCGTTGGTCTTGCGCACCAGCATCCAGATCGACAATATGGCCCACCTGGGCGGCTTTCTTTGCGGTTTGGCGTTGGGCGCTCCACTGGTGCCCCGGATCGGCGCGGCGCGGAGCCAATACGCCTTTCGATCCTGGGCCACCTACGGCAGCATGACCCTTCTGCTGCTGGTTTTCGCCTTCGGCATCGTTTCGTTCTGGCGCTGAAGCGATGTCTAGCGGACTGCGGTCGCGGCGAACTTCTTGACCATGGCCAACAGCAGCTTGCGGTCGCTGTCATTCAGATTCGTCGCATAGCGACGAATCTGCGTGAGAAACCGCAATTCGTCATCGGTCAGCTTCTGGGTATTCATCTCCCGGCCCAGAGAGTCTTCTGCGAAGAACTGGGCCAGAGGAATATCCAGGGCTGAGGCGATCTTAGCCAGTGTGTCGAGCGAGGGAACGGTATGCCCGTTCTCCACTCGCGACAGGTAGCAGCGCAGCAGGCCGGTGCGCTTTTCGATGTCTCCCTGCGACAGCCCCTTCTGCAACCGGTAGCCCCGGATGGTAATTCCTATCTTCATATGCTCGGACCTTCGTTCACACGTTCACCCTGATGAAGCAAAAAGCAAAGTTTATGCTGCTGCCACGAGAGGTGCTGCTTAATTAGGTGTTGGCAGCATAGTTAACACGCCGAAGTGACGACTAGCAAGAATTTTCTTCATGAAGGAATTGTTATTTTTCCTTTAATGGAATTACGTATCCGCAATGGTTCAACAAAAGGCCTTAGTTCATGAACAGGCCGCCGTTTATATCGAGCACGTGGCCAGTGATATAGCCGGCTTGCGGGGAGGCCAGAAAAGCAACCGCGTTGGCGACTTCCTCTTCGGTTCCTGGGCGTCCCAGTGGTATATGGCTCAGCATCGCCTCACGCTGCTTGTCGTCGAGCACCGCGGTCATCGCGGTCTCGATATAGCCTGGCGCCACCGCGTTCACTGTCACTGAACGTGAAGCCAATTCACGAGCCATCGAGCGAGTAAATCCGATGAGCCCTGCTTTGCTGGCGGCGTAATTTGCCTGTCCCGCCTGGCCGACGCGTCCCACCACGCTGCTGACGTTGATGATCCTGCCCCACCGGGCCCGCAGCATGGGATTCAACAATGCCTGGGTCAACAGAAAAGCACCGGTCAGATTGGTAGTCATCACTGCATCCCAATCCGCGCGTTTCATTCGCAACAGCAGGTTATCCCTGGTGATCCCTGCATTATTGACCAGGATTTCCACACTACCGAAATGCGCGATGGCTGCTTTGGCCGTGGATTGAATGGACGCTTCGTCGGAAACATCCATCAGGAACGGCTTGGCCTGACCGCCCCCCGCGGCAATTTCTTCAGCGACTGCTTCCAGCCTGGCCTCATTGCGTGCGGCCAGTGCAACGCGGGCGCCCATTTTTGCCAGCGCAATGGCGCAAGCGCGCCCAATTCCCTGCGAAGCCCCGGAAACAAACGCTGTCTTGCCTGCAAGATTTTCCATGCTCTCACTCCCTCTGCCAAAAGAGTGAGGTTAGCAGATGGCCCCTAAACAATCTCCGCCGTACGGACCCCGGCCGCCTCAAGCACCGGCAGCTTGCCCCACATCTTCTCCAGCGACCAGAGATAAACCACCAACTCCCGCGAGTAATGCAACAGCGGAGCCGTATGCGGAATCTCTATCCCATAAGTCGCCGGCAGATCGTTCAGTTCGATTTCCGCCTCGGCCGCCTCCAGCGGCCAGGGCATATGGTGGATATCCCCGCGCAGCAACTGCCCTCGACGATTCGTCGTGAAAAGGCAATACCGCTCGGTAAGAAAATGCTCAATCGTCCCCGGGCGGCTTTGGTCGATCCCGCGAACCTGCCCCAAACCTCGATAGTGCGCGCGGAACTTCACCGGCTTCGCACTCAAAATCCGCTCGCTCTGGTAGGTAAATTCTCGTTCGCTGCGCACTTTGATCGACATGCGCGCCCAATGATAGGGCAAGTGGAAAACCGCCTTGGCCACCATGACCGCGAGCGGGTTCGAAGCCTCGAGGCAAAAGAAATAAACCCCCGCGCGATTGGTGTTTCTTTCCCGCACATACGTTCGCAGATTCAGTTCCGGGAACCGGCTAGCCCCGGGAATCCGGGGTACTCCGCGCAATTGAACCCGGTCCATCCAGAAAGGAACAACCCCCAACCAGGCCGATTGGTCAAACGTATCCACCTGCAGGCCGGAGGGCAGCAACGGTTCCAACTTTTCCGCAGGGATCGGCCAATGCGCAAACAGCAGGTCGTTCCAGCGCTGCATCATGGTCCAGGGGCGTTTTGGCAACGCGTACGGCCTGTGCTTCACCACCGAAAGGGTCTCCTCAGGCGGGGAATTCGGGCTCAAATTGCGCTTTACGGTCATAGGAGCGAACTCATTCGAAAAAGCTCAATCCGCACCGCGGTTGCACCTCAATCTTATCGTAGTTCGACCGGGTGGAACATCGGGCAATTACTCCCTTGGTATGCCGAGGTACTATGAGCCGCGGGAATGCTCTATCCTGAATTTCAATCATGGCTCAAAGCGAAATCGCCACCGTTCCTTTACCAGCTCCGGCCGAACAACCCCAAAACCAGACCGAAGTTTACGCCGTACATGGAGCTGACCCGGAGGTTCTGGCCTACGCCATGGCCAAGTACTCCAGGTCTGCGCTTTCGATGAAGGAATCGCTGCGAGAAATCTCCAGTCAGCGCGCGGAACAGTTCTTAAACACCTTTTACTTCCAGTACGGCCATCGCTCGATTGCAGACCTGGCGCATGTGGCCTTCGCCATCGAACGATTGTCGCTCCTGGCAGCCATCGTCCTGGTCGACGAGCAACGTTGGGATGGGCAGGAGCGTTCCACGCGCTACCAGAACTTTCGTAAGAGCGGTTGGTATTTGCCCGACTTTTCCACAAGCCCAGCCAACCGCATCGTCTTTACCGAAGCTATCGAGGCTCTGTTCGCCGAGTATCACGCCAGCACCGAGACCATGCTTGCGTGGCTCAAGGGGCAAACCCCTCGGCCGGCGGAGATGAAGGAGGAGGCCTACAACCGCACCCTGAAGGCGCGTGCTTTCGATGTTTCCCGCTACTTGCTGCCGCTGGCCACTAACACCTCTCTCGGCCAGATCGTGAACGCGCGTACGCTGGAAACGCAAATTTCCCGCCTGCTCTCCGATCCTCATGCGGAAGTACGCCAGCTGGGCGAGCGCCTGCGCGAAGCTGCCGCGGGTTCCGCCTGGAATGTGCAGGGCGACGTCATGGCCAAACTGCAGCGTGATATTGCAGCCCTGGATCCTGTCCTCGGAGCAGATGCCGAAGCTTTGCTGACACGAGACGTAAGAATCGCGCCCACCCTGGTAAAGTACGCGGCGCCCAACAACTACCTGCTCACCACGCGCGGCGAGTTAGCCCAGGCCGCGGCCGAGCTGATGAAGAATACTCCCATCGAGACCCAGGCCGGGCCGGTCGACCTGGTGGAGGACCAACCGCTCGAAATTGATCTCGCCACCACCTTGCTCTACGGCGCGAGCCATTACTCGTATCGTCAGATTGCGCGCCACGTCGGGTCCCTCGACGAATCACGCCGCAACCAGATCATCGCCCTCGGCGCGCGCCATCGCGGCCGACACGACGAGCTGTTGCGCGAGTTCTCTGCCGGGCAAGGGTTGCGCTTTGACATCCTGATGGACATTGGTGGCTTCCGCGACATGCACCGTCACCGCCGTTGCGTCCAGATCCTGCAGCCGTTCACCCATGTTCACGGCTACGAAGTTCCGGAAGGTCTGGCCGAGGCTGGCCTCTTGCCGCAATATGACGCCGCCATGACCCAGGCACATGAAGCGTTTCTTCATGTAGAACAAGCCGGGTTGCCCGAGCAAGCGGGCTACGTTCTACCACTGGGCACGCGCACGCGCGCCCTCTTCAAGATGGACTTCGCGGAAGCGCTCTACATCGCGGAACTGCGCTCTACGCCCGCGGGACACTTCTCTTACCGCCGCATCGCTTGGGAGATGTATCAGGCAGTTGCGCGCAGGCATCCGGCGCTGGCTCCCTACTTTCGTGTCGCGGACATTCATGAACCGATCAACCTGCTGCAGCGATAGCCTCGTCTGCGGTGGTATGATCCACTAGATTCCGACTGGAGAACCCCCATGGCAGACGACCGTTCCCGCGCCATTGACCTGGCATTAGCGCAAATTGAAAAGCAGTTTGGTAAGGGCTCCATCATGCGCCTTGGCAACAAAGAGGCGATCGTGCCCATCTCCGTCATTTCCACAGGCTCCATCTCGTTCGACGCAGCTCTTGGTGTAGGTGGTGTTCCCCGTGGCCGCGTGATTGAGATCTTCGGTCCTGAATCCTCGGGCAAGACCACCATCACGCTGCAGATCATCGCTGAAGCGCAGAAGGCGGGTGGCATGGCGGCCTTTGTCGATGCAGAGCACGCGCTCGACCCGCAATACGCCAAGAAGCTGGGTGTGGATGTCGACAATCTCCTCGTCTCTCAGCCCGATTACGGCGAGCAGGCGCTGGAAATCACCGAAGCCCTGGTGCGCTCCGGCGCGATTGATGTTCTGGTGGTCGACTCGGTGGCTGCGCTGGTGCCCAAGGCCGAACTCGATGGCGAAATGGGCGACTCGCACATGGGCCTGCAGGCGCGTCTTATGTCTCAGGCGCTGCGCAAACTGACGGGCACGGTTTCGAAGTCGCGCACATCGCTTATTTTCATTAACCAGATCCGCGAGAAGATCGGCGTCATGTTCGGCAACCCGGAAACTACGACCGGCGGCCGCGCGCTCAAGTTCTATTCCTCGGTGCGCATCGATATTCGCCGCATTGCGGCGGTGAAGGAAGGCGATGTGGTGGTTGGCTCGCGCACCAAAATCAAGGTGGTCAAGAACAAAGTAGCCGCGCCTTTCCGCGAAGCAGAGTTCGACATTCTCTATGGAGAAGGCATCTCTCGCGAAGGCGATGTGCTGGATCTCGCCGTGGCGCAAAATATCGTGGAGAAGTCCGGCGCTTGGTACAGCTACGCCGGCGAGCGCATTGGCCAGGGCAGGGAAAATGTTCGCAGCTTCCTCAAAGATCATCCCGAGATTTTCGCCCGCATCGACGGACAGCTACGGCAGAAGCTGGGCTTGACCGGGGTGAAGCCGGCGGAGATCCCGGCAGTTCCGCTGAACGGGTCGGCTCAGGCTGCCGAAGCCGTGAAGGCGCCGGTGCGACGGCAGTAAGACTTGAACACTGTCAAAGCCATCTACCCGGGCACCTTCGATCCGTTGACCAACGGTCATCTGGATCTCGTAGCCCGTGGTGCAAAAATCTTCGACCACCTGGTGGTCGCGATCCTGAAGAATTCGGAGAAAGCTCCGCTCTTCTCTGTATCCGAACGCATCGAGATGCTTACGGAAGCGGTGCAGTCTTTTGGCAACGTTTCCGTAGCGACCTTCGATGGTCTGCTGGTGGAGTTTGTTCTCGAGCACCGTGCCCAGGCCATCCTGCGCGGTGTGCGTGCGATCAGCGACTACGAGTACGAACTGCAGATGGCGCTCATGAACCGCCGGCTCGCCCCACAGGTAGAAACCGTCTTCCTGATGGCCGACGAAAAATACTCCTACGTAAGTTCGCGCCTGATCAAAAACGTCTTCGAACTAGGCGGCTCCGTCGAAGGCCTGGTCCCGGAAACAGTAATCAGCCGCCTGCAAGCCCGCGTCCTGCCCAACAAACCGCGCTGATCGGACTGGCCGCAGAGCCTTCTCCCTTGGCAACTGTCCTTCCTTTTCAAACACCCTCTCCTTTCTGTCATCCCGAGAGCCTGTGACTCTTTTGCTTTCGTACCTTGACAACCGAACTCCGCCCTAACAGTCACCCTGTCCTTTGACAGCTGACAACCACCCTGTCCTTTGGCAACCGCCCTCTCCTTCACAACAACCCTCCCCTTTCTGTCATCCCGAGCCGGTGACCTCGCCTGCGGCGAGGTCATGAAACCAATGAACAAAACGCGGCCCAAATCTGCTGTTGATT
>JBAVQC010000166.1:0-22509 GCA_049693715.1 Acidobacteriaceae bacterium | reverse complement strand
GCTAAATCCGGTGGTGGAGGGATATTCGGAAACTCCCACGGCCAATCCCACAATCTGGCTTTGGGCGCGCTTGAGGCGACTTTCCGATAATCCCGTGGACGCTGCTTGGATGATCTCTGCCATTGTTCTATTGTCATGGAACGCCTGGCTTAAACGCCACCGCTGCCCTGTTCGGCGGCGCTCACACTATGCTCTGGAGAAGTCGGTATCCATCATGCCTCAAGTTGACGCCATGTCGCCCTGGAGTTCGACCTGCGAGTCCGAGGCTTGGAACGCTTCACCCGATGAGGGTTGAATCAGATAGGCGAAGTGGTAATCGATGAGGATTTCGTTGAGGACACCGCCCTCACCGGCATGAGGTCCATCGTGCACGCACAATGATCTCCCTTGCGAAACCGAAGCTTTGAAAGATGCGCTTCTTTGCGTACCTCCACCCATTCCGCCTTGGCTGTAACTGTACCCGGATCATCGAATGCCCTAAATGCGATCGGCGAACACCATTCGCTTTGCGGAACGTTTCGACAGACGCTCGACCAGGTGGTCAGGCGGATCAACAGGCTGACCGCCCTAGACTTCTATGTCGAGCAGCGAAATGCTGGTGCAGAAGAGCCCCGGCGCCGATTAAGTGTGCCAGAGAGCCTCATTCCGTCTCGAATCCGCGGCGCGCGCCCGCGTCGACATCCTTGGTCTCATGCAGAAATCGTTGCCGGGGATCAGCAGGGGGCCCGGTAAACCGGTGGGTGCAGAAGAGCCGGAACGCCTGCCGGGAGCCCGAGATTTGAATTTCACCCCGCTGGAGCCGCGTGCTAGGTCTACGCCCCTCAGGTGAGAGCTTGCTAAAATAGCTTTGGCCCGAAATCTTGGGGTCAGTTAAGGGTCAACTTGCAGAAACTTTGGATCCTGGCCAGTCTTTTGGGTGCCGCCCGATGACGCTAAGTGGTTTAAAATCCGTTGATCAGCAAATTCGACCCCCACTAGCCGCCCCAGTTGAAGCCGCTCCTGCCTTCACCTGGCGGAGTTAAGTTTCAGGTGGAAGACGCCCACGTGAACACCCGATCATCCTCTTCCATGCCCAACCCCAACGCAAGCCAGGCTGCGCCCGGCGCGCTCGCGACCCGTATCTGGCTCGGCTGCTCGGGGTGGGCCTATCCCACCTGGAAGCCAGAATTTTATCCGCCCAAAACGTCTCCTAAGAAAATGCTGGAGCACTACGCGACCCAGCTTAACTCGGTCGAGGTGAACTACACCTTCCGCCATCTGCCGTCGGTGTCCACCATCGATAATTGGTTGGCGCAAACCGGGCCGGACTTCCGCTTCTCTTTCAAAGCGCCGCAGCGCATCACGCATATCAAGCGCCTGAAGGAGTCGAGCGATGCACTCTCTGTCTTCTACTCAGCGCTGTTGCCGGTCATCCGCGCCGGCAGGATGGGTGTGGTTCTATTTCAGTTGCCGCCTAACCTTAAAGCCGACACTGCCAGGCTCGCGGCCTTCCTCCAGGAAGCCGCGCCCGAAGGCACGGCCAAGCTACGCGTCGCCTTTGAATTCCGCCATGCATCGTGGTTCACGAACGAGACCTTCGACTTGCTCCGGCAGCATCAAGCCGCACTGTGCGTGGCCGAGAGCGATGAGCTCCAAACACCCGATGTGGTCACAGCCCCGTTCTGTTGCTACCGGCTGCGCAAGAGCGACTACGGGGCCGCTGACCTGCAACAGATCGAAACGCAATTGACCGCAAGGGCCACGGAGGGAGAGGTCTTCGCTTACATCAAGCATGAGGATTCACCCAAAGGCGCGCTGCAGGCAGCCGCCTTACTGGCCACGCTGAGGGCGCGGTGAGCGAAACCAGTGGCCTGGTT
Organism: Acidobacteriaceae bacterium; assembly: GCA_049693715.1. GTDB lineage: Bacteria > Acidobacteriota > Terriglobia > Terriglobales > Acidobacteriaceae > PALSA-350. The sequence continues at coordinate 20,653 of JBAVQC010000166.1, read as the reverse complement.
GCCGAAACCGTAAGTAACCTGGCGCAAGTGGAGGAATTTTTTCCGCGACGGTTTCTGCGCAATGGCCACCTACAGACGCTGGTCGGTAACTTCAAACCGCGACAATATGTCTTGCCTGAGGCTGAGGCGCAGCTGGTCGAAGTCGACGCAGGAAAAGGGGCCGCTGGGGAAAGCAAACCCTCCATCCCGGTGGCATCCGAGCGCTTACAGCAGGCGAAGGCCGATGTGGCTGCGCGCGGAGCAAGCTATGTGCTTTGCCATTGCCATTGGCAGGCGAATGCCGGCCAATGCCCTACCGTGCTGCTGGTGCATGGCCTCGAAGGCTCTTCCCGTTCGCAATACATGCTGGGCAATGCGGCGCGAGCGTGGGCCGCGGGGTGGAATATCGTCCGCATGAATATGCGCAACTGCGGCGGCACTGAGGATCTGTCACCGACGCTGTATCACTCCGGGCTTTCCGGCGATGTGGCAGCGGTCATGCGGACGTTCGCTGCCGAAAAAGGCCTCGGAGCCTTTGCCCTGGTGGGGTATTCCATGGGCGGCAACCTGGTTTTGAAGTCGGCCGGTGAGCTGGGCGAAAATCCGCCGGATTATTTGAAGGCCGTAGTAGGCGTCTCGCCGGCCATGGACCTGGGCGTCTCCGCCGATGCGCTGCACAACCTCTCCAACCGGGTCTACGAATGGAAATTTCTCATTGGTCTGCGCCGGCGGTTTCGACGCAAGGCGGAGCTGTTCCCGCACATCTATTCGACCCTTGGCCTCGAAAGAATTGCGACCCTTCGCCAGTTCGACGATCAGATTACTGCTCGCTACTCCGGCTTTACCGGCGCGGATGACTATTATCACCGCGCGTCAAGTACAAGGGTGGCGCCACAAATTTCCGTGCCCACGCTGGTTCTGCATGCGCTCGACGATCCTTTCATCAGGATGCTGCCATCGACGCGTGCCGCTCTGTTGGGCAATCCACGGGTCCGGCTCATCGAGACCGCGCACGGAGGCCATTGCGCTTTTCTGGCTCCGGCAACCGGATATGACGGCTACTGGGCGGAGAGGCTGCTGCTCGACTTTCTGCACTCGGCCAGCAAGGCCTGATGGAAGCAGACTGGACGGTTGCGTTGGCGCCGGGCGACCCGGTCATCACAGTTCCCTGGACTGCGCCTGGCGACGACATGCGCAGCTGCAAATTCGTCGATTTGCGTCTGGATGCGCACCTGGTAGACGAGATAGAAGAGGCCCGTTCGCAACCGGCCCTGCGCTCCGCATTGCTGCTGCTGAATGCAGCCTCGTCACCGCTTTGGACAGCAAAGTGTGATGCCTGGACCAGCAGCGTGGACGACGGTGCTGAGCCCTTCGACCCTTACGAGATGAATGCCGAGGCCGGCGATGTAGTTTTTGGCGCTGGGTCGTACATTGATCTGCTACCGCGGGATGCCTCCTTGCTGGCTGGCTTCGAACGTCAGGAGCGGTGGATGCGAGCGGTCACGGAGGTGCTTCGTTCCACCCCGGCGAGCGCGGCCCGGGTGGAACTTGTGCTGCGGCGTGCTGAGGTCGAGGGGGCATCGGGCTTTGCCGTAACGTGGTTTGTCGAGGGCTGCGGCGCGACTGCTCAGCGTGCGGGACAAAGGTGGGCCGAGGCGCTGGATCTCGCGTTGGCAGTGGTGATCGATGTTCGCCCGATGTAACCCGGCCGGGCACCGGAAAACGATACAATGGCAGCAACGGGCGAGTAGCTCAATTGGATAGAGCACCGGCCTTCTAAGCCGGGGGTTGTGGGTTCAAGCCCCGCCTCGCCCACCACTTCCAGCCCCGCGAAAGCAATCAACGGAAAAAGACAGCGTTCGACGGCAGACAAGGCTACACGTGTGCGCTCACACTCGCGCAATCGACTTCCGTTCACCCCTCGGGGAAGCAAAGTGGGCGAAACACTGATGCAATTTACATCCCTGTAGCTTTCCGGGAAAGAGGATCCACAACGTTCGTGTGATTACCAACCGAGGGGAATCTGGGGCACGCGCCTGTTGTTTTTTCGAAGCCTGCCGACGAACCAGTTATGCCAACGATCTTGCTTCAAGCCTCAAAACAAAGATCGTCGTCCTGTCATCGCGGCGGACGGCACGCGATCAGGACATTTGTGTTCTTCCTGGCGGCTTCCATGTGCCTTCAGGCGCAAACCACGGCGCAGGTTTCTATTATCGGCTCCACCCAAATAAGGCATGGTAGCAGCGCGCAATACAGCGCTATCTTGGGCGGTGCACCCACGCCCGCGGCCTGGTTCGTCAACGGCTTTGCGGGTGGTAATACCACCACCGGCCTGATCACCGCTTCGGGTGTGTATTCACCTTCGTCCACGATCTGGGCTGGTCACTCGGTCACGATTACTGCCAAAACCTTATCGCAGCCAGTCTCCTCGACGGCGATCACGGTCAAGGTTCTCAACCCCCTGCCCGTTCTCTCCTCGGGGGTGATTACGCAGACTGCGCCGAGCAACAATTACTCAGTGGTGATGCAAGGCTCAGGCTTTGTCTCCACTTCGCAATTACAATCCGGCGGCGTAAATATTGCTACGCTCCCCATTTCTTCTACACAGCTGCAGGGCACCATGAGCATAGCTCCGGGAACGGCCGCCATCGAAGTAGGAGTGCTTAATCCGGACGCCGCGCAGAGGACCCCAGTCAGTATTACGCTCCCGGTTCCAAAAGCGACGGGCGTACCGACGTTGACCATCAGTCCGAGCAGCGTACCGTTCGGTAATACGACAATCAATACACCATCCACACAGATTGTGACGCTGGCGTCCACGGGGAGCGCACCCGTCGTGATCCAGTCGGCAACACTGAGTGGGGCGGGGTTCACCATGTCCGGGGCAACATTTCCGGTCACTTTGAACCCCGGCCTTGCCGTAACGCTGGATGTGCAACTCGATCCGATCATCACTGGAGCGGCGACAGGTACTTTGTCTATCCAGAGCACTTCATCCACCAACGGGATGACTGTGGTCAGCTTGAGCGGCTCCGGTATACCCCATCAGGTCGCGCTGAGTTGGGACCCGCCGGTTAGCTCTACTGTTCCCGTAGCGAGTTACAAAACTTATCGACTAGCAGCGGGCGGTTCAGCTTATCAGCTGTTGAACTCTTCAGCCGGTCTGCAGACAACGTACGTCGATAAGACCGTCCAGAGCGGTGTCACCTATGACTACGTCGTGACCAGCGTCGGCTCCACTGGAGTAGAAAGCGTTCCGTCCAACCTCGTCGCCGCGACCATTCCCTAGCGGCTTATCATGACACGCCATAGTGCTCTCCGCGCCTGACCAACCCTTACGTTACATAGATGCGAGAAGCCGCGTGCGGGAAGGGCAGGTGCGGTGAACTTTTCCTCCAGGACTCGGTGGCACCTTCCTGAGAAACAATTGTCAATCTGGCAACACAGGCGGTGAAAAATAGCATTCACGTGGATCGATGCCCAGGAAGCGAGGGCTTGAGGGAGACGGAATAACTTCGGTCTGTCACCCAAAGAACCAAAGTGACAAGGGGAGCATTGTTTCGCTCCCCTCAACAAGTTGCGGCACGCTTATGCTTCACCACGCGACGACTTACTTCGATGCTCTGTCAGCCTGGCCCTTGCGAAACATTTCGTTGACCGTAGCTTCAAAATGACGAGCTCCTGCAGGAGTGGGAACCTCGCCACTCAAGATAGTCTTATACGGAATATCTTTCCCGTAGTACTCGCGCGTATCGGAAGAGTTCTGGTGAACCTCATCGCCTGTAAGGTCGACGCCGGCGAACAAACCCTTACTACGCGAGTAGGTCAGAAACTCGGCATTCGCGAGCTCTGTGGTGGACGCTTGCGCGTCGCGACCAACAGGACCGGCCGCAGCAGCAATGTCGCCGCCAAGCTTCACCTTGTCTTTCAACAGGTCATCCAGGGTGCGATCGTTCACACCTACCAGCACCAAGTCAGTGGACTGCCCCCCAGCCTGCAAGCCGAAACTCGCTCCTGTCAGCTGGATGAATACCGGGGCACTCCAACCCGTACCCGTGCGGCACGTAGCTACGCCTTGGCCATACTGGGCGCCTACGAGAAATGCTCCCTTTTTAAAACCCGGTACGACGAGAACGCAGTGGGCCTTAGCGGCAATATCCAGCGGAATACCTTTATCCGGGGTTGCCATCAACTCGTGCAAGACGGTATGAGCAGCTTCGACCCGTGCGTCCAGTTTTGAAACATCAGCCGCATCCGCGGCACTCACACAGGCAAGACCGATGCCAACCAGCGAAACAACCATCAACTTTTTCATTGGAATTCTCGACTTTCTTTACGGAGGCCCTATCGATGCCACTAAGCCTCTACAAGTTTCTTGGATGCAACTTTTCGTAGGCCGATAGTCTTATGGCACTGTTTTCTATACAGGACTGCGTTTCAATCGATCTCCACGGGGTGGTCCGGGGTCCAAACCGGCTCTCTGTCCGGAATGAATTCGATCTGAACCTCGGTGATGAAGGACCTCAAGCCTCTTCCGCGCCGTGGCGTGCGTTTTCCGAGGCTCTGGGCTCTAATATTCCTGGTATGGGCAATAAAGTCCGCTGGGGAATTCTGAGTACGGCCGGGATCGCCGTCAGAAAAGCTATTCCGGGGATGCAAAAGAGCGACTGGGTCGAGGTGGCTGCGATTGCCTCACGGGATCGCCGCAAAGCGGAAGAAGCCGCAAACGCTCTTGGCATTCCGAAGGCATATGGCTCCTATGGAGAGCTGCTGGCAGATCCAGAGATCGAAGCGATTTACAATCCGCTGCCTAATCAACTTCATGTGCCCTGGTCGATCAGGGCAGCCGAAGCGGGCAAGCATGTCCTGTGCGAGAAGCCGTTAAGCGTGACGGTCGCCGAGGCTAAAGGCCTTCTGGCAGTGCAGGAACGCACAGGTGTGATCATCGCTGAGGGCTTTATGGTGCGTGGCCATCCGCAGTGGTTGCGCGCCCGCGACCTGATTGCCGCAGGCAGGATTGGGGACCTCCGTTCCATTCAAGGTGTGTTCAGCTACTTCAATACCGACCCTGCGAATATCCGCCACGTTCCGGAGTATGGCGGCGGAAGCCTGATGGACATCGGATGCTATCCCATCCACACTTCCCGATGGATGTTCGGCGAAGAACCGGTGCGCGTGATGGGTCTGTTTAACCATGACCCGCAGTTTAAAGTGGATCGCTTGACTTCGGCGATGCTTGAATTTCCTTTCGGACAGGCGGTTTTTACCTGCAGCATGCAGCTTGTGTATCACCAGCGGATGCAGTTGCTGGGGACGCAGGGGCGCATTGAGATGGTGATGCCCTTTACTCCGCCCCCGGACCGAGCCAGCCACATTTTGATCGATGATGGGCGTGACCTTGCCGGAAGCGGCATTCGCACCGAGACTTTCCCGCCCTGCAACCAGTTCACGATTCAAGGCGAAGTCTTTTCCCGGGCCGTGCGTGAAGGCGCCGGCGTTCCCGTCCCGCTTACGGAAGCGATCAAGAATATGGCGGTGATCGAAGCCATTGTTCGGTCCGGCCAATCGGGCAGGTGGGAAACGCCATAGCTTATCGGGATTTCCTTGATCCAATAATCGCGCATAGTGCGCACGTTTTTCCAAGCGCAACCACGGTCTTCGGCCCGGGACGGGTGCCCCTGCTATCACACATACATCGAAGGGACGAGTGAGAATTTCCCAGGACGCAAGTCGTTTCCACGCAAATGCCTCGGCTCAGCCAAACCACTCATCGCTTTTCCCAGCCGCCCAACTCGAGCGCGACCGACATGCATGCTTCGCGCAATTCATCGCCATGGGTTCGGTTCTGTAACGCTCGAGCGACCACCATGCCACCGACGCACAAAGCGGCGATCGCCTGTGCCCTGGTGCACCGAACACGGCGACTCTGCTTCAGACTGCGGTCCAGAACGCTGACCATCGCGCTGAATACTGTTTCGAACGCCTGCTTCGCACTTTCGCCGCTTCGCGTTACGTCGGTCGGTAACGCAATCATAGGGCACGAGTTCTCTACATCTTCGAAGTGTTGGCGAGATAAATAGGCACGCACCACCTGGGGGCCGACGTCCCTTGAGGACAGATCCACTTCAACACCTTCCCAGCAGCTCTTCCATTCCGGGTCGGTGAAGAAGCACCCCAGGACTTCGACATATAGATCACTCTTGCTCTCGAAGTAGCTGTAGAAACCTCCCCGCGTGAGGCCGGCGCCAGACATGATCTGATCGACGGAGACGCGGTCGAAGCCATGGCGGTTGAACAGCCTGCGAGCGCTTTGAATGATCTTTCCTTTGATCTCGGTGCGATGGCCAGTGGGATAGGGCATAGGTTCTCCAAGTTTTCTGTGAGCCGGAGTATTGCGCAAGCCATCCTGGCTCGTCCAGCAAAATATGATCTTGAACATAATTTCGCCGCGTGATTCCATGCATTGACGTTGAGTGCCAGGAGAATGCGATGACAGAAAAGTATCCGCCGACTCGAAGACAGGTAGCTACCGGTATTGCCATGGCCCTTTGTGGTCTGGCTTCCACCCCCAGTGCATGGGGGCAAGGCCCGCAACCGCCGGAGCAGGAAAAGCTGGGAACGTCGCCCAATCAACAGCGCACATCACTTCAGGAAGAGATCCACCTGAAGTCCAGTCCGCATCGGGTTTATTCGATTCTTCTGGACGCAAAGCAGTTCGCGGCATTCACAGGCCAGCCCGCCGAGATCGACCCCAAGGCGGGCGGATCCTTTTCCCTGTTCGCAGGACAAATCGTTGGGCGAAACGTCGAGCTCGTCTCCAACCAGCGGATCGTTCAGGCATGGCGCCCTGCGCATTGGACCCCCGGCATCTGGTCGCTCGTAGCCTTCGAGCTGAAGCCCCAGGCAGCAGGAACCATTGTGTCGTTAGACCACAAAGGCTTCCCTGTGGGCGATTTCGATCACCTGGAGTGGGGATGGCAAGAGCACTATTGGAAACCGTTAAAGAAATTTCTCACCCAGGCTTGAGAGCGTTGAATCAGGCAGGGGCCAGAAGCATTGCGGCGGCGAGCGCGGCGGTTTTATGATCCTTGGTCCAGGGTGGGCCAACCGTACGGCCAAGGCCGGCGATAGTCCGCTGCAACTTGCTTACCCGATTCGCCCCAGCATCAAGCTCTCGCATGCGGATCGCGGTAACCGGGATCTGCAAGCCTGCGCAAGCTTGACGGACAGCCTGGCGGAAAAATTCACCTTCCGCCGTATGGATCAGGGGATGCGCCCCGAGAATCTTAACCAAAGGAGGCAGGGGCCGGCCCGAAGCCAATAGGATCGCCGCGCCCACGACGCGATAGTGGCGTCCCTCTAATTCTCGAATGACTTCCGCGATCGCGGTCACGGCCAGTTGACAGGAGGAAGCCGCGCAGCGCGCCAGGTGCTTTTCCTGCGCTGCGGATTCGAGTTGGGCTGCGAAGTGATACGGCTGGATGGCTCCATGCTCTTCCGCGTCCGCGACGACGATGCGCCTGCGATCTAATAATGTAACCGCGTTGGTATCTTGCGCAACGGCCACCAGCACTCCCCAGCCGGAATGCATGTGAAAGCCAAGGGCTGCCCGCTGCATCGCTACCGGGCCTGCGGTGAACGCTTCATGAGTTCTGTAAGTTTGTCGTGCGGCAGCGCTTCAATGGAATGGCCGTCAACACCGGTCATGGTTTGAGCGCCCACCATGGCGTTGACAATGGCTTCTTCTGTCGCTTCGACAGTAGCCTGAAACAAGGGGCTGATACGTTCGTTCGAAACAGTGAGCACAGAGTTGGGACCAGGTTCCTTGCCGGCCCCGCGATTGGCCGTAGAAAAGGCGATGAAGATATCGCCGGAAGAATTTCCAGAGCTGGAGCCGGTGCGAGCGAGGCCCATGGTTGCCCGGCGGGCTAGCCGCTTCAATTGCCCAGGCAAGAGTGGTGCGTCTGTGGCCACCACGATGATGATCGATCCGACATCACCCCTCACTTCCGGTTCCAGCATTGCCCTGGCAGGCGCAGCGGGAATGAGCTTACCGACGGGCACCCCGGCGATGGTGAGTTGAGGACGCCGGCCACAGTTACATTGCACCAGCACCCCGACGGTGTATCCGCCGGCATCCGCAGACAGAACACGGGAGGCAGTTCCATCACCGCCCTTGAACCCGTAGCAGACCATGCCCGTGCCTCCGCCTACGTTGCCCTCGGGAACAGGGCCGGCCTTGGCGGTGTCGAGGGCCGAAAATACGTCGGCCTGCCGGACGTGAAAACCGTTGATGTCGTTGAGATATCCATCCCATGTCTCAGCAACCACCGGCAGTGACCAGGGCTGTTGGGCGAGCCGGCCGCTGTTTACAGACCAGGCAATGATCGAGTCGCGCACCAGGCCAACGGAGTGAGTATTGGTAATGCCGATTGGGCCTTCAAGAAAACCCGACTCCTCCACCCAGGTGGTGCCGGTCATTTCGCCGTTTCCGTTTTGTGAGAACCATCCGGCGTACACCGGATCCGCATCGGCACGGCCACGAGGAAAGATCACCGTCACGCCCGTGCGGACCGGCCCCTGGCCGACGACCAGCTTACCCTCGCCATGAATCAGCGTCGTATCGCCTACTTCGACTCCTTTGACATCGGTGATCGCATCCATCGGGCCGGGTATACCGTCGAACGGTACTCCGAGTGCGCGGGCACGAGGCGCTGTCTGAGCAAGTCCCGTCGCGCAAAGCGCGAACGATGGCAAAAGAAGGCGGAAATTCATGCGCGCAGTTTAACACGCGTTATTGCAGTTCTAATTCGATTCCTTTGCCATCGTCGGCCACATTCACCAGGACTCCCGGGGAGAGATTCTCCATCGCGAGCGGGATAGAAGGGTCCGGACTGTGGTTTTTGACCAGAACCTTGTTTTGTCTCGGCGTCCACCCAAGAACCTCTACCCGAATCTGCTTCCACCACGCCGCATAGCGCCCTTGGTGCGCGCCAATCGAAAGCTCAAGCCCATCGGGAGTTACTTTGCAGCCGAAGTGCATTCGCAAAGAATCGCCGTGCTCGAAAGCGTACGACTTGCCATCATCCAGATACAGGTCTCCGCCGCAGGAACTCCCTGTGTAGACCCGCAGGGTCAGCGGACCGTCCGGTATTTCGCTTGTGCTTTGGACCAGCGGTTCCATGGGCAGGATCGATCCGGCGCGGACGTAAACAGGGAGGGTCGCTAATGCAGGCTGCATCTGGATGGAGAGTGGCGGGGGGCTTACGACTTGCAACGAAGTGTCCGCAGGCACTGCGGGTGCCATCACTTTCACGCCAGTCCAATAGTCGTACCAATCTCGAGAGGGAAACTCGATGCTATAGGCGTCTGGCGCTTCGGGATAGGGGGAAGGAGCAATCAGGAGATCCGGGCCTAGCATAAACTCCGCGGCAGCGCCGGGATCTACATCGATGGGATGCGCGTCCGCCGTCGCGTTCGGGAACTCGAGAAACAGTGGCCGCAACATCGGCAAGCCGGTTCGCGAACTCTCGTCCGCGAGTTGATAAAGGTACGGCATCAACCGGTAGCGCTCCTCGATAAAGTGCCGCCGGATGGCCTCCTGTTCAGCACCCCCGACCCATGGCTCCTGGTCACCGGTGCCCGTTTCGGTGTGATCGCGGTCGATGGGCTGAAAGGCTGCCACTTCCAACCATTTGGTAAGCAGCTCAACGCTGGCGGTGCCGGCAAAACCGCCGACATCCGCGCCACTTAGCCCAAACCCGCTCAGACCAAGATTTTTGAGCATGGGCGTGGTCAAACGCAGATGGTTCCAGGTGCTGCTGTTGTCGCCCGTCCACGTAGCTCCGTACCTCTGGCCACCCGCGTACGAGGCGCGTGTGAGCACCATGGGCCGCAGATCGGGATTCAGCTTCTTCAGGCCCTCGAAGGTCGCACGCGCATTTTCCATGCCATACACGTTGTGAATTTCGGCATGGCTCGCCGTGCGCTTGGTGAAGCCCGGCTCGTCAATGCGATGAACCACATCGAGTGGCATGGTCCCTGAGACAGTGTGAAAGATGGAGGGCTCATTCATGTCGTCCCAAAAGCCGGAAACGCCCTGCTCAAGGAAATCCCGGTATAAGGTGCCAAACCAGGCGCGCGTCTGCTGCCGGGTGAAGTCCGGAAAAACACTCGGTCCAGGCCATACGTCGCCGACGTAGACCGAGCCGTCGGGATTCTTTAAGAATTGGCCGGCGGCCATGCCGCTGTCGTAAGGCAGGTATTTCTGCTGCGGGGCATCGGCGATATGAAGATCAGTGATGGTTACCACATGAAAGCTCTCAGCCTTCAGCTGGGCAAGCATTCCAGCAAAATCCGGGAACTTCTTGCAGTCGACCGTGAACGGAAACCTCTTATCCTGAAAATCGATGTCCAGATAAATGGCATCGGCCGGGATGTGATCAGCTCGCAGACGATCAGCGATCGCGAGCACTTTCGACTGTGGATAGTAGGTGTAGCGGGATTGCTGGAATCCGAGCACCCACAACGGGGGAAGCGGCGGTTTGCCGGTTAACCACGCATACGATGCGAGAACCTGCCTGGGGGAAGGACCGTAAACGACGTAGTAGTTCAAGGGACCGTCGACGGCGCCAAAGGAGTAGACCTCCGGCTCCGTCTTACCGAAATCGAAGCTGCTGCGCCACGTGTTGTCGAACAAGACTCCCATGGCCCGTCCGGCCCGGAACGTCATAAAGAAGGGAATAGCCTTGTAAATCGGGTCGGTTGATTCCTGGAAGCGATAGGCATCGGTGTTCCAAAGACTAAAGGCCTGATTCCTCCGGTCGAGCGGTCCCATCTTGTCCCCTAATCCGAAGTAATGCTCATCCGGCGGCATGGTCTTGTAGACACGGAACGCTGGTCCATCAAACCGCGCCTGGCGTGCGTCTTCGCTGAGCACGTTGCCGGCTCGATCGAAGATCGTCATCCGTAGCGTTTTGCGATCGACCACGACACGAAGATCGCCGGTGTGGAATCCGGCGGAGGTAGAAGTCATTTCCGGGACAACCGTGACAGCGCTGGTCCTCGCATCAGGCAGCACCGCCCAGGATGCGTCCTCCGGCAGTCCAACGCCGCGCACGATGCGCACGCGCAACACATCGTCACGCAGCGCAGTAATTTGCTCCCGCACATCTGCGCCCCGAATATCGATTCCGTTGGGCAGGGAGGTCACTCGAGTCGGCTGGGCAAAAAGGCCGATCGTGCAAAACACCACAATAAGGGAGCATGAGCTGCGGATTCTCATTCTTGAACGAAATCATCTTTCCGACGGCTTTTATTTCCAGGTTAGGGTGTTGCCTGGGGAAGATCTTCGATTGGCTGGCTGGAGTCCTCGAGCGCCGTGACGGCTCCCTTTTGCCGTTGCCGTTCCAGCAGCTTTACCTGCTGCATGGCTGCTTCTGCTTTCTTCAGGTCTCCGGCCTTGCGATACATGCGAGCCAGCTTGTAGTGGATGCTGCCGTCCCCATCCGCGGGCCGTCCCATCTCGAGCTGAGCGATGGCGTCCTCGGTTCTTCCTGTCTCGGCATAGACCGTGCCGAGCATCGCGTGCACCTGCGGAAGCATCTGCGGCTTGGCCGCCAGCCCCTTTTGCAGATATGGTTCTGCGCCCGCAAAGTCGTGACGTGCAACCAGCGCCTCGCCCATAAGCACATTCAGTTCCGGGTCACTCGGGTTTGCGGCGAGGGCGCCGGCCGCCGTCGCAATCGTGGCATCGATGTTCGCATCGCCAAAGTATGCATAGGCCAAACCGAGCAGCGCGGCATGATCCGCAGGCGAGATTTCCAGCGCCATTTTGTATTGCGCAAGAGCATCGTCGTATCGCTGCCGTTGCCGGTACATATCCCCAAGCAAAACGTGACTGGGCACGGAGTTCGGCGCCATCTGCTCGAAATGCGCCAGGGATTGAAGTGCCAATGCCTGGTTTGCCTTAATGGACCAATAGAGGCCGCCTGACCCTTGGGACTGCCGGCTTGCACTCGAGGCGAGCGCGTAATCGCCGGAGACATAGGCGCAGGCAGAAAGGCGAAGTGATTCACTTTCGCTTCGCGTGGCTGGATTCTGCTTGAGTATCGCAGCGCAGTCATGGTTGGACTGTGGATTCGCGCTTCGCTCCGCGGCCAATGACTGATACGTATCAGCGTCGATTCCTCCGGATGCGTGCTCCTGGGTTACGAACTCGGTTATACCGCACGCTCCACTCTCTTGCCTGAACTCGGACTGAGCATCCTGCCACTTTTGCTGTATTCCATACATAAAGCCGAATTCCGCATGCAGGCAGGGTGGCTGGGGCCGGGCGCCGATTGCCTTTCTGAACGAGCCCGCCGCCTCCAGATATCTGGCTTGGCGTGTCATGGATTCGGCATAGAGCGCTTGCGCATACGAAGAGTCCCGGCCATCCGCCGACAACTTGCGGGCATCCTCTTCCACCTGGTCAAGGTAGGCCATTCCCTGGCCAAGCCATGCGCCACTCTGTTTCGGGTCGAGCTCGATTACCCGGCCAAACTCCCTTGCGGCGCCCGCGAAATTGCCTGCAGCCGAATAAGCCCTTCCCAGCTCAAGCGGCGCTTCCGGGTCTGTCTGGTTCATCCGCTCCGCCTTGACCAGAAATTGGATGGCTTGACTCGTGTTCCCGGTCTGCATGGAATCAATCCCGGTAAACAGGTGGGGAACATAGAGACCAGGTTTGAGACGAATCGCCTGGTGGAAGCTTTTGATGGCCTCTCCATACTGGCCTGCTTCGTGCTCCATCAGCCCCAGGTTGGCCCACATTTCAGCGCTCTCCGGATGCATCTTTACGGCTTGCCGATAGTCCTCCGCGGCCGCCTTGAAGTCACGCCTGCTCATCGCGTCCTGAGCCGCAGAAACGACCGCCGCGTACTTTGCTGCTCCGTCCTGTTGGCCAAAGCCGAACAAAGGCATGGCCAACAGGAGCAGCAGCAGTGTGCAGTGCGATTTCAACAAGGGATCACCAATAAAACTTCCCCGCAAACTGAATCGTTCTGGCGGGAAAGGCGTTTGTAATTTGCCCCAGGCTTGAGGAGCAACTGGCTTCGGCATTGGGATCGCAGCCGGTGTACGACTCACCTCCAAACTGCGGGGCATAGAACTGCGGATGGTTGAAGGTATTGAACATCTCTGCCCGGAACTGAAGCCGCCGGGATTCTCCAAGGCCCCAATTCTTCGCGATCGAAGTATCCCAGTTCTGGTAACCCGGGCCACGCAGATCGGAGAAGAACCGGGGGGCAGTGCCGAAGGTTCCGTACGGGGCGTACGCGAAGGCGGCGGTGTTGAACCACTCGTGAATGGTAGGGTTTGCCACGTGGAGGTTTCCAACCACATCCGGCCTTGGGTTCCCGCCATAAGAGGCGATATCCGAGCCGCTCACGCTTATCGGAATCCCCTGCTTGAAGCTGGCAATCTGCGAGACTTCCCATCCGCCAAGCACGCTGTCTGTAAGACGGTTGAAGTTTGATCCGAAAGGCTTACCCCGCCCGACGGGAAGCTGATAGACATAACTGGCCACCAGGGAATGCGGGATATCGGATCCATCGACGCTCTTTTCCGCCGCCAGGTTGTAGTTGTTGGCCGGACCCGGGTTGCCCGAATAGGACCACGAGTTGTTCCCCTCGACGTTGTCGAGGAATTTGGAGTATGTGTACGACACCAGCGCAGTCAGTCCTTGACTGAAACGGTGGTTGTAACTAACCTGCAGCGCGTTGTAGTTGGAGAAGCCGACGGGCGCATCGTTCTCCGCCACCCCGCAATATTGTGGAAAGGGTGCAAGCAACTGCGATTGCACGACGGTCGGCTGGTCGAGGCCGCAGGAGCTGGTTCCCGCAGCAATGTGCCCGTAAAAAGGATTCGGGACCAGGGTGTTCAATGCCGCCTGCCCCAGGGGCAGAGAGGTCGGATTCAATTGCGTTCTGTTGAGGTTGCTGGTAATGATGTGCAGGCCGCGGTTGCCCACGTAGTTCACATCGAGCCGGTCGTTGGGGGTGAAGCCATACTGCCAGCCGAGCAGGTATTGCTGCACGTAGCTTGATTTGCGCTCTCTGAAATTGCTGGTGACGCCGTTGCCTACCTGTTGCAACTCGCCGAGGGAGTTGCCCGTGATCGGGATAAAACCGTTCGGCCATGGATTCGCAACCGTAACTGCAGGGTTTGGGCTGATCGTATTCAACGTGACGGGGGAAACCGTAGTGCTGGCGAAACCGGCGCTCTCCGTCTCGAAGCAGCAGGAGATCGACGGGGGATAGAAGATTCCGTAGCCGCCGCGAACCACGAATTTTGGGCCAACCTGGTAGGTGAACCCAATGCGCGGCGCAACGTTGCCAAAGTTCGTGTTGTAGGAAGCCCGGTTGCTGGAGGAAAGAAACTCGAGCGCACCCGGCAGTGTCTCTCCGACGGCCGTGCCGATCGGGTTGGGGGTATCCGGATTGAAGACCGACGCCACGTTGTGACGATAGGTGGGCGCTGTTTGTATTTCATAGCGGATGCCAAGGTTGACGGTCAGGCGGGGCGCGGGATTCCAGTCGTCCTGCACGTACCAACCGAGGTAGTGAGTAGCCACCGCGGGGTTGTAGGTGGTGCCTGCCGACGTAGGATTTTTGCCTGCAGGCGCGCTATTGTCCAGTACGCCCAGCAGTAACTGTGCCAAGCCATTTCCGGTTGAGAATCCTGTGGGGCTGTTGGGGTCTGGTCCGCTGGTGAACGTACCGCCGGAGTCCAGCGTGGACTGGAAGTAGTTGGCTTGGTCGTCTTCGAGCTCCACACCCATGAATCCAAAATTCAATGTGTGCCGTCCCAGAGACTTGATGAAGTCAGTAGAGACGCTGCCGATAGGGCCGTGGTTGGTGACGGTTTCATTGGTCAGCGGACCGAGAGGTGAGTCACCAGCGATGTTGACGATTGGGAACTCCGGGCTATTTTGGTCCAGATAACTCGGCAGTCCGATGCTCGATGGCTTGAACCCTCTCGATTGGTTGGTCGAGGTCTCGTGCCAGAGCTCGACCCCGGCCGCGATATTCATCGTCAATGTGGGACTAAAAACCTGGCTGAACCCGGCGGCCAGGTTGTAGCGATTGTTTGGCCTGTCATTGCCTGGACCCGCCGGATTGCTCCCACCCCAAAACTGCGGGGTCCCGGTCTTGAACTCCTGCTTGTAGGAGTACCGGAAATAGACTCGAGACGAGTCCTTAATGTTGTGGTCGACGCGAACCAGATATTCGTTCGAATGGGCGGGAGCTGTGCCGGAGGCAAAATAGTTATTGTTCAGCCCCGTTCCCGTCGGGGTTGGATAATAGCCGACCAGCTTTGCGCCGATGGGGTCGAGAGGGCCAAGCGTAGTGATGTCGTTATTCGCGATCGGATCGCGAATATATCCGGTCTTGGTGGCAATCAACCCGGTAGTCGGATCAACCGCCCCCTGGGTAATCGCCCGCGTGCTGCGCGGATTGTAGATCTGCCCAACGTAGATCGGACGTCCCAGGGCATCCGTGCCATTTTGTGGACCCAGCAACTCGGCAAAATGACCGGCACGAAAGTTCGCATCGGGCACCGTGAATGTCGAATTCGTCGGAGTCGCCAACATGAGTCTTTCGAAAAGACCGAAGATGAATGTCTTTTCTCTTTGCCGATAGAGTCCCGGGATGTAGAGCGGGCCGCCGGCTGAACCTCCGAATTGATGGCGATTGAAACTCTCTTTGGCCTGTCCGTTATGGTTGTTGAACCAGAGATTGGAATCGAGAGTCGAATTCCGATAGAACTCATACGCATCGCCATGGAATGCGTTGGACCCTGACTTGGTGACCACGTTTACGACGTTTCCCGTGCTCCACCCATATTGGGCGGTGAAGGAATTGTTCTGGATCTTGAATTCCTGAACCGAATCCACGGATGGCACATAGTCGACCGCTCCCCATTCCGGGTCGGTATCCCAGGCGCCATCCAGCAGGTAGGCTGAGGTGCCAAAGAATCCTCCGGCAAAATTGAGGAACGAAATGTCCTGATCGGCGTTGTCGGTGCTTGGGCCACCGCCGCCCAACAGCATCTGGCTCTCGGAGGTGTTATTCACCGAAGAGTTCAGGGTCGCCAGTCCGTAGACATTGCGCAGATTGAGGGGTAGCTCGACGACTTCTTTGGCGTCGATATCCGCGGCAATGTTGGCATTCTGGGTGTTGAGGTTGGACGCCTGGGCGTTGACAACGATCTGTTGCTCCTGGGTACCGAGCGTCATGGTTACGTTCTGGGCGGCCGATTGCGCCGCGTCCAGCACGATTCCGTTCTGCGCATAGGGACGAAAGCCATCCATCTTGACAGTGAGTGAATATGTCCCCGGCGGCAACTGGTTGAATGAGTAACGTCCACTGTCGTTGGTGGCCGCCTCTCGCGACGTGCCCGTTTCCGGGCTGGTGAGGGTGACCTTAGCGTGGGGAATGAGCGCGCCGCCGGGATCGTTGACAGTGCCGCTGAGGGCGGCGGTGGTGGTTGCCAACTGGGCGCTGGTTCGGCACGGGACCGCTGCCAACAGCGCCAACACAACCGCGATGATGCTCCATAAAGGAAGTCCTTTGTCTTTCAAACCAGCCTCCAGAAAAAACTTCAATTTGACCAAAGTCGAAATGCTTCGACGGGAGCCCTTATAGCGGTCAGAATTTTGCCGGCGTAAGGTCCTTGCGGTAAGGCCGTGCCTTCTTATCCGATAAGGCCTAGGTAAACTGATTGATTTGCAAGGTACTTACGATAATGGCAAGCGGCGTCCAAGGGTTTGCGAGGCGTATAATTCACCCCGTGCCGGAGAGCAGTCCATGTTGAATGACTCAGCCACAGCCACCGCGGCGCTTACGAATGAAGAGAGGACTGCGATTCAGGAGCAGCTGGAACGACTGCTGAGCAACTCCCATTTCAACCACAGCCGCCGGTTCCCTTCTTTCCTACGTTTTGTCATCGATCAAACGCTCCTGGGTCAGACCGACCTGCTTAAGGAGCGGACCCTGGGCATCGAGATCTTTGGCCGGGAGGCCGATTATGATACCGCCTCCGACCCCATCGTCCGGGTGACGGCGACCGAGATCCGCAAGCGCATCGCTCAGTATTACCAGGAGCCGGGGCACGAGACGGAGCTACGCGTTACCCTTCCGGCCGGCTCCTATGTTCCTCAATTCCACTGGCCACAGGCGGCCAGGGAAAGTAGTCCCGCTCCCACAGCGACGGCTCCGCCGCCGGCCGCGTCTTTGCCTTTAGAAACCGTGCCGAAACATGCGCGTAGGTGGTTCCGGCGACCGGCGATCGCGGTTGTGCTGGCTGTGATCGCGGTAGGCGCCGCGTTCTATGTATGGCGCTCGGCGCAGCGCTCGCCGTTCGACTTTTTTTGGGGTCCGCTGGTGAAGTCAAGCGAACCCGTACTCTTCTGCTTTGCCGATCAAGGCCACTACTCCACCATCACCCTGCGTGATGCCACGGACCCTTCGCGACAGACACAACTATCGGACAATTTAACCGCCATCATCATTGACGACCTGAACCCGATTGTCCGGGTGGCGGGTCTGCTGCAGTCCAGCGGGAAAAAGTACACCCTGAAGGGGGAAGGCACGACCAGTCTCATGGATTTGCGTAGTGGGCCGACGGTCTTTATCGGCGCCTTTGATAACGCGTGGACGCTTCGGCTTACCGCGCCGTTGCGCTACCATTTCGTGGTGAATCGAGAGATGACGGACTTCGGCATTGTCGATAGCACCAGACCGGAGCAGCCAGGCTGGATGGTCAATCGCCAGCAACAGATGACCACCAACAACTATCGCGATTTCGCCATCGCCGCGCGCTTTACCGACAGCACCACGGGCAAGCTGGCCGTCATCATCGCCGGCGTGGCTCGGGGAGGCACGCGCGTCGCGACGGAATACCTCACCGACCCCGCCCACCTGGCGCAACTCGAGCGAGCCGCCGGCGGCAAGAAGAATATGGAAGTAGTTTTGAGCACGCAGATCATTGACAGCGAGCCTGGGTCGCCAAAGGTAGAAGCCAGCTATTTCTGGTAGTGCTGAAAAGGGCTGGGAGCAGAGTCTTTGGGAGTTACCGATTGCAGATGAGTCCCGCAGGGACTCTATGCCAGCACCTCATCATATCGATACCATGCTCAGCGCATGTTGTACGGCAACAAATCGTGGAAATGCTGTTTCGCCTCTGCCTGCGAATAGAATTTGCTGATACTTCTGTCGGCTAGGCTGGCAACAGCGCCCCTGAACTCTCCTTGGGTCCCGCATGGCTCGCTGACCGTTGTTTGAGCAAAGGCGAACAAGTGTGTGCCATCCCTTGACCAGCCTAGACCGCGCACATTCGGGTCCACGGATTCCTTAGAGCAGTCGATGTGCTCGCGAAAGAGGCGCACGATTCGGTCGTTTATTTCTTTGTGGTCGACCACGCGATTACCCTGGATGGTGAATACGTTGATTGTCCACCCATCCAGACCGGAACCGTCGCCATAGTTGATGAAGAATGCAGATGACGTTGGCGACCATGACACCTCTGCGTTGTTAGCCAGAAACTCCTCACCGTCTGGCCATAGCGCATTCTTTCCGTCAATGATGAGTCGAAATCCATCGATATCTGCTTCGATGACCTTTCTGTGGTCCGGCGATCGAAAGAGATTAATCTTGATACTCTCCGTCAGACAAAGGGTTCTGAGTTGTCTGGGCCAGCCTCCAGAAGCAAGTGATTGTCCTGATTGCGTGCATTTTTCAGCGTGAAGCACGGCGGAAGAAAGAAACACGATCCACAGAATGAATGTCTTCATTGCGGGCACCCGACACCAGAAGAATTAGTGGGCACAAAAATTGTTGGAGTAGTCGTCCGTGTACTTGCGCCGCCGGAGTTACTCTCCGCGTGAACGGTGCCCAGGTGGTTGACGTGCTGGAAGTAGGTGTCTGTGCCCTGATACTCTGCCAAAAACTGCCCGCCCGCGTCCACATTGCTCTGGAGCCAGTTGCCG
Organism: Acidobacteriaceae bacterium; assembly: GCA_049693715.1. Lineage (GTDB taxonomy): Bacteria > Acidobacteriota > Terriglobia > Terriglobales > Acidobacteriaceae > PALSA-350. The sequence goes on along the minus strand of JBAVQC010000166.1, from coordinate 1,647 downwards.
GAACCATCCATCTCGGCCACCGGATTGCTGTCCATGCCAAACAAACACTGACGGATCAACTGGCCGCCAACAAGCTTGGCTATGCGAAGCCCGACGGCTCCTCGTATCAGGGTGGCCCAGTTCGCCTCACTTCCCGCATGGCGTTCTACGGGGGCTTCTTCGGATGTGCCACAGCAGTAAACACCTGCGGGAGACTCGGAGCCACGGGGCGAGACATTAGCGACCATCGCAGGTACAGCTAAAATGGTAACGGGGGATCAAAGTCAGCAGATTCCGAAATCCACAGCTGGATCTCCTATATGATCAACGGAACCCACTGGAGAGCGATGACGATGCCTACAAGTTTGGAGAAATTAATTGACGCCGCTCGTGGCAGGCCGTTCACAGAGGCAGACCGCGAGGCGCAGCGTAGAAGCTTCGCGTACGGTAACACGCATATCGAAAACCCCCGAATCACCAGGAAGACGGTCGATGAGCAGGCTGAACTTCTGACGAGCAAGGCCCCAAAGCTTGACCACTGATGAAACGCGGCATAGTCACGCTCTCGACGCCGAACTAATTACCGATCCGGTTAAACTCGCGGAGCGTGAAGCATTAAATGGACTCCGCCAATTTGACGCCGTGGTCGAGATGGTGGAGTACTTTCTCCATCCCGATAGGCCGTTTCGCTTTCGCCCTTCGCAGCTTCTGCACCTCCATCGGTTCGCGCTCGATGGAATATCGTCGTACGCTGGGACGTGGAGACCGGCCGGGATTGATATAGGCGGCAGCCGGCATCAGCCAGTTGGGGCGCACCAGGTTCCTGAGTTGGTCGAGGATCTCTGCGATTACATCAATAGCAACTGGAAAGAGCGAAGTCCGATCCACCTGGCATCTCACGTCATGTGGAAATTGAATTGGATTCATCCTTTTACGGATGGTAACGGTCGTACATCGCGATCGGCTTCTTACTTGGTTCTCTGTTTGAGGACCGGATATCTCTTGCCCGGAAAAAAGACAATCCCCGATCAAATAGCAGAAGGCCGAAAGCCGTATTACGACGCGCTGGAGGCGGCAGACAAGGCTTTTGCTGACGGCCGGGTTGACCTGACCGAAATGGATGCACTCCTATCGTCCCTCCTTGCGCGCCAGCTGATTGGGGTTTTTGACGATGCTATGGGTATGCAGTCGGCGCCCGGCATTGCCTTCCCTGCGACGGATGCACCAACGGACTCGGCAAAGGAACCAACGGGCTCACCCGAAGGCAACTGAGGATCTGTAGCACGGGCCGCATTCGACCTACGCACGCGGCGGTGGAGGCAGGCCGAGTCTCATCCGGAGCTCGGCCTCCAGCACAGGATCCCCATCACACTCGGCCCGCTCATAAGCGAACTCAAGCTCCTGCTTGATCGTCGGGGTGCCATTCGATCCCTGAGAGTTTTTCGCACCCGATTCCGTTATTTATAAAATTCGATATTTTTAGGTCTTTTTTGCCGTTTTTGCGATTTACAGCTCAGCGGCGGTGGGCACACCCGTCGTTTCCATCGAAAACGGAACTCTCGTGTCTGGAACGTAAGGTTCAGGGACTTCCAAGGGGGTAAACCGGTCGGCGGAGGTGGACCGACTGGGGACGGGGTCCCGAGGGACGTCTTCTGCCGAGCCGGGAGC
>JBAVQC010000165.1:0-8232 GCA_049693715.1 Acidobacteriaceae bacterium | reverse complement strand
ACAGTGTAGGGAGCGCCGCTGTTGTCGGCGCCGGAACGGATGCTCTGGTTCTCGGATACGTTGACGCCGGGAATTCCCTCTCCCTGGACGTTGATCCCACCACTGATCACCGCAACATCCCACCCGGCATCGAGGCCCACGCGCACGATCGAATTCGTCGCCGGCTGCATATTCAAATTGGCGAATTGCACATTAAAGGCCGGATGCCCCTGCCCCACGTTGAACTCGTAATAGCCCAGGCCACCCAGCTGCTGGAGCTGAACCTGATCTGGCCCCAGGCGATCGAATTGGAGCCCGCTGTTGGGGGTTAAGCGGACGACGCTGCCGTCGCCGAACTCAACTTCTGCCTGCCCGTCCCCGCCGGTCTGCATGCGGGAGCCCTCCACCACCGGCATGTTGGCCACCGCCTGCTGGAAATCGTTTCCCTGGCCGGCAAGCAGCTGCACCGAGCCCTGCACAAAGCTTACCCGCGCAACATTCAGAGCGCCGTTCTGTGCTGGGGCGTGAGGGGCTGCCAATGCCATCCATAACAGGCAAATCACCGGCATAACGGCGATGTTCGTTGTTCTTAGGTGCTTCCTCATGGAGCACCTCCATTTCCTGGCAGGAACCTGCCCTAATGACTTAAACAACATTGGGGGCAATAAGTCTCGCTAGCCATTAGACGCCTTTTTTCTCAATCGCTTTTGGCCCCCTGCAGAAGGGCCTGTGCGCGCCGCTGCACGCGCTGCAACACCGCCTCATCCCCAGCCAGGGTCTGGAGAACGGGGGCGATATTCTCGACCTCAACGGCCCGCTGATCGTGCACCAATTGCTCCAGGACCTGGATTTCCGCATCCAGGCTGAGACGCCCGTGTTCATACTCGCGCTGCAGCTTGGCCCCTTCATCCAGGGTCGCGGCGATGGCTTCAAACTGATCCGTCAGCTTATCAATCTGCGCGTTCTTGCTCCAGTTGTACATACAACTTCCTTTGCCTTCAGGGCCCTCGTACTCCAGGGTTTTGTTTCCTTGAAAGGCAATGTTCTTTCCCCCGTCGTCGCAGGAAATGGCGAACAGCTTATGCTTTCGTGCGGTGGCGAACATGGATTCGCGCAGGGTTTGCGAGATGTGGATAGGCCGATCCTGGGGCTCAGACGGGATGCCTTGATCGTCCGTTGGTCCGCCTGCTTCCGATTTGAAATGCCCGCTGCCGTCTTCGGCTACGGTGATCACATACTTTGGCGGTTGCAGCTTGGGGTTCTCGTAAGTGAAGCGGATCTGTGCCTGGGTTCCACCCTGGGCCGCAAGGCGCGGCCCACCCAGCACCAGGAGAAAAGGCAACCATGCCAAGGTGATGTTTCGCTGCGGAATCAACTGCACCTCAAGCGCGGGATTCCGCCTGCAACGACAGCGTCTGTGCGGTATGCGCGTGGCATATCGCGATGGCCAGGGCGTCGGCTGCGTCCGCAGGTTCCGGAACGGAGTCGAGGCACAGCAGGCGGGCGACCATGAACTGCACCTGCTCTTTTTGTGCCAACCCATAACCGACGACTGCAGACTTGATGGTGAGTGGAGCGTATTCCGCCACCGGCAGGCCCTGCATCGCGGCCGCCAGCAAAGCCACTCCCCGCACATGTCCCAATTTCAGCGCGGACTTTGCATTCACGGAGTAGAAGACCTCTTCCACCGCGACCACGTCGGGGCGGTGCAATTCCAACAAGGTTGAGAGCTCGCCATAGATATAGGCGAGCCGTATTGGAAGGGGCTGCTCCTTAAGCAACTTGAGACCGCCCGCGGCGACTGCCACCAGGCGTGTTTCATGCTTGCCGGACTGCATGTCGACGACGCCATACCCGGTGCAGTTGGAGCCGCAATCGATGCCGAACACGCGCATGAGACCGAGTCTATCCCACCGTGGGCAGTGCTTGTAATAGTCATGTGGGTGCTACTTGGAAAGCCCCTCAAGCGGGGAGCTGGCGGTGGCGTAGAGCTTCCTGGGCATTCGCCCGGATAGGTAAGACTGCCGGCCGGCAAGCACAGCATGTTGCATCGCCTCGGCCATGAGCACGGGCTTGGATGCATGGGCGATGGCGGAGTTGATCAATACCGCATCCGCTCCCATGTCCATGGCCAGGCAGACATCAGAAGCCATGCCGACTCCGGCGTCGACGATCAGCGGGACCTCGGTAATCATCTCGCGCAAGATGCGTAGCGTGGCCAGATTCTGTAACCCCATGCCGCTGCCGATGGGTGCGCCCAGGGGCATGACTGCGGCCGCTCCGGCGTCGATCAGCCGGCGCGCGAACACGATGTCATCCGAGGTGTAGGGCAGAACGGTAAAGCCTTCTTTGACCAGGACCCGGGTTGCTTCGAGCGTTGCCTGAACGTCGGGATACAGGGTTGCCTGGTCTCCGATGACTTCGATTTTCACCCAGTCGGAGATGCCCACTTCGCGGGCCAGCCTGGCGGCGCGGATGGCTTCGTCCGCGGTGTAGCATCCGGCTGTATTAGGGAGCAGGAAGTAGCGTTCGGGGTCGATGTAATCGAGCAGCGACTCGCGGCTGCGATCAAGGTTGATGCGCCGTACTGCGACGGTCACCATCTCTGCCCCGGAAGCTTCAATGGCTGCCCGGGTCTCCGGCCCGTCTTTGTATTTGCCCGTGCCCACGATCAGCCGGGATTGAAATGCCTTACCCGCTATTACCAGTGGTTCCATGGGTTCATTGTAAGCCTGTAGGCTCAGCAACGTGAAAGGCCCGCGCCGTAATGGCCGCGGGCCTTGATCACCGGTGAAGCTGTGGAGTTTGGCTGAGGCGTCCGCTCTTCTTACGAAGTGGGCCTCGGCGGACGAATTGCTTTACCGCCAGGTCTAGAGCGCACGCTCTAAGCCTCAGTCACCTCACGTATAGATCTACAACTACCATCAGAAATTTTCATTCGCTGGATCATCCTCCTTTCCCGTGTAGCCATAAAATAAAACCACGCCGGGGTTGAGGTCAAGCCTGATTGTTTGGCGGGATCGCAAATGGCTCACCAGGAATGCCAATAGCCGTGCCGCTCCGTCAGCTCAAGTTCCACACCGAAGAGCTCTTCCAACTTTTCCGCCTGAAGCAGTGCCATTTTGGGTCCGTCGGCAAAGATGCGGCCATCCCGCATCATGACCACACGGTCCATCTCGGGCAGAATATCCGCCAGGTGGTGAGTCACCATAATCACGCCGGTTCCACGGCGAGTTTCCGAGCCGGCCGCCACGGAGCGCAGGATCTCCCGGAGTTCACGCTGCGCCGCCAGGTCGAGGGCGTTGCTGGGTTCATCCAATAGCAACATCTCCGGCTGATGTACGAGTGCCCGGGCGATCATCACGCGGCGCTTCTCTCCGGCTGACATCTCGCCGACAAAGCGATCGCGCAGATAGGCGGCCCCGAGCAGGCCCAGGGCATCCGTTGCGGCGTCGCGCATGGGCTCAGTGACGGTAAGGTTCGGCCATAGCGTCGAGCTGGCAAAGAAACCGCTGATCACCGCGTCAAGCCCGCGGGTCACGGAGGTGCGTTCGCCGGGCAGTTCAGTGGCCACTACCCCGAGATGCTTACGCAGCTCCTGCACTTCCCACCGGTCTCGGCCGTAGACTTTCATTTCCATGCGGTCGCGAACGATGGGATAGCACTCGCAGATCATGGCTTTAATCAGGGTGGATTTTCCGCAGCCGTTCGGCCCCAGGATGGCAATGTGCTCGCCCGTGGCGATGGTGAGGTTTACATCCTGCAGCACCACCTTCTGCCCGCGCGCAATATCCACGTTGCGCATGCTGAGGAACTCTGCCGGCGCCTGAAATTCTCTGCTGTGTTGCGTCGTCGTCATCATGATTCGCTTTCTCTTGATAGAGTAAAGGCCACATGGTTGCCACGTCCCCTGCTCCCCTGATTGGTGATGATCAAGTGCCTCGCGGCTTCCGGTTCGCCGCCGTACGGGCCGGTTTGAAAGCCAGCGGGAATCCCGACGTCGCTTGCGCCGTGGCCGACCGGCCGGCCGCAGCCGCGGCGATGTTCACGAGCAACAAAGTGATCGCTGCTCCGCTGATCGTCGGACAGCGCCACCTGGTACGTAATCAGCATCGTGTCCGCGTGGTGCTGGTCAATGCCGGCAACGCCAACTGCGCTACTGGCGAAGCGGGTGTCCTGGCTGCCCAGCAGTGCTGCGCAAGTGCGGGGGAGCTTTTCGATTGTGACCCGCATGAGGTACTCCCCTCATCGACCGGCATCATCGGAGTGCCGCTGGCGGTTGGCAAGGTGACCGCAGCGCTCCCGGCAGTACATGCTGGTCTGGGCTCTTCCGCGGCTCACATGGGGCAGATGGCCGGCGCCATCATGACCACGGACACGCGCCCGAAGATGGCAGCGGCAGACTTCGATGTAGAGGGAGTGACGGTTCGGGTGGCCGGTGTCGCCAAAGGCGCGGGCATGATCCATCCGCGGCTACAAGCCGCAAGCGCTTTGCATGCCACCATGCTGGTTTATCTCTTCACCGACGCTGAGCTCGAACCCGGTGTTGCTGCCGACCTGCTCCACCACGCCGTCGAAGGCAGTTTTAATCGCATTTCCATCGATGGCGATACTTCGACCAACGACACGGTTCTGCTGCTCGCCAGCGGCGCCAGCGGCATCGCCATCCGTGGGCACAACCACAACACGGCGCGTACGGTCGCCGACCAGCGTACATCCGCGTTTACGACTGCTCTCGAAAGTGTCTGCCTGTCGCTGGCTAAGCAGATCGTCGAGGATGGAGAAGGCATTCAACACGTGGTTGAACTGGCGATCGGCGGGGCACTCACCGATGCGGATGCACTGCGCATCGCCCGTTCCATTGCCCACTCGCCACTGGTCAAGACCGCATGGGCGGGATGCGATCCTAATTGGGGCCGCATCCTTGCAGCGATCGGCTATGCCGGTGTGGCCATCGATCCTGCGCGCATCAATATTTCGTTCGGTGAGCTTTCGATTTGCGAAGCGGGGGGTCTCTCACCACGCTTTGACGAAGCCGCGACGCACGAATATCTGAAACAACGTAATCTGATCATTCATGTCGATCTCGGACTCGGAGCCGGCGCGTGCCGATTTTGGACGACGGATCTTACCACGGAATACATCCGTATCAACTCGGATTACTCAACATGATTCCTCTTTCGGAACCTGCGCATCGAAAGCAGTGCAGACTGCTAGAACTCCTATCAATTCAGGAATTGAGCGGTATCCGAGACGGGAAATACACAGGCTTTTTCACACTTCTGTGAAAAACTTCGCGGCTTTCCACAACCCTCCCCATCAGGAGAACTCCTTAGCATGGCTGGTCACTCAACCGGCGGCTCGCTGATCGACGACGCTAAACTCAAGCAGCTTTACGCCACCATGCTGCAATGCCGCTTGCTCACGGAACACGGTCGACGCATACGCCGGTCGAAAACGGTATTCGATGCTTCGCTGGGCCAGGAGGCGATCGCGGTGGGTTGCGCCATCGATCTGCGGCCCCAGGACACCGTCGCTGTTGCAACTCACGATTCGATCGTCGGCCTGGTGAAGGGCGTTGGACTGAGTGACGTGGTCTCACAAATGTATGGCCGGCCCAGCGCAACGGGCTGGGCGGCGCAGAACATCATCGGGCCCTCGCGCACAGCCTCCGGTCAGGGCGAACTGTATGCGGCTGCCGGCAATGTGGCCTTAGCCAGCAAGCGGGAAGACGATGGCAAGGTGGTAGTGGTGTTCAGCGGTGCGGCGGCCACGGCGTCGGAGTCGTGGCGGCAGGCGGTCAAAATCGCTGCCAGGCGAAGCTTGCCCATCATGTTTGTGGTTGAAAACAATCCATGGGCGGGTGCTCAAGCCAGCAGCGGTACGGGGAACGTTACCCTGAAAGGGCAGACGGATGGCTTAACCACCATCACGGTTGACGGTAACGATGTCGTTGCCGTGTATCGGGTAGCTTATGAAAGCCTCGAGCGGGTACGCCGGGGCGGCGGTGCGGTGCTGATCGAGGCTAAGCCGTATCGCCAGCATGGTCAAGTATTGCTGAACGGCGCGCGCGATCCTTTGCCCCACATGGAACGATACCTCACCGCCAAGAAACTCTACACGACGCGCTGGAAAAATGGGATCGCGCAGGAGTTCTCGCGCGAACTGGGGGCCGTAGTCAAAAAACTTGCGGGTTGAGCTACCCGTTATCTTCGCGCTTCACAGTTGGTTGCAAACGATTGACCGGCAGTCGGGGTTTCGTTAGCTTGAACACAGATGAATGATTTGTGGCTCTGCTGGTCAGGTCCGGCATCAACCGCTTCGGCATTTGAGGTGTAAGTGGAATTCCCCGCTGTTTTGTGTTTGCTGGTCTTATGGACCACCGGAATCTCAGCTGCCTCGACCATTTCTGCTATAGATCAGACACCGGCGCCGCAAGCGCCGGCCGCGGCCCCTGCTCCCGATCAGCTGCCCGCTCCGCGCGACACCATTCACTTTGCGCCCTACGAGCCGCTTAAGTCGATCGAGGGCATGAGTTCCACGTATATCCCACTGGATAGCTGGATATACCCTGCCGTGATGCGGCTTTATGGTATGGGCTTCGTCGACACGGTGTTTCTCGGTATACGCCCATGGACGCGTTTGAGCTTGGCCCACATGCTGGACGCCAGCGCGGACCGGATCACCAGCAGTACCAACGACGAAGCGATTGACATTTACACTGCACTCGAAAAAGAGCTGGCGCCGGACATGCGGATTCCCCTGGACCAGAAGTATGGCCGCGTCGGTCTGGAGTCGGTGTATCAGCGGATTCTGGGGATCGGCGGCACCCCTCTGCGTGACAGCTTTCATCTGGGGCAAACCGACATCAACGATTTTGGCCGACCCTACGCCGCCGGATTCAACAACTACAGCGGTTTCAGCGCGCGCGGCCACTACGGCTTGTTCTCCATATATTTTCGGGGAGAGTATCAACACGCTCCAGGATGGGAAGGATATTCGCTTCCTCTGGCGGAGACCCTGGCCACCATCGACGACTTCGCCACCTTCAGCTCTGTTCCCTTGCCCGGGAATACCACGATCCCGCTAGGCCCGGTTTCCGCGGTCAACCACCTCACGGTCCTTGAAGGTTACGTTTCGGCGCATGTCGTCGGCCATGAAATCTCCTTTGGAAAAATGGACAACTGGTATGGACCGGGCGTGGGTGGTGGCATGGCCTGGAGTAACAATGCGGAAAACATCTGGAGCTTTCGCATCAATCGGGTTGAGCCGCTCTATATTCCCTACATCTCCCGCATCGCGGGACTCATTCGTTACGACTTTTTCGTGGGACCGCTCAAGGGCCATAACGCCCCGGTCAGCCCGTGGACGCACGCGGAAAAGATATCTTTCAAGCCGACGCCCAACTTTGAATTCGGCTTTCAGCGCACCGTGATCTGGGGAGGCAAAGGACACGAACCCATTACGCTGGGTACCTTCTGGAAAAGCTTCTACAGCATCAGCGATACCAACGGGGCAGAGAAATTCAGCCGCAATGACCCAGGGGCACGCTTCAGCGCTGTTGATTTCTCCTGGCGGTTGCCGTATCTCCGCAAATGGCTGACTCTTTATTCTGACTCCGAAGTACACGATGACGTTTTTCCTATCACTGCACCGCGCCACGCCGCCATCCGTCCCGGCCTTTACCTTTCGCATTTTCCTGGTGCGCCCAAGCTTGACTTGCGTGTCGAAGCGGCTTCGACCGATCCTGATACCGGCCTCAGCACGGGCGGCCAGGACCAGTACATCGAGGTGGTGCAGAGAAATGGTTACACCAGCAATGGCTTGCTCCTCGGGGACTGGATTGGACGCGAGAACAAGGGCGGCCAGGCTTGGCTAACCTATCATCTCTCGCCGCGCGAATGGCTGCAGGTCTCTTACCGCGGCGATAAGGCTGCCAAGGATTTTATTCCCGGCGGCACCACGCAGACCGACTTCAGCTTCGATGTAGTGAAGCGGCTTACACCCGACGTGGAGTTGAAGGCGAATGTGCAATACGAACGGTGGCTGATTCCGCTGTATAAGCCGGGGCAGCAATCCGACACCAGCACCACGTTCCAGCTCACGTGGTATCCGCGTATAGACCGTCGCTTTTAGGTGAAAAACACATCCAGGAAGGGTCCGAGGAACCGCAGATCCGCTCATCGGCTCCCTATGTACATAGGGAGCGTACCCGGATTTCCTACTTCACCGCTCTCACCGGCGAGCACTTAT
>JBAVQC010000164.1:0-2078 GCA_049693715.1 Acidobacteriaceae bacterium | reverse complement strand
CGCGATGGCAATGGTGAACGCCGTCACCCGCTTGGAGTGGCCTTCGGTCTCAGCATCTTTCAAATCCAGCGCATCGCCTAACGCTTCCAGCGTGATGTCGTAAGAACGTTCCAGGTCGGCCAGCGTTTTCCGCAGCATCTCCGTTCGACCCGCCACCAGCGATTCGAGCTTGGTCTGATAAGCCAGATTCTCGAGGCGCAGGCGCCGCGTCTCCAAGGCCCGGCGTACCATCGCCAGTAACTGCTCCTTGTCGAAGGGCTTCAGCAGGTAGTCGTAAGCGCCGTTGCGGATGGCTGCCAACGCCACCGAGATATCGTGGACGGCAGTCACCATCACTACCGGGATCTCGGGATGCTCCTGCTTCATTCTTGCCAGCAGGGTCAGGCCGTCCATGCCCTCCATGATCAAATCCGAAAGCACGATGGAGACACTCTCGTTGGCACGCAGGAACGCTAGCGCTTCCAGACCGGAGTTGACCGGCAGGCACTCGTATCCGGCTTGCGAAAGGATGGAGCAGACGGTGTCGCGAACTCCCGTTTCATCATCGACCACGATTATGCGCTGGTCCGCCATGTTAGGGTTGGCTACATCTCTCCCGAACAGTGTCGCCGAATTGTCCACGATTGTATTCGCCAAGGCAATAGACCGTAGTGCCTTTTTTAGCGGGGCAGGCTTACGCCGATGCTGACGATTGAAGTTTAGCATGGGCGTTGGAAAAGCCAGGTAATTTCGACACGGAGGCGGAATTCGGCCTCCTTGCTAAACGCGGGATGTTGGCTGCGCAGTTGGTACACCGATACTCACTTACGGCATCGGGGAACCAAGAATTCACCGCTCTGCTTCCAAGTGGATCTAGTTGAAGACGACAACCATGATTGTCATTCTCCGGTTGCCTGGATTTTCCTCCCTATTATCAGTTACTTAGCTTACTCAGACTCTGCTTCGCCCGCCTCATGCGCATTTGGGCAGACGGATTGCTTAGTACTAAGGTGTCGCTGATGAGAATCGACCCCGCCAGCGCGACCCTAATCCCCAAGGAGAGTTTATGAACCCCAGTACCGGAAATATGAGAACGCCGGAGGTTGCTTCGTATCTGCCTGCTGTCCTGACGCAGAGCAGACTGGAAAGCGGCCGCGAGATTTACGAGCAGAACCGGCACCGGGTGTACTCGCTGGCCTTCTGGATGACGGACAATGAGCTGGCAGCGGAAGAGCTCATGACCCAAGCGTTCTGCGGCGCCTTTGCCTGCAACGCGGAGCCCACAGCGGATGACATCGATCGCGCCCTGATCGCCCAACTGCGCAACTGTTTTGATCTCCAAAGCCTAACGCTGAATTGCGCGCCATGCGAGCGCGTTCTTTCCGTACGCCGCAACACCCTGCGCGTCGATTTGGAGCGCGCCGTGGTGCAGTTGCCCAGTGCCGAGAAGCTGATGTTCCTGTTGCACGATGTTGAAGGCTATGACCATGGCCGCATCGCGCGCCTGCTGGGGTCAACGCAGAATGACTCGCGCCACGGCGTGCATCAGGCCCGGCTGCGGATACGGGAGCTACTGGCGAGCTAGTTTTTCCCGGCAGCAACCTGGCGGAGTATGCTGCCCAAGACAAGTTTCGACCCTCTGTCGTACCTCAATCCCCTCTTCTCTTCCTGAAATCTAAGCCCCTCGCGAGAGGGGCATTTTTTGTGTGTCGGGGACGATGGGAATTGCGATAGATAAGGTTGTATGTGATTTTGGGCAGGCGCTGCTAGGCAATCACCAGCTCGCCGCCGCGTTGCTTCTCCAACTCCATGGCTTCGTTGAGCGCGGCGATGGCGGTTTCAATCTGGTCATCCGAGGGCGGTTGCGTGGTGATGCGTTGCAGCCACAGGCCGGGCTTGGTCAGCACGGCAAACAGCGACGAGCCGTGTTTAGCGGCGAAGCGGATCAGCTCATAGGAGACGGCGGCGATCACCGGCAGCAGCGCCAGACGGAAGGCGAAGCGCGCCCAGAACGTGGTTGCCGGAATCAGCATGTAGAAAAGCATGGCGATCAGCATCACCGTCATCAGGAAGCTGGTGCCGCAGCGCGGATGGAATGT
>JBAVQC010000163.1:0-17297 GCA_049693715.1 Acidobacteriaceae bacterium | reverse complement strand
ACTCGGTCATGGAGTGTCAAAAGCTCCGGGCGACGGAATTCCGTGCACTTCCTCTCCTTTGCGGTTGCCTGCTACCGGGCGGATTTGGAAAGGGACGGAGCGGCGACAAGTGAATAAGCCAAGGCCTCCGATGGGCTACGCCCCCATGTATGAGGATTTCCTGTACGGCCCCCACCATTAGACCACGTGTGCGGCTTTCATTAAGGAAACCCGCATGAAGGTGGTCAAGGCCAGCAAACTCGACGGGAAATCCGTAGTCCGCCGTACAGCTCCGGGCCAGGGGTCGCGATTGTCGGGCACCCGTCCAGTTTCATTCGGCGTTGGTCTCCGAGGCTCCCGGTATAACCTAAAGGGCACAGTCCCATGGCCCGTTACAAATACCTCGATACCCTCGTCCTCATCTTCGTCGTTGTTCTGCTGGTATCGAACCTGGTTGCCCAGAAAGTCTGCCGGCTGGGACCGTTCACCGTCAGCGGCGCCGAATTGCTGTTTCCTGTTACCTATATCTTTGGCGACGTGTTCACCGAAGTCTATGGCTACCAAGCCTCGCGGCGCGCCATCTGGATCGGGTTCTTCGCCTCCGCGCTGCTCAGCGCAGCCGGGGCCATGGCCGTCGCCCTCCCCGCAGACCCCGGCTGGCACAACCAACAAGCGTTTGAGGCGGTCTTCGGGGTTGTCCCCCGCTTCGTGGGCGCCAGCCTCATCGCTTACTGGACCGGCGAGTTCGCCAACTCCTTCACCCTTGCCAAGCTTAAAGTCCTTACCGGAGGACGATGGCTCTGGACCCGCACTATCGGATCCACCATCGTCGGCCAAGCCTTCGATACCGTCCTGGTTATGGTCATCTCCTTTGCCGGCACCGTCTCCCGGCCCACCCTTATCCGGTTGATCCTTTCCTCCTACCTGATCAAAGTGGCCTACGAGACGTTGGCTACTCCCCTCACTTATGCCGGGGTCGCGTGGCTGAAGCGCCGGGAAGACGTAGACGCTTTCGATACCCGTACCGACTTCAACCCCTTCCGGTTCCGTACCCTTTCCCCGGCGAAGAAGTTCGAGATGCCATGAAAGCCCTCCCCGAGTTCATGCGCGCTATCGACATCACAACCCCGGGTGGACCTGAAGTCCTTCGTTTGGCCACGTTCCCGGTGCCAACGCCGCGCACCGGAGAGGTGCTGATCCAGACTGTAGCGGCCGGGGTCAACCGTGCGGATCTGATGCAGCGGCAGGGGCATTATCCTCCTCCGCCCGGGGCGTCTCCGATCCTCGGCATGGAAGTGTCAGGACACATTGCCGGGCTTGGTCCCGGGACCCGGGAGCGCTGGCGGGTGGGCGACGCCGTCTGCGCCTTGCTGGGCGGGGGCGGTTACGCCGAGTACTGTGCCGTGCCGGAAGGCCAGTGCATGGCGATGCCCAGCGGCGTCTCGATCCGGGACGCGGCGGCGATTCCCGAGGCCGTCATCACCGTGTGGGCCAATCTGTTCGAGCCGCGCCGACTCTTCCCCGGTAACCTGTTCCTGGTGCAGGGGGGCTCCAGCGGGATCGGCACAACGGCCATCCAGATGGCCCGGACGTTTGGCGCCCGTGTCTCCACCACCGCCGGCTCAGACGAAAAATGTGCCTTCTGCCTTGGACTCGGCGCCGAAGTCGCATTCAACTACCACAACGACTGGTCCGCTGCGCTTGCCGGCTGGGCCCAGCCCCACGGCATCGATGCCATCCTGGACATGATCGGCGGGGACTACTTCCCCAGGCATATCGCTCTGCTCGCCATCGGGGGCCGGCTGGTGCACATTGCAACTTCCCACGGCAGCCAAGTCACGGCCGATCTGCGCTCGATTATGATGAAGCGGCTGCTGATCACGGGCTCCACCCTGCGCTCCCGGTCAATCGAGGAAAAGTCTGCCCTGGCCCGGTCGGTGGAGCGGGAAGTGTGGCCACTGTTCGCTAATGGACAGATCCGACCCATCGTCGACTCGGCATTTCCCCTGGAACGGGCGGCCGATGCCCACCACCTCATGGAGTCGAGCCGCCATACAGGCAAGATTGTTTTGATCGTGCAATGAAAGCAGCCTTCCCGCAAACGCATTAAAATTTGTGAAGCAACCTCTCCGGTAGATACATCCAAGTGTCACTATCTAGATAAAAGTCTTCTGTTCCCGATTGGGGCAGTAGTAAGCAAAAGTTCCGACAAACTGCAGATAAAAGAAGCGCGAGCATTTCTGCAGCATCCTTTGCGTTCGAGGATTTTCGTTTTGAGAAGGCTTCCCGTTTGGATTCCGCCCTGTTTTTCCGTCGCTGTGGTGGCGCTCGCAGCGTGCGCCAAGCCGGCACCGCCGCAAGCGGCACCGCAAGCATTGCCGGTGCAAACTCAGACCATCGCGGCCGCGCCGGTTCCGCAATACGATGAGTACGTCTCGACCATCAAGTCCCGTCGCTCAGCAACCATCAATCCTCAGGTCGACGGCAACCTGGTCCGGATCTATGTCCATTCCGGGGAACGGGTGCATGCCGGCCAGATACTGATGGAGATTGACCCGCTCAAGCAGGAAGCGACGGTCTCCTCCTCCAAAGCTACGGAACAACAAAAGCTCGCCGTATTCCAGTACAACCAGATTGAAGTGAAGCGCCAACGCGATCTGTTCGATCAGGGTGTTACCAGCCGCGATGCTTTTGACCAGTCGGAACAGGCTTACAAGAACTCTCAGGCCGACTACGACTCTGCGGTCGCTACAACGCAGAGCCAGAGAAAGCAGCTAGGCTACTACCACATCGCAGCTCCCTTTGATGGTATCGTCGGCGATGTTCCCCCGCACCTGGGCGACTACGTCTCTCCCACCACCCTGCTCACCACGGTCGATGAAAACCGCGACCTGGAAGCCTACATTTATATACCGACGGAACGCGTGACGCAGATCCGCAAGGGGCTGCCGGTGATCATTCTCGACAACCAGGAGAATGTGCTGGAACACACTGCAATCGACTTTGTTTCGCCCCAGGTGGATAACGGGCTGCAGGGGATCCTGGCCAAGGCACCAGTCAAAGCGGACCTGGGCAAACTACGGAACCTGCAACAGATCAAGGCCCGTGTGGTTTGGACAACGTCTTCTATCCCGGTTGTGCCTGTACTGGCCGTTATCCGATTGGGCGGCCAGACCTTTGTCTACGTCGCCACCAACCAGGGTGGAAAGTATGTTGCCAAGCAGCGCCCCATCACGGTTGGGGATACCGTGGGCAACGACTATGCGGTTCTGGGTGGACTGCAAAACGGGGAGAAGGTCATCGTGTCGGGCACACAGTTCCTGATCGATGGCGCCCCAGTACAGCCGTTGGGCTAAACATCCAGTAACAGTCTCTGAGCTTCATAAGCCGCTGCGCTTCATAGCTGAGCCGGGCGGCGAGGATTAAGCCGGCAACCCGGCGGCTTAAGTTAAAGGGAGCGTTCTCGTGGTTGATTTTTTTATCCGCCGGCCGGTGTTCGCAACAGTCTGCGCCCTGTTGATCATTCTCGCCGGAGCCGTCTGCATCCCGACGCTCCCCATATCCCTGTACCCAACGTTGGCCCCGCCACAGGTTACGGTGACCAGCAACTACGTGGGCGCGAACGCGCAGACGGTCGAGTCCGCCGTCACCATTCCCCTGGAACAACAGATCAATGGCGTGCAGGGGATGCGCTACATCTCCTCTACCAGCTCCAATGACGGAACCAGCTCTATCCTCACCACCTTTCAAACGGGCTACAGCCTGGATATTGCTGCAGTCGACGTACAGAATCGCGTTTCAGCCGCTACCGGGCGCCTTCCACAGGCAGTCAACAATACCGGCATCACCATCACCAAGGCGAACGCGAACTTCGTCTTCGCGGCGGCTTTCTTCTCGCCGGACAGCCGCTATTCCGATCTGTTTATCAGCAACTACCTCGACGTTTATGTAAAGGACGCGCTCAAGCGTATCCCAGGTGTAGGCGATGTGGTGATCTTCGGCGAGCGCCGGTACGCCATGCGTCTATGGCTCGATCCGGCTCGCTTGGCGGCTCGTGGATTGACCAGCGCCGATGTGACCGCTGCGCTGGCAGAGCAGAACGTTGAGATTCCGGCTGGCCAGGTAGGCCAGCCACCCTCGGATGAAAAGCAGACTTACCAGATCCCGGTGCGCGTGATCGGCAGGCTTTCGCAACCGGCCGAGTTTGACCAGATCATCATCAAAAACAGCCCTGGCGGCATCGTTCAGTTGAAAGATGTCGGCTACGCGGAGTTGGGCGCCGAGACCTACTCCACCAATCTGGCCTATAACGGGGTCGATGCTATCGGTGTTGGCGTGCAGCAGTTGAGCAATGCCAATGCGCTTGCGGTAGACCGAGCAGCCAAGGCAGCACTGGACGATCTGGCAAAATCGTTTCCACCCGGGATGAAGTACGAGATCCCTTTCGACACGACGACCGTCATTGGCGACTCCATCCGCGAAGTGGTGGGTACGCTGGGCGAAGCCATCATCATCGTGATTGTCGTGATCTTCCTCTTCTTGCTCGACTGGCGCGCAACCATTATCCCGGCAATCACGATCCCGGTGTCTCTGATCGGGACGTTTGCCTTCATCAAGATTTTTGATTTTTCTATCAATTCGCTGACCATGTTCGGCATCACGCTGGCCACCGGTCTGGTGGTGGATGACGCCATCGTGGTTATCGAGAACGTGCAGCGCCATATCAACGAGGATCATTCCGATCCGCACTCGGCTACCTCAGTTGCGATGGCGGAAGTGACCAGCGCGGTTATTGCTACCTCACTGGTGCTCATCTCTGTATTCGTGCCCGTCTCTTTCTTTCCCGGCACCACGGGCATTCTTTACAAACAGTTCTCTCTCACCATCGCGTTCGCGATTGCCATTTCGGCGTTTAACGCTTTGACGTTGACTCCGTCACTGTCAGCGATTTTCCTGCGCGGTGAAAAGCACAAACGCGGTCTGCTGGGTTTGATCGATCGTGGTATTAACGCCACCACGGTTTTCTATGGCAAAGCCATTCGCCAGGTTTTGCGGCTGCGGTACGTGGTGCTGTTACTGTTTATCGGCGGCCTCTACGCTACGGTCTATCTTTACCAGCACACCCCGACCGCCTTCCTGCCGACTGAGGACCAGAACTACCTGATTTGCATTGTGCAAACCCCGCCCGGCGCCTCGCTCACTTACACATCTGATGTGGCCCAAAAGGCAGTCGATATCATCCGCAAAGACGATGATGTGTACGGCACCTTTGCCGTCATGGGATTCAGTCTGAGCGGAGGCAGCTCTTCGAACTTTGGGCTGATTTTTGTTCCGCTCAAGTCAGTCGATTTGCGCAAGAAAAAGGGCCCGGGTCACTCGGCTGCGGACATCTACCACTATTTGGCTCCCAAGCTCTTTGGCGTGCCTGGGGGTCTGGTGGCTATCTTCGAACCGCCGGCCATTCAGGGACTGGGAAACTTCGGCGGATTCGCTTTTGAGCTGCAGGATCTGGGGCGCAACACATTGCAGGATCTGGACCGCGTGGCGCACCAGATCGTTGGTGCGAGCCGTCAAGGCAATCAACTAGTCGGTCTTTACACCAGCTACACCGCAAGCGATCCGCAACTGCTGATCACGATCGATCGCGTGAAGGCAAAAGCGCTGAGTGTTCCGATCAGCCAGATCAATTCCGCGTTGAACGTCTACATGGGGTCGGCATATGTCAACGACTTCAACTACAACAATCGTTCCTATCGTGTTTATGTACAAGCCAGGCAATCGGCACGTATGACACCCGGGGATCTGCGAAAGTTCTACGTGCGCTCCGACACCGGGCAAATGGTCACACTCGACAACCTGGTGGCGATCGCGCAAGCGTCCGGGCCTCAGGTCATCAGCCATTACAATCTGTTCCGGTCGGCGGAAATTGATGGTTCTGCTGCTCCTGGTTACAGCACGGGTGAAGGCCTGGCCAACATGGAGGCTCTGGCCAAGAAGAACATGATCCAGGGAATGGCCTACTCCTGGACAGGATTATCGCTTGAGGAAATCGAGGCCGGCGGCAAGGCGGTGCTCATCTTTGGGCTTGGAATCCTGGTGGTCTACCTCACACTCTCCGCCCAGTATGAGAGCTTCGCTCTTCCCTTCATCATCCTGCTGGCTGTTCCCACAGCGGTGTTGGGCGCCCTTGGACTGGTAACTCTGCGTGGCTTGCCGAACGACGTGTATTGCCAGATCGGGCTGGTGATGCTGATCGGGCTTTCGGCGAAGAACTCGATTTTGATCGTCGAATTCGCGGAGCAGATTCGCGCCCAGGGTAAGTCTACTTTCGAGGCGGCGATTGAAGCGGCCGAGCTTCGACTGCGGCCTATTTTGATGACGTCGTTTGCGTTTATTCTCGGCGTGATGCCGCTTTATTTCGCCACCGGCGCGGGTGCGATTGGACGGCGGTCCGTGGGGACGACCGTTGTCGGCGGTATGTTGCTTTCAACCATCCTGAACTTGATATTTATTCCTGTGCTTTATGTGCTGGTGAAGTCTGGACTCGAGATCCTCGGGCGGAAGAAAAAGCCGACTGGACCGGCGGAGTTCCCGGCCAAGCTGTAGTGGGATTTGGGTTCGGAGGTTCGGGAAAGCATTGGGCGAGGGCTTCAGAGTGTGGGTGAGAGAGACGATAGTCCTGGATGGATAGATCGAAATCCGCGGAAGCGCGCAAGTTTTTCCTGGGTCACGTCTCTTGGGCTTTGTATCAGGGCACGACTTCAGTCGGGCCGAAGAGGCCCAACAAAAATCTGGGCTTTAGCCCCTGGCTTTTTCAGCCCGGAATTCTCTCCGGACAAAGTACTTCGCGCCGAATACGCGCTAGCAGGGGCTGAAGCCCGATCCTTTTTCATTCCTTACGGCCCGACTAAAGTCGTGCCCTGATACAAAACCAAAACGCATCCTCGAATTCAGCTTTGCTGGTCGAAAGGGGTATCCTCTCGTTTTGGAATCTGGTGAGCACTTCTGGTCATGGCTCTTGCGAGGCCAGGTAGCCGGTGATGGCTACAATGTCTGCGATCGTCAGCTTGGAGCTGACGCCCTTCATCATCGGCGCAATAGAACCGTTCCGGGAACCGTTTTGAAAATCGATGATCTGTCGCGCCATTTGGCTCGGCGACCGGCCCGCGATGGAAGGTATGTTTCCCGTTCCCTTCAGGTTTGGACCGTGACAGATGGTGCATGCCAGGGTCTTTCCATTGCCTCCGGTCGTGACCAGATCCTTACCTTTAGCCAAGCTTCCCTTGGGCACGTAGGCTATGAAACCTGAGGTAGGATCGCGTAACTCCGTGTGCTCGAGGTTTTCAGAAACTTCAATCACACGGTCTCCGATGGGCTCCTTAGCCCCGCCGGCCTCCACCACCATCATGCCGCCCTCAGGCTTGGTCTTCGGCACCTCCTCCACTTCGACGACGCGTATCCATGGCTTCAGTTTGAAGGAGGAGAAATAGGCCGCGGCGGCTTTGACGTCGTCGTCGCTGACCGACTTGGACAGCTTCACCATGGTGGTGACAGAGAGCATGTCCGGATCAGAGCCCTTGCGCAAGCCGCTCTTGAAATCGGCCATCTGCTGCACGATGTATTCCGCGGACAAGCCGGTCACACTAGCGTTCTCCGGACGGCCCTGGCCGTTCGGAAGGTGGCAATGGCTGCAAGCATATACGTCCGGCTTGCGCCCGTGGGCGACGATATCCGGCATCGGCGGATGGATATCCGGATACCAATCGGGCACCACAAACAAGTCGCCGATCTCAGCTTTGGTGTAAGTTGCTTTGCTGCCGGGTAGATGTTCCACTTCCGCGCCAGCAGCCGGAGCTGACGAGAAGTGACCGGGATAGGCCCAAAGCGGCAGCTTTTCCTGGGGCGTCGGCGGCGCTTGCGCAAAGGACGCAGCCGCGATCAAACTCAGAGCCAATAGAACGGGGTGTCGGGTTCTCAAAGGAGTCCCAGAATAGCAACTATCTCGCGTTGGCGACAACGGATTCCGAATGGGTTGCCGATTCCAGGGTTTGCCGGAGCTGTTGGTTCCTCGCCAGAAGTTCGGCCACCAGCTTCTGCAGCCGGGCGTTTTCCCGTTCCAACTCCTCGACGATTTGCATAACGATTGCGGGGGCGTCGAATTTCATCACACTCCTCAGGCCTTCTGCTCTTCGGGTTGAAAGTCGCGATAGCCACAGCGGCGGCGCATGGCCCGGGTAAACTTTTCCCGTTCTTCGGGAGACATCTTTTCCCATCGTTCTCCCATGCGGTGGCGCCAGTGCATACCGCCCCGGCCGCGAAAGCCGCCGAAGAGGATCTTGCTCAGCACCAGGATGCCAACGGCCTGCCAGAAATTAATCGCATGCCAGCCGATGATCGCAGGGACAAGCCAGTTCCACAGGTGTTCGACGACGACACCGAAGATTGCAACCGCCGCGATTACGATCAAGAAAATTCCAGGTATCCTCAAAAGCCATCTCTTTTTCATACTTGCCTCATTTCTTCACAAACTCCTGATAAATCGATTGCAGCCTGCGCCGCAGATGCTGCACCGCGTAGTGCTTGCGCGACAACAACGTGTTCACGCTTACCCCGGTTTCCGCGGCCAACTCCTTGAAGCTGTAACCTTCCCATTCATGGGCAACGAACACGGACCGCTGCTCCGGAGGCATTTCCTCCAGGGCTTCGTCAATCTCGTCCAGTAGCAGGCTTCGCGCGTAGATTGCCTCTGGTCCGCTATCCGGCGAGGGCAGCAGGTCTTCGAGCGAGACGGCCACGTCGTCATCCTCGCCATAGCCAGCCTGACTGAGCGACTCAAGCTTGCGGCCACGAAAGCGGTCGATGATCCGGTTCTTTGCCACCCGGAACAGCCAGCCGCTCACTTGTTCGATCGGCTTGAGCAGCCGGTAGGCCTCAACCAATTCAACGAAAACTTCCTGCAGGATGTCTTCCGCAGTTTCCAGGTCGACGACATGCTTGCGGATGTAATTACGCAGACGCCCGCTATCGCGCTCCACCGCTTGCGCGATCCACTGGTCCTGTTCCGCGGTTAACTGATCCAAGCTCGACATCGGCTCTCTACAGTGAAGACGGATCGGAAGGAGAAATATTGTGCCTGAATGCCAAAAGGGCTCCGCCTCTAGCGGAGCCCTTCGGTGAGATTGAGCGAAGTGGTTAGACGTTAAAGGAGGAGCCGCATCCGCAGGTGCTCTTGACCGCCGGGTTATCGAACTTGAACCCCGCCGCCTCCAGGGTTTCCACGTAGTCGACCACGCAGCCGTTGAGGTACATCAGCGAGGTGGCGTCGACAAAGACCTTCAGATCGTCGAACTTGAAGACCTTGTCCATCATGCCTGCCTGGTTCTCAAACGACATGGAATATTGAAACCCGGAGCAACCACCGCCGACCACGCCGATGCGCAGGCCTGCAGGCAAGGGATCCTGGGTAGCCATGATCTCGTGTACCTTCGTGACCGCCTGCGGTGACAGGGTCAGAGGCATAGATACTGGATTGAGGTTTGTTACCGGTTCGGCGACGCTTGACATCTGTTTATCTCCGTTTGCTGCCTAGTACGACAAGTTTAGTCCGAGATGCCGGGCGAGTAAAGCCGGAATCCCACAAACAATAGATGCAGCAGCCGCTTCCCCGACTCACCTAGCGACAGTAACTTTGGGGGCGATTTGCGCGAACTGCGCCTCCGTTAGCAACCGGTCTTTCACCAGATCGTGCGAAGAGGCGTATGGGCGATGGTCGACGATCTGCTGCGCTTTGTGCGGGGAAATTCCGGGGAGTGCCTCCAGGTCGGCGCTTGACGCCGAATTCAAGTTCACCCGCGGGGAAGAATCGTTTTTGTTGTCTATCCCTTGCCTAACCCCTGCAGCTACATCATTTACCGCCTGTTCAGCGTTTTTTGCGACGACCCGGGCGTCGGCCAAAGCCCGCTTGGACCCCTGTTTCGCCTGCTCGGTCGCCTGGGCGGCCTGCTCCTGCAGGTGCTGGTCATTGGCCGGTGGGTTACAGGCGGTGAAGACGGTCATGCCGAGGATGGCCGCTACTGCGAGAAGACTCCTGTGACGTTGGTCGTTCATTTTCTTTCTCCTCAAGATTTCACTGAGTCTGAGAGCCATTTTGGTCTCGGCGAGTTGCCGGAATCTCCTCGGTAAACGCTAAAATTCTGGGCAACCATACCCTCGCGGGACTATATTGTTATGCCGTAAGCCCCTCCTACCCTCCGGGCCCGCCGAGTTCCGGACCCGCCCGGTATCTGGGACTTCTGCAAAACTCCCGGGGAGGTAATTATGCATGTTGTTCCGACTTTGTGGATAGTGTGGGCGGTATTTGCCGTCTGCCTGCTGTCACTGCTGCTCTATCGGGGGACGATCACCCGCTACGAAGACGATCAGCTATTTCTGGACGACATTTCCGACCGGCAGCACAAGGAAAACGATGCAATCATTCGCAAGTTGAATCGAATTCAACCATTCTTAAGAGTCTTTACCGGCGTAACCAGCATCCTGACCGCCGCGATCATCGGCATTTACGCCTGGGACGCCATCAAGACCTTCTACATGTAGAAGGTTCACGCCAGCATGGGTTTCTTTGGGTGCGATGGTGCTGGCCACCGCATGGTCATTCCATTTGTTTGATGGTGCCCTTCGCCGTCACTTCGATTTCCACCTGCTTCCCTACACGAAGCAGGAACTTGCTCGGATTCTTCATTCCCCACTCCACATAAGGCACCGTGAATCGCGTGGTTGCGGTCACGGTGTCTGCGTTTATTTGCACCTTGAGATGGAGCTCCAGAGGATGATCCGCCCCGTGAATGTTGAAAGTGCCTTCCCCGGTCAGGTTCTGCGCGCCTTCTCCAGCTTTGAATGGACCCTTGATTTCAGTCGGGTGATAGAAGATCGCAGGGTAACGGTTGCTCTCGAGAACCTCGTCCTGCATATGCTTGTCGCGCGCAGGGTTTCCGCTCTCACCCGTGGTTGCGTCCACGAGAATTTCGCCTTCAGCCAGGCCGGTTTTGGGGTTGAAAAGGAACTCACCGCTCTTCAGTTTGAAAGTGCCATGGACCGTATGAAGACCGCTGAGCTTCCAACGAATTTCGGTCTGTGCCGGATCGAGCAGCACCTTCATACCTCGATCCTGTGCCTGTGCCAGCTGGCCAACGAGGATGACCAACGCCGCGACGAAGCTTGCCTTGCTTATCTTTCTCAATGTCCCCGCCCTTATGCCAGAAGCCGCAAACCCAGCGCGAACGCGTCCCGACGCAGGAAATCTCCGATCGACTGCTCGCCGAGATGCAGGGCGAGCAAGTGGGCGAAGAGTTGTGGCTGGGCTGAGAGTACCCTCATGGCCCGCTCCCGCATCCAGGGCCACGCGTCCATGCGGAGCATGACTCTAGACATGAGATGCGGCATGCGTTGGATCAACGGATGTCCTGCCTCGTAGATCTCCAGATTTTCCAGCGCGATCGCCTGGCCCAACAGCAGGGCCTGGCGGAAGGACAACCCCATGCCCTCGCCCGTAACGGCGTCGGCAGAGCCGGAAGCGTCGCCTACCAGGGCCACGTTCCCGGCGGTCACGCGGCGGAGCTTGCGAGTGGTGGTCAGTGCCCCACGTACCCTGCTCAGTTCGCGTGCACCCTCGAGATTCAGCCGCAGCGCAGGCATGGTCTCCAGGACCGCCGCCATTCGGATGGAGGGGTCGCGGGCCACGGTAGCTACGCAAATCTCTTCCGGGCCTACGGGGGTGATGTAGGCCTGGCCCAGATTTCCCCAATGCACTTCCACCATGCGGGACCACGGCTTCACCTGGTAATGACAGCGGGTGCCGAAACGGCGGCTCAAAATCTTTCCCTGACCTAAGCCGCTTGCCTGACGAACGCGAGAGGACTGGCCATCCGCGCCGATCAGGTAGCGGTAAGTGCAGGGCCCACCGTCGAGGCGCACTCGCTCGTGTTCCACCAGATGTGCACGGCAGCCCCAGGCGAGTCGCACACCAAGTTCATGACAGCGCTGAGTTAGGAGCGAATGGAGTTGCAACCGGCGAATGCCGATGCCGCTGCCCCGCGCGAAGCCTGCTGCCGCCTGGTGATGGCGGGAAAAGAAAGAGATGCCGTCGAACGGAGCGCCCTCGTTCGAGGTGACCTCAATACCAAGCGCGGACAGGTTTTTGCGTGCATCCGGCATCAGACCCTCGCCGCAAGCCTTGTCGATGGGTGGGCGAAGCGCCTCGGCGACCAGTACATCCAAGCCTTTTTGCCGCAGTGCGATGGCGGCTGCGAGGCCTGCGGGGCCGCCACCGACGATCAGCGCATCACAGCGGATCACTCTGCCCTCTCCACCTACCACTCCAGCAAGAGCATCTCGGAGCAGAACCCGGGACCCATCGCGGCCAGGATGCTGCGCGACCCTGGCTTGGGACGCCGCTGAGTCATCACTTCATCGAGGACCACCAGCACCGAAGCCGAGGACAGGTTACCCACACGCCGCAGAGCCTCCCATGAGAGGTCCAGTTCACCGTTGTGGAGATCCAATGCGTCCGCCACTGCCTCCAGCACTTTGGGGCCGCCAGGGTGCATGATCCAGGAGTGCACCTGGTCACGGGTCATTCCATGCTGGGCCAGGAAGACGTCTACATCGCGGCCCAGATTGGCCCGGACGACGGTGGGAACATCGGGCGACAGCAGCACCTGGAATCCCTTCTCTGAGATCTTCCAGCCCATCACATCCTGGGTATCCGGATAGAACGAGCAGGCGCTCCCCAGAATCCTGGGCCCTGACAATTTCACCTGGTCACCGGCAACCAGGACCGCGACCGCTCCATCCCCAAACAGCCCGGTAGCAATCAGGTTGGCCACTGAGAAGTCGTCTCGCTGCCATGTAAGCGAACATAGCTCGACCGAAAGCAGCACCGCCACCTGGTCAGGGTAGGCGCGCACGTAGTCGGCGGCGCGGGCCAAGCCGGCAGCCCCCGCGACGCAACCGAGGCCGAAAATGGGGTTGCGCTTGATTTGCGGCGAAAGACGCATCCGGTTGACCAGCCGGGCGTCCACCGATGGACTGGATACTCCGGTGACAGAGACGAAATAGAGGGCGCCGATTTGCTTGCGGTCCACGCCGGATTTGCTGAGCACGCATTCTATTGCCTGCGCACCCAATCGTTCCGCAGTCTCGATCCAGATGTTGTTGGTTTTACCCCAGGTGTCGAGGGGCGGATATTGCTCTAATGGAAGGGAAAAGTATCTGCCGGCGACGCCCGTTCGCGAATGCAACCTTTCCAGGACTGCTGCGTTTTCGAGGCCCTGCTCCCATTGACCTTTCAGCGCCTCCACGACTGTGTCCTGTAAGAAGTAATGTGGGGGAAAGGCTGTGGCCGTTGTGATTATCTGCATGTTTCGTCAGTATACTTGCCCAATATTGGACAGCCCGAGTGGTGATTTTGATAGCGACAAAGTCGCTGAGGCCTCTCAACTGCGCCACGCTCTCTAGAAAAACATTTCCAGGAAAGGGCATCAACACAGAGATCTCTCCGCTACGCTCCCCCGGATTTCCTGTAAAGTTGGTGGCATTGTCGAACATCATGCGCCTTTCCTTAAGAGAAAGGCGCATACGCGGCCTTGTCCAGTGCAGCGAGGCAGGAAATCCGGGTGCGCTGCGGTCGAGATGACAAAGGAGAGGGCTGCGCTTCCGGGGAGAGAAGTGGCCAAAGGAAAGCC
Organism: Acidobacteriaceae bacterium; assembly: GCA_049693715.1. GTDB lineage: Bacteria > Acidobacteriota > Terriglobia > Terriglobales > Acidobacteriaceae > PALSA-350. The sequence continues at coordinate 3,579 of JBAVQC010000163.1, read as the reverse complement.
GATTTAATCGTCATGGGTGGGCCTTCGGCCCACTGTCGCGCACTTGCCTCGACTGGAGCGCAGCATAGTGCTCAGTCCGCATCGGCGGCGATAGAGGCCGCCAACCTGGACACATGCTCAAGAGACTCGGGTTCCATGCCACGCGTGAACACGGCCTCAAATGTGTGGCCCACGAGCAACAATGTGGGAGCAAAAGACCTGGGCAGGTGAGAGACGCTGCCCAACCGCGAAGCGGTGTAGGCCGCCTCAGGGCGCGATGCATCGGTAACGGCTACACAGGGCATCGCTGGCGGCAATCCGCTGCGTAACAAAGACGCGGCTACCTGGCTTAGATTTTGACCCGGCATGTAGATGGCCAGGGTTGCATCGGTGGGCAAAGTACCGGGCCACAGCTCCGGCTCGGGTACCGTGCGTGCGGCATGATGGCCGCTCAAGACAATTACCCGTGAAGAGACTCTGCGATCGGTGAGCGAAGCCTCGAGGAAGGCGGCCGCGGAGGATGCCGCAGTCACTCCCGGGACCACTTCAAAGGGCACTCCCGCTTCGCGCAAGGCGTCGATTTCTTCTCCGGCCCGGCCGAAAATCATCGGGTCTCCGGATTTCAGCCGGACCACAGCCAGCCCCCTACGCGACGAAACGATCATCAAGTCATGGATGGCGGCCTGGGTGATCCTCTTCCGGCCACAACGCTTCCCCACACTGATGATGAGGGCCTGCTTGCCGGCCAAGTCGAGGATGGATTGCGGCACCAGGTCATCGTGGAGGACAAGGCCGGCCTCCGCCAGCAGACGAGCAGCTTTGAGGGTGAGCAATTCCGGGTCGCCAGGACCCGCCCCCACCAGGTAGACCTTGCCCGGTTCAGTCATTGCGGGACCTCATGCTTGATTTTTGCGTTGGCAAAGTTTCGTGCCGGGCACCCAGGCAGGCTGCAGACTTCACGATGCGCCAGTTCATGCAACAGTGCTTTCCGTGCCGCCCCCGCCGGCATCGCCCGCAGGACCTCGCGACGCAACTGGCCCAATTCGGCGAGCCAGGGTCCCAGGTCAGCCGGCAGCTGTGCATCGATCTCCCTGCGCAGGCGCTGGGCCAGCGCCGGACTCTGACCGGCCGTCGAGATAGCGATCCGCAAATCGCCCCGCTGCACGATCGAGGCAAAGAAAAAATCACACAAGGGCGGGTCGTCCGCGGTGTTGCACAATATACGTTGACTCCTGGCCTCTTCAAAGACGACGCGATTGATCTCGCGATCATTGGTCGCCGCGATGACGAGATCACACCCGAGTACGTCCGCAGGTTGGTAAGCGCGAGCCAGCCAGCTGATCTGTCCCTGCGCACTCAACTCCTGAACGCGGGCGACCGCGTGAGGTGCGACCACGCAGATGGACGCTCCGCAGGGCAGCAGGCTTTCGACCTTCTCCAGGCCAATCAGGCCCGCGCCCACTACCAGGCATCTCTTCCCTTCGAGCTTGAGAAATAAGGGGAAAAGCGCAGCATTCTCACTCAACGTGTTTACCCCCGACCGGAGCGGGATCCCTGGGCACGGCCTCAAGCACTGCGCCGGCGAGTTGCTCGCGCAACTCCTCGTCACTGGTGCGGGCGAAATAGGCGCGCAGGTTTTCTCCCGGCTTGCGCACTTGCAAATAGCCGCCCAGGAGTCGTTCCAGGGCGTCTGGTACTTCGGTTGCCAGGCAACGATAACCAACGGGTCTGGCGGTTTGCTGATGCAGGCCAACGGAACCGCCCACGCAGAAGTAATAGGCGTCTTCCAGTTTGCCCTGGTGCTTGATCTTCTTGCCTTCCATGCCGATGTCGGCGATCCAATGCTGGCCGCAGCTATTGGGGCATCCCGTCACGTGGAGCTTAAGCTGTTGATCGAACCCCGGCAGCCGCTCTTCGAGTTCATCGACAATCCAGCGGGTGAAGCCCTTGGTCTCGGTAATCGCCAGCTTGCAGAACTCGCTTCCGGTGCAGGCAATCGCACCTCTCCAGAAAGAGGAACCTTCGACCGGTAAGCCCAGCGCTTCAAGTTCCCGCGCCAGTTCCTGTGCTTTGTTGGAAGGCACATTCACAACCACAAGATTCTGCATGACCGTGGTGCGCAGCTGGCCGTTGCCATAGCGCGTCGCCAGACCGGCCACAGCGTTCAACTGGGCCGCAGTCATGCGCCCACGCAGTACAGATAGACCCACGTAGCAGAGCCCTTCCTGCTTTTGCCGGTGAATGCCGACGTGATCGCGATAGACGTCATCTGGAACCGTTTCCTCAACCGCGGGATCGAGTTGGTAGCCAAGCCTCCGGTTCAAGTCGGCCAGAAAGGTCTCGGCGGTCCACCCTTCGCGGAGAAACAGATGCTTCATGCGCGCGCGGTCGCGGCTCTCGCGCAAGCCCTGCTGATCGCGAAAGAGCTCGGTGATCTTGCGCACCACAGCGGCTGCCTGGTGCTGCTGCACAAATGCATTCAGGCGCACGCCCAGGTGCGGATCGGCCGAGAGCCCGCCGCCCACGCGCACGGAGAATCCCACTTCGTGGTTGTTGCCCTTGGTGCGCACGGCAGGGGTTAACCCAATGTCATTGATCTCGGGATAGGAACACCAGACAGAACAGCCGGTGATCGAGATCTTGAATTTCCGCGGCAGGTTGTAAAGATCCGGGTTGCCGTTTAGATCTCCGGCCGCAGCTAGGGCGAAGGGTGAGGCGTCCAGAACTTCGTCCGCGTCCAAACCCGCCAGCGGGCAGCCGGTCACGTTGCGCACGACATCGCCACAGGCTCCTTTAGGGGAGAGTCCTGCGCCCTGGAGCCGATCGATGATCCCGGGGAGCGCTTCGATGGTGAGCCAGTGCAGTTGGATGGCTTGACGCACGGTGATGTCCACCAGGTCCTTGCCATGCTTGGCGGCAATGTCGGCGATCAGTTCGATCTGGTTGGAAGTCGCGATACCGTTGGGAAGCGCAATGCGCATCATGAAATATTCGGTGGCCTTGCCTTCACCGCCTTTACCGCCGAGCGCACCGGCCCCATCCCCTTGGGTATAAATGCCCCACCATTTGAAGTAGGCAGACGCCCATTCCGGGAGCACCGATTCCCTGCCCGCGGCGGCGAAGGTGCGTACTTCATCCAGCGCCTCCCACGGGTTCTTTTCCTGCTTAAGGCGTTCCATTCGCTGGGCTTTTGTTTCCTTAACCTCGGCCATTGATCCACTCCCTGAAATGAAAAAACCCGGCGCGTCGCTGATTGCCGACACCCGGGTTTCCGAAGATGGTGATTCGATTGATTCTTAGGACATACCCGTACGGCCTGATGGGGTCAAGCGACAACAAGCGCTGAGGCGGCAGTACAGGGACATGCTACAACCGTAACCCCGCACCGACTCCAAGTCAATACTCGCAAGCGGCGGGGCCCACGGTAGCGGGGCGAAAGAGCGTGCGTGAGAACGCGAAAACAAATCGCAGAACTGAAACAGGCCCGTAGGGCCGGGACCAAACGTATAGGGGTAGGGAGAACCGGAGTTCCCCCTCCCTCCGAACCGGACGTGCGGATCTCCCGCATCCGGCTCTCCAGTTAGTGGGTCACCTTGCTTA
>JBAVQC010000162.1:0-4474 GCA_049693715.1 Acidobacteriaceae bacterium | reverse complement strand
GAAGGAGAAGAGGGAGCGCCTCAGCATGTATGCAGGTACTCGCCATATCCTTCCTGAGCGTGGAGACAATCCGCGTCCCAATCTGTTCCACATGGGCATTCATGTCTTGTTCGTAGCGAACTTTTGCTTGGCTCTCGTCTTGCGCTTTCACGGAGCATCCGGTGGCTGATGATAGGGCTCGAAGCCTGTAGGTCTCTGCCAATCCAGGAAGTGTTCCCGCGCCGCACAGGCGTTTCAGTGGTTCAGTCCATCCAGGGCAACCCGGCGGCGGCGAACAACCAACAGAGTCGCATCATCGGAGGCGGGATGAGTGCCGCGGAAATGACCTAGATCGTGGAGGACAGAGTCAGCCATAGCGGATGCCTCATGCTCGAACCGCTCTCGTAGCAAGCGGACCAACCTGTCTTCCTGGTAGTCTTCGCCCGAAGCATTCTCCGCTTCGGTAATGCCATCGGAGTAGAGGACGATACTTTCACCATCGGCCGGAGCATACTGCGCCACGGTGTATTCGGCGCCGGGGAACAGACCCAGCGGCAGTCCGCTCGAACCCACCTTCTCGGTTCCATGATTGAGAAGCAGAATCGGCGGGCAATGCCCCGCATTGCAAATCTCAACTCCCGTTGCAGTCGTGCGCCCGCACACCAGGGTTGCGTAGTGGGCTGGCCCGGTGCTCTCGCAGAACAATCGGTTGGCGCGTAAAACCACTTCCGCCAAGGACAAATCCATCGATAGCAAACTGCGAAAGATCGCGCTCAGGTGCATCATCAGCAACGATGCCGCCACTCCTTTGCCGGCCACATCGCCGACGGCGAAAAAGAGGGACTGGACGCCGCGGGACGGGTCCCCCAGGGCAATCACTTCGCAGTAATCCCCTCCAACCGCACCGAGCGGCTCGTAGCGATATTGGGTTTCCCATTTCCCCAGGACGAGGCCACTCGGCGGTAAAAGCTGGAATTGAATTTGCGTCGCCAGATCGAGGTCTTTCTGATGGTCCGCCCATTCGGACTCGTTGAGGTGATCGAGACAGAATCTGCATAGAGGATTCCGTTCCAGCCGGTCTTTCTCAATCGGATCGTGGCATGTCTCGCACAGGCCATATTTTCCGACATCGATCTTTTGGAGAGCAGCATCCACTTCAGCGATGAGGTTATTGAGATAGCCATGGGAAACAGATCCCGAAGCGGCCTGCAGGCGGGCCCGACGTTCGAGAAGCTGAGGCCGGATGGTGTAAGCAGTCGTCGCCATAAAGAAACCCACAGCCGGAGATGGTAGCAATTCACCGTTTTAGATGCTCCAGGGCACAGTCAGGCTCCGAATTATTCTGTGTGAGCGCGGGAGGCGGCTATTTTGTTGAGGGCGGGTGCGACTACTCGACACGCAACGCCTCCATCGGGTCGAGTTTGGCGGCGCGGCTGGCGGGAAGCCAGACCGCGAGCAGGGCCACGCAGAACAAGATAACAGGCACGGTGACGAATACGATGGGGTCCCAGGACTTGACCCCAAAGAGGAAGCTCGCGATCAGGCGGGTGAGGCCGAAGGCCGCGGCGATACCCAGGACTACGCCGGCGATGGCCAGCCTCATGCCATGCCAGACGACGAGCTTGCGGATGGCGGCGCGGTCTGCGCCGAGGGCCATGCGGATGCCCATCTCCTGGGTGCGCTGCTGAACGGAGTAGGCCATAAGGCCGTAGATGCCGATGGCGGCGAGGACCAGCGCGACGCCGCCGAAGATGGTAAGCAGCAGCATGTTGAAACTTTGGCGAGCAGTGGAGCGCGACACGACCTCGTCCATGGCCCGCACGTGGGCTACGGGAAACCCGCCGCTGGCCTGGCGCAGCTGCTCGGAAATGGCGGCGATGGCCTGATGGGGGTCGCCGTGTGTACGCACCACCCACCGCAGGGGCACGATGCGCGCGTTGAGCGCGGTCATACCATCGGTGACCTGGGCCTCGGGAATGATCATGACCGAGCCGGGATCGCGGGCAAGGCCGGCATCGTGAGTATTGGCCACTACGCCGATGATCTGACGGGCAGGCTCCTCGAACTCAGGGCCGACATCTTTGCCAATGATGATTTGCTGGCCGACGGGGTCCTCCTTAGGCCAGTACTGTTTAGCCATAGCCTGATTGATGAGAACCACGCCAGGCGCGCCGGCCGTATCGCCGGCGGTAAAGTCGCGGCCGCGCAGGATGGGGATCTTGAACACGCTGAAGTACCCGGGGGAAGCGCTCATCCACCCGCCACCGGGAGTATCTTTCCCTTTGACCGGGGGCCGGCCCACGATGAGAAACGGCAGGCCAAACTGGCCCTGGATGGGGAGGCAGCAGGTGGAGGCCGACTCCTCGACGCCGGGAATGGCATTGAGGCGATCGCGTCCATCGCGCGAGAGTTGCGCTAACCCCGCTGTCTTCTGATAGCGGTCGCCGGTAAGCGACATGTCCATGGTCAACACATGGCGGGGATCGAAGCCGGGACTGACGCCGCGGAGAGCGAGAAAAGTACGAATGAGCAGCGCCGAGCCGATCAGCAGCACCAGGGCCAGCGAAACCTCGCTGATGACGAGTAGCGAACGAGCCTTGGTTTGACCGAAGCCGGTGCCGGAGCGGTTGCTGCTCTCCTTGAGAGAAGAGTTGAGGTCGGAGCGCGAGGCGGTGAAAGCAGGGAAGACTCCGAACAGGATGCCGGTGAACAGCGAGACGGCGAGGGTGAACCCGAGTACACGCCAATCGACACCGATGGCGGCGCCGTCTTCCCCGATACGCGGCAGGCCGGCAGGACTCACGGCCAGCAGGGCGCGCACTCCCATGAAACCGAGGAGCAGGCCAAGCACCCCGCCAGTGACGGAGAGCAGGATGCTTTCCGTGAGCAGCTGGCGGATGATGCGTGCCCGGCCGGCTCCGAGTGCGGCGCGGATCGCAAATTCGCGTTTGCGTCCGGTGGCGCGGACCAGCAAAAGATTGGCAACGTTGGCGCAGGCAATGAGAAGCACGAAACCGACAGCGCCAAGCAGGACCAGCAGCGACTTACGTACGTCGCCAACGATACTGTCGCGCAGCGGCTCAACCGCGAAACCTTGTTGGGGATTGGCCAGCGGATAGGCGCGGAGATACTGGCTGGCCGCGAGCTTCATTTGCGCGTTAGCCTGGGCCAGCGTTACCCCCGGTTTGAGCAATCCCGCGGCCTGGAAGTAGTGGCCCTGATTGGTGCTGTTGGGTTCGAACTGGAACGGCAGCCAGATGTCGGCTTCGGGATCAGAGAGGAAGTCTTTTCCCAGGACGCCGATGATTGTGAAGGGCTCGTTGCCCAGGGAAAGCGAGCTGCCGATGACGTTTGGATTGCCGCCGAATTTGCGCTGCCAGAGACCGTAGCTGAGCACGACGACTTTGCCGCCGTTGGGGGCGTCTTCTTGCGGGGTGAACGTACGGCCCAAAATGACCGGTGCGCCGAAGAGGCGGAAGTAACCCTCGGTGACATGGATGCCGTGAATCTGCTCCGGGCGGTCACCGGTGAGGTTGAAGCCGGGGCCTGCAAAGTCGTAGGCGGCCACCTCTTTAAAGACGCTTGTCTGCTGCTGCCAGATATGAAACTTCGGAATGGAAGCGATGGGATTGCTGCCATTGGGCGACGTAAGCAGAAGTTCGACGATGCGATCCGCATCGGGGTAGGAAAGCGGCTTGAGCAGAACCGCGTTGACCACGGTGAAGATGGCGGTGTTGGCTCCGATGCCGAGGGCCAGGGCGGCGACGGCGGCGATGGTGAAGCCGGGGTTCTTGATGAACATGTGCAGCGAATGCTGGATGTCACTCCAAAGATCGGTCACGTGGTCGCTCCATTTGCCGGGAGGATGCCTCGAATTTTATACGCAAAGGAGGGACCCATCGAAATGGTTTGGGTTCGCCGAAAAAGCCGCTGAGGTACGGCCTTTTGGTGCTCTGGCAGGCTGCTGAAAAAACCTGCTTTGTACATCAGGGCACGACTTTGCAAAGATGCTGAAAGATTCGGTTTTGTTGTGCGAACGGGCATGTTGGTAACAGAAGGTACCGGGCATGTAGGTAACACTTTTGGTTGAAGTTGAAGATAACGAGCTTGGAGAAAAAGGAAATCCAAGTCGTCGCGGAGACTGTGGGACTGTCGCGGTTGTTTGCCGGTTACATGCATTAAGCTTTCTTAATTTTTCGTACATGGACGGCTGTTGCCGACCGGGAGTCATCGCAGTTATTTATAAAATTCGATATTTTTGAGTCTTTTTTGACGTTTTTTGCGATTTGCAACGCAGCGGCTGCCTCTTCGCATCAAGGGGGAGCCCCGTTTCCCGTTGCATGTACCCCTTCTGGAGTCACGCATCCCTAATAATTTCTCGGCAGCCGATGGAGGTTATTTATAAAATTCGATATTTTTGGGCCGTTTTTCAGAATTAGAACTTAGCTGCCGTTGGCAGGACGGTTGTTTTGGGCATAAGTGGCTCCTTGGGGGT
>JBAVQC010000161.1:0-23570 GCA_049693715.1 Acidobacteriaceae bacterium | reverse complement strand
GGAAACGACTCTCTGCATGGACCGCAGTTGGGATACCAGAAGTCCACAAAGACAACGTGTCCCCGATAACTCGCCAGAGAAACAAGTTTGCCGTCGGTAAAGTTGGGCAAAGAGAATGGAATGGCAGGAGTCGAGTTATCGGCGATCGCAGACCATGTGGCAGCATCTCGCCCCTGCGAGGTCTTTCCTAGCTTCTTCCCGTATTCGCCAATCGCGGCGCGAACCTCATCGGTAGGATGCTTCGCATAGCAACCCAAAACGTACGAATAAGCCTCGGCAGCCTTACCACTCAAATCGAGCGCGCGGGCTTGCAGCAGGTCCTTTCGCCGCATATCCATTAGATAACCTGGTGCTTTCATCGGCTCAAGGATTGACACGGCTGCGGCTGGCTCGTCTTTGATCCACTGCGATGCTTTGGCCATTGTGTTGGAATAGGCGGCGTAGGCGTTCCAGTCCGCATCTTTCGGAAATAGGGCCAGCATTTCATGGGCAACGGACTGAGCCTTTAGAGGGTCTGTGCGATCGTAGATGTGGAATAACTCGGTTACACCATCCGCTGACTGCTCGAACTTGGCAGGCGGATACTGTTTGCGTAGTCTCTCAAATGCTTCCACCTGGGCGGTGTCCGTCTTTTGATGCACGGCATACCAGTAGAGGGCCTGTGCGGATCGGGGAGAGTAGGGGAATCTCTTAATCATTTCATCCGTGGCGGCCTTGTAGGCTGCCGGATCACCCTCGAGATAAAAGGAATAGGTGAATAACTCGTCCGGATCGTCGGGCTCAAGCTCGGTAACACGCCCTTGATATTCGACTGCGTGTTTCAGGTCCCCTCGATTGAATGCAATTGTGGCCAGGCAAACGTAACCGGGGGGAATCTCGAATCAATCTTCAGCGCCTGCCGGCAGTACTCTTCCTGCCGCGAAACGTTGCTGGATTCATACAATTTCCCGAGCGCCCAGGGATAGACAGCGCTATTTGGATGCTCCATGGCGAGAGCTTCATATTCCCCGGCCAGCGCCTGTGTTTGCTTTTCAGCCGCAGCCGCGGCAGCTTTTTCTTGCTCGCTAGTAGCTTTTTCTGTGTGTGCGCGCAGCAGCAGGTAGGGTTCTCTTTGGCGCGTGGAAATATACTGCTGGTGAGCTTCAATAAAGTTGGGGTCGAGAGTGATCGCCTTCTTGTAATCCGCGATCGCATCAGCGTAGTTGTCGCTCCGGAGGGCCTTCTCTCCCTGTTCAAAAAGAACCCTTGCGACTGCATCTCCTTCGTATTGCGCGAACGCCGCAGTGCGGCACATGGCGGCTAGCAAGAACAACGAGAACATGCGGCGAATTAGCACGAATCCCCTCCTTCTGAGACGCTGGTCCAAGTGTCAACGATCGCTCGGGGACCTGATGAAACGGTAGCTAAGCTCGGCCTGTCCAACTGAACTCTGGAATCTCCAAAAAGGCAACATAATCAACTAGAATGCTGTCGCGGGCCGGTTTGTCGGCAAACTGGAACTAAAGGCAATCTGAACTGCGCTGCCCTAGTAATTCGACGTTCGGTGTAGTGGACAACAGAGCACACACTAAACCTGCGTTGAGGCTGGAATCCACCTATAAAGCGTCGGGACAGAGACGCCGAGGTTCGTTGCCACGTCCCGAGGAGGCAGTCCGCTGGCGAGCAGCTTCTTGGCTGATTGGATCTTGCTGTCGGTCATCTGTCGTTTGCGGCCGCCTTTTCGTCCGAGCCGACGCGCGACTTCGAGGCCTGCACGGGTCCGCTCGATGCTGGGTTCCCGTTCCATCTCAGCCAAGCTCGCCATGACATGGAAGAAGAAGCGACCTGAAGGGGAACCGGTGTCGATCGCATCGGTCAGGCTCTTGAATTGAACGCCTTCGTGGTGGAGTTCTCCGATAAGATCTACGAGATTTTTAACACTTCGGCCAAGCCTGTCCAGCTTCCAGACAACAAGCGTGTCGCCCTCGCGCAGAGATTCTTGCGCTTTGATGTGACCGGGACGCTCGGCACGGCTTCCGCTGATCTTGTCCTTGAAAACCTTCTTGCAGCCAGCCTTGGTCAAGGCTTCGATCTGCATATCGAGATTCTGATCCTGGGTGGAGACGCGGGCGTAGCCGATCAACATGGTCTAGTTCCTCCACATCGCCCGGTGTTCTATTTATCGAAACTCATCCAACTCGTTGCGAAATGAGAATAGCATTTGAGAACTGTTTCTGAGAACCAAGAACCGAAGCTTTTGTTGATCTGCGAAGGCAGTCGCTGAGCGTTCTCATAAACCTCCGTTTCCGAGAGGAGCATCATGCCCCGTCGTTCCATCCTTTCCGCTGCCGAGCGGGAGAGTTTGCTCGCCTTGCCGGATACCCGGGATGACCTGATCAGGCGTTATACCCTCAGCGAATCCGATTTGGCGATCATTCGGCTGCGCCGCGGCGCGGCCAACCGGCTTGGGTTCGCGGTGCAGCTCTGCTACCTCCGCTTTCCGGGCATTGTGCTCGGGGTAGCCCAGCTACCATTTGCTCCTTTGCTTCATTTGGTGGCTGCGCAGCTCAAGATTCCGATTGAACATTGGACCGAATACGGGGACCGGGCGCAGACCAGGCGCGAGCACCTGGTCGAACTTCAAACCGTCTTCGGCTTCGAACCGTTTACAACAGGACATCACCGGGTTGCTGTCGAAGAGCTGACCGAAACGGCGATGCAGACGGACCGAGGCATCGTGCTTGCGGCGAGTCTGGTCGAAAGGCTGCGAGAAAGAGCGGTCCTCCTCCCACGTTTGAATGCGATAGAACGCGTTTGCGCGGAAGCAGTCACACGAGCAAATCGCCGAATCTACCAACGCCTGACCGATGGGCTCACATACGTTCACCGCGAGCGGCTGAACGACCTGCTCAAGCGCAAAGAAGGTAGCAGTCTTACTTGGCTCGGTTGGCTCCGCCAGTCACCTCTAAAGCCGAACTCCAAGCATGTGCTCGAACACATCGACCGCCTCAAGACCCTGCGGGCCCTCGATGTTCCGCTCGGCATCGAGCGTCAGATTCACCAAAACCGTCTCTTGAAGATCGCGCGGGAAGGCGCTCAAATGACCTCCGCCGACCTGATGAAGTTCGAGCCTCAACGCCGCTATGCCACACTCGTTGCGCTAGCGGTGGAGGGAACGGCCACCGTGACTGACGAGATCATCGATCTGCACGACCGTATCGTCGGCAAGCTGTTCAACGCGGCGAAGCACAAGCATCAGGAGCAGTTTCAATCTGAAGGTAAGGCCATCAACGACAAGCTCCGGCTCTATGGACGGGTTGGCCAGGCTTTGCTTGAGGCTAAGCAGAGCGGCAGCGATCCCTTCGCAGCCATTGAGACGATTGTTTCCTGGGACGACTTCGCAGCGAGCATAAGGGAAGCACAGAAGCTTGCCCAGCCGGAAGACTTCGACTTCCTGTACCGGATCGGCGAAGGGTACGCAACGCTGCGGCGCTACGCGCCCGAGCTGCTAGATATACTCGGTTTGCATGCGGCTCCTGCCGCGAAGTCCGTACTCGACGCCATCGAGCTGCTCCGGGAGATGAACGCCAGCAATGCTCGCAAGCTGCCTGACGACGCTCCTGTTGACTTCATCCGGGAGCGCTGGGCCAAGCTCGTCTTCGCCGACAACGGCCTTGACCGGCGATACTACGAGCTGTGCGCCCTTTCGGAGCTCAAGAACGCGCTTCGATCCGGAGACATCTGGGTTGAGGGCTCGCGCCAGTTCAAGAACTTCAATGAATACCTGCTTCCTACCGAGACCTTCACCACGCTCAAAGTCGAGCATGCGCTCCCCATAGCGGTCAATTCGGATTGTGAGCAGTACCTGCATGACCGGGTCACGTTGCTTAAAGAGCAACTTGGCTTGGTCGACCGCATGGCCGCAGCGAACGATTTGCCCGATGCCATCCTCACCGACTCAGGCCTGAAGATCACTCCACTAGACGCCGCGGTGCCACAGGCAGCTCAGAATCTGATCGACCGTGTAGCGGCATCGCTGCCACACGTTAAGATCACCGAATTGCTCCTCGAAGTCGACAAGTGGACAGGGTTCACCCGGCACTTTACCCATCTGAAGACCGGCGATACAGCTAGGGACCGAACGCCTCTGCTGACCACGATCCTGGCGGACGCGATCAATCTTGGACTGACCAAGATGGCCGAGTCATGCCCGGGAACAAGCTACGCCAAACTCTCCTGGTTACAGGCTTGGCACATTCGGGATGAAACCTACGCCGCGTCCCTGGCCGAGCTGGTCAACGCTCAGTTTCGCCAGCCCTTTGCGGAGAATTGGGGCGACGGCACTACTTCCTCTTCCGACGGCCAGCGATTCAAAGCTGGCGGCAAGGCTGAAAGCACCGGCCACATCAATCCGAAGTACGGTGCCGAACCGGGCAAGCTCTTCTATACCCACATCTCCGACCAGTACGCACCGTTCAGCTCCAAGGTCGTCAATGTCGGAGTGCGCGATTCGACTTATGTGCTCGATGGCCTTCTCCACCACGAGTCGGACTTGCGGATCGAAGAGCACTACACCGATACTGCCGGCTTCACTGATCACGTCTTCGCCCTCATGCACCTGCTCGGCTTCCGCTTCGCTCCCCGTATTCGCGACCTGAGCGACACCAAACTGTACCTCCCCAACGGAAAGGTAAAGTACGAGGCTCTGATATCCATGATTGGCGGCACGATCAATCTCAAGGCGATCCGAACCCACTGGAACGAGATCCTCCGCCTTGCCGTTTCTATCAAGCAGGGCACGGTGACGGCCTCGCTCATGCTTCGCAAACTCGGCAGCTACCCTCGCCAGAATGGGCGCGCGATGGCTCTCCGTGAACTGGGCCGAATCGAACGAACCCTGTTCATCCTCTCTTGGTTGCAAAGTGTAGAACTCCGGAGGCGCGTTCACGCTGGCCTCAACAAAGGCGAAGCTCGCAACGCTCTCGCAAGAGCCGTCTTCCTCTGCCGCCTGGGAGAGATCAGGGATCGCAGCTTCGAGCAGCAACGCTATCGGGCCAGCGGCCTCACACTCGTCACAGCCGCAATCGCGCTCTGGAATACCATTTATATCGAGACGGCCATCGGAGCTTCGACTCGGAGCGGCTTCGCTATCGACCCCGAACTGTTCAAATTCCTCTCCCCGCTCGGCTGGGAGCACATCAATCTCACAGGAGACTACCAGTGGAGAGGCCACAGACTCGCCCAAGGCAGATTCAGGCCGCTCCGCACCCCAAGCCAACCTTAGCGTGCTCTATTGTCCGTTTTCTGACGCGACCCCAAGAAGAACGGACCTTACCTGCGTATCTCAAAGCGGTTAGCTATCAACAGCTAACTGCTTAGGCCCGACTCCGAGCGATTGCGAAATCCGCATTTCACAGTGTCAAGAGGATTACATCGAGGTCTGAGGCGCGGAGAAAAACCCAAGCAGCTACTGCTTCGGAGGGAAGCGTCCGAGACTTCCCTGTTTTCCTCTAACGTCACAATCGTGCAAAGTCGCGAATCAGGCAGTACGCCACAAAGTACAGATCGTACACCTCTCGGGGGATCTGTGAGGGATCGAACGATGGATGCGACGCCGATCCACAGATAGCTCGACGGCGTCCTCAAGGGGCATCTTAAAGACAGGTACCACCGAAGGATAGATGGAAAGATTGTTGCTTGTCCCCGAAAGAGAATGAAATAGAAACTGTTCAAAACATTATAGTCAATCGTATTACTCATCACTTATCCAACGACTTTCGCTTGCGCGCTATTTAAGGAATGCCAAGCTGTTGCTACCAGGAAAGCCGCTCTATCTTGTTTATCCTATGAGTCCAGTAAGAAAAGGCATTTTTTACTGTTTCGGTTCAAGTCTCTCTTTTTTGTGGATTGCGCTTGCGGGTACGATTGCCATGGCGCAGACACCTCTCACATGGGACCAAGTGAGGACCAAATTTGAGGCGGTGAATCCTGTATTGAAGGCGGATGCTTTCGGCGTCGACGAGCTGCGTGCCGAAGAAATCACTGCCTCTCTACGGCCCAACCCGCAGTTCAACTTTGCTGTCGATGGAACGCAATTCCCGCCAAGCAAGGGGCCCTGGAGGCCTCTCATCAGCGACCAGGAGCAAACCACCTTCAGTTATCTGCACGAGCGCAGGCACAAGCGGGAACTTCGCCGGGACAGCGCGGTGGAGACCACGCGCATCGGCGAGTCAACGCACGAGGACCTGAACCGAAATATGGTATTTGTTCTGCGTAGTGCTTTCGTACAAACCCTGCAAGCCAAATATGTGCTCGATCTGGCCAAAGCTGATCTGGATTATTACGACAAGATTATCGACATCAGCAGGAACCGGCTGCGGGCCGGCGATCTGGCGCAGATCGACCTGGACCGCATCGAGCTGTTACGTGTGCAATACGAATCGGAGCTACAGACCGCGATCGTCAACCTGCGCACGGCGAAAATCCAGATGCTGCAGTTGCTGGACGACCGAACGCCAGTTGACCAGTTCGACGTAACCGGTCCGTTTGACTTCTCGGGCACGCTCAAGCCTATAGAGGATTTTCGGCAGATCGCGCTCGATACCCGTCCTGACCTACGAGCGGCAATTCAGAACATAGAACTATCGAAGACCAATCACACGCTGGCGATTGCCAACGGTTCCACCGATCCTACTTACAGCTTATGGTGGACACACAATCCCTCGTTCAACAACATCAATCCCGATGGGAACACCCTCGGCCTCAGCTTCAACATCCCTTTGCGTATCTTCGACCGGAACCAGGGCGAGAAGAAGCGAACGCTGATCGATATTGATCGCAGCAACCAGTTAACCGACGCGGCGCGAGCGAAGGTGTTCAATGACGTCGACTCATCCTGGGAACAGGTGCGGAGCAACATCGCACTCCTTCAACCTTATAAAGACAAATATATGGAGCAGGCGTTACGGGTGCGGGACACGGTTACCTATGCATACCTCCACGGGGGAGCGTCGCTACTGGACTTTCTAAACGCACAAAGCGACTATCGCTCGGTGCAGCTGGCGTATGCCCAACTCATCGGCGCGTATTTAGCTACCGTCGGCCAATTGAATCTTGCAGTCGGACGTGAGGTGATCCAATGATCGGGTATGCAGAGGGAAGGCGCTGCTCGAAGAACTTGCGGTTGGTGACTCTGTGGATTTTGCCGGTACTGGCAGTGACCGCTTGCAAGAACAAGCAGGAGAACGGTGATGGAGCCCCGCCCACCTCTAAAGTCGTAACCACTGGGGACATGAGCCTGGTCTCGGTGGACAAGCCGGACCAGTTTCCCCTGGTAAGCGCTGAAGCATATGACGCGCCCGCGGAGCTCGATGTGACCGGATCGGTTTTTCCTGATATCGCGCGCGAAGTTCCAGTTATCTCACTGGCGAGTGGGCGAGTCGTTGACATCAAAGCACGTTTGGATGACAACGTGCGCAAAGGACAGTTGCTGCTGAGAGTTCAGAGCCCCGATAGCACCAACGCATTTGATACCTACAAGAAAGCCGTGGCCGACGAGCGCATGAACAATAAGGCCTATGTTCGCGCCCAGGACCTTTTTGCGCATGGGGCTATTTCGCTTGCCATGTTGGAACAGGGGGAAGATGCAGAGACGGACTCACTGGCAGACCTGAAGGCCGCAGAGGAAACACTCGCGACCCTCGGGGCAGACCGGGACCATCCTTCGCCGGTGATACCTGTCTATTCTCCAATCACAGGGGTGATCGTGCAGCAGAATGTGACCATTGCTGCGGCGGCCGGCGTCACCTACTCCGGATCGGCAACGGCGTTTACGGTTGCGGATCTCTCGTCGGTGTGGGTCGTCTGCGATGTCTACGAGAATGACATTCCCAAGCTGGAGTTGGGGCAGTTGGCACGAATCAAGCTCACTGCCTATCCGGATCGATTGCTCACCGGCCACATTTCAGATATTGGCCCGGTCCTTGATCCCGCCATTCGTACCGCCAAGGTCCGCATTGAAGTGCCAAATCCACAAATACTGAAACTCGGCATGTTCGTCACGGCGGTCTTCGATAGTCGGCAGAGGAAACACTATGCGCTGGTTCCGGCGCCTTCGGTGCTTCATCTACATGATCGTGATTGGGTGTTTGTACCTGCGGGCGAGGGCAAGTTCCGTAGGGTCGAGGTAAAGGCTGGTCAGCTTGTAGGTGATAAGCAAGCGATCCTCTCCGGCATTCAGAGCGGACAGCAGGTTGTCTCCAACGTGCTTCAGCTGGAAGCTACGCTGGAGGCGCAATGATCCGCAGCCTCGTCGATTTTGCACTCAAGAACCCTCTGATCGTACTGGGGCTGGCGTTCCTGATGTTCGCGTGGGGAGCGGTCTCGTTCCACAATTTGCCCGTCGATGCCTATCCCGATGTAGCCAACAATTACGTGAACATTATCACGCAGTGGCCCGGCCATTCCGCGGAAGATATTGAAAAGCAGGTGACGGTACCTACGGAAATACAGATGGCCGGCATTCCGCACATGGAGAGCCTGCGATCGTTTTCGTTAGCGGGTATTTCCAGTATCGTGATGACCTTCGACGATTCATCAGACAACGGCTGGAATCGTGAGCGGGTGGTGGAGCGAATTGGAATGGTCTCGCTGCCGGCTGGATTGGTGCCACAGCTACAGACCGACTGGAGCCCTGCCGGGCAAATCTATTGGTACACGCTGGAAAGCAAGAACCCGGCCTACGATGTAATGGAAACCAAGTCCATTGCGGACTGGACCCTGGGCAAGCAATTCAAAAGTGTACCCCACATTGTCGATGTGGCCACCTTCGGTGGACTCACCAAGGAATATCAGATTCGTTTGGATCCGAACAAACTGGTTAGCTACGGTTTGAGCATCGCCCAGGTTGAGCAGCAACTAGCCCTCAACAATGCCAATGGCGGCGGCAGCTTCATTCAGACAGGTCCACAGCAGATCAACGTTCAGGCACAGGGTCTGTATAGAAATGTGCAGGACATAGAAAACACCGTTGTCATGGCAATCAATGGCGCGTACATACGGGTTAAAGACATTGCCGTTGTCGAGCAGGGGCCGAAGATCCGCCTGGGCCAGATCAGCAAGGCTTATCGCGACGAGAAAACCGGAAACGTGATCGACAATCCCGATCTGGTCGAAGGCCAGGTACTGCTACAGAAAGGAGACGATGCCGACCCGGCGCTCAAGGGCATAGAAGCCAAGGTCAAGCAACTCAACGAAGATATTTTGCCCAAAGGAGTCAAGGTAGTTCCCTTTCTTGATCGCTCAGACCTGGTTCACTTCACCACCCATACGGTTCTGCACAACCTGACCGAGGGCATCATTCTGGTGGTGATTATTCTTTTCCTCTTTTTGGGCAACGCGCGCGGCGCTGTCATCGTCGCCCTCACCATTCCATTTGCACTGTTGTTCGCCGCCACTTGCCTGGACCTCGCCCACATTCCGGCCAATCTGTTGTCGCTTGGCGCGCTTGATTTCGGCATGGTGGTGGATGGCGCAGTGGTGATGGTGGAGAACATTATTCGCCACCTGGGCATGTCGCACGACAGCAACTCACCGCTGGAGAAGATACGGTCTGCAGCCCAGGAGGTGCAGCGCCCGGTCTTCTTTGCCATCGCCATCATCATAACCGCGTATCTGCCCATCTATACTCTGCAGTCCGTCGAAGGGCGCCTGTTCCGGCCGATGGCGTGGACGGTCGGATTTGCGCTGCTCGGATCGATGATTTTTTCCATCATCGTCGCCCCCGTATTGGCGAGTATTTTATTCCGCAAGGGCGCGCATGAGTGGGAAAATCCGGTGCTGAACTGGGTCGTCAAACGGTATCGCATCCTTCTAACCTGGGCGATTCACAAACGAGCGCTCACCGTCGGCATCGCGGTCGCCAGCTTCGGACTCGCGCTTTTTCTCGCTTTCAGCGGCGTGATCGGTTCGGAATTTCTACCCCACCTGGACGAGGGAGCAATCTGGGCCCGTGGAACCCTCGCGCCTTCCACCGGGCCTGACGAGAGCCGGCGGATTTCCACCCACGCCCGCGTGATCATGGCCTCCTTTCCTGAGGTCACTGAAGTGGTCGCGCAAATCGGACGTCCTGATGATGGAACCGATTGGACTGGCTTTTTCAACACTGAGTACTACATCGGCCTCAAGCCCAAGGAACGGTGGCGCCCTGTCTTTCAACAGAACAAAGACTCCCTGATCGCGGCCATGGACAAAGAGCTGGTGAAGACTCCCGGCGTCATCTGGGGATTCTCACAGCCCATTGCGGACAACATGGAAGAGGCTGTATCAGGTGTCAAAGGCCAGCTTTCGGTCAAGATATTTGGCGACGATCTGCGCACGCTGGAAGCAAAGGGCAACGAAGTGGTCTCAGTGATGAGCAAGATTCCGGGAGTCGCGGATCTTGGGCTTTTCAGAATCATTGGTCAACCCAATCTGACCTTTGTGGTGGATCGTCCCGCCTGCGGACGCTTCGGTATCAACGTAGCCGATGTGCAGGATGCGATTCAGACTGCGGTCGGCGGCGGTACCGTCAGCACGCTGCTGCTGGGCGAAGCCCAATACGATGTGGTGCTGCGCTACCAACAACCCTACCGCGATACCAAGGAGGCGATTCAGAATGTGCGCCTGCTCTCACCATCGGGAGAACGCGTATCGCTGGCCCAGCTGACCAAAATCGACACGTCGGACGGGGCCGAAGAAATCTACCGCGAGGGCGAATCACGCTACATCGCTATTAAGTACAGTGTTCGTGGCCGAGACCTCGGCAGTACGGTAGAAGAGGCGATTAAGAAAGTGCATGACGAGGTAACACTCCCCCAGGGATACCACACCGATTGGGCCGGGGAGTACAAGAGTAAGCAGCGCGCCGACGCTCGCCTGGCGATTGTTACCCCGATTACCATCTTCATCATCTTCATGATTCTGTATGCGATGTTCCGTTCCTTTAAATGGGCAACGCTGATCATGTTGAATGTGCTTCTGGCGCGCGTGGGGGGATTGCTGGCGCTATATTTCACTGGCACGAACTTCAGCGTCTCGGCCGCGATTGGCATGCTTGCACTATTTGGCGTGTCGGTGCAAACCGGGGTGATCATGCTGGAATATATCAATCAATTGCGTGTGCGTGGCCACTCGGTTGTCGACTCGGCAATCGAAGGAGCCGTGTTGCGTCTCCGTCCCATCATGATGACCATGCTGGTCGCAACCCTGGGACTGATTCCCGCCGCTCTCTCACATGCCATTGGGTCTGACTCGCAGCGTCCGTTTGCCATCGTGATTGTCGGTGGCCTGATCTCCGATCTGGTCATGAGCATTTTCCTGTTGCCGACGCTTTATGTATGGTTCGCGGGCGAGCACGATGTACTGCCAGTTCCTGAAGGTGAATTTGAGAACTAGAGAGTGTGCACAGCTTTGCTCGAGGTCTGAGGTATAACTTTTCCTAGCCCACTGAGCAGCTATATGCAAGTAACGCCAGGAACCAGGGAATCAAAAAATCTACTTGTGAAACAGCCCGGTTCATCGTACAAGGGTGAAACGAATTATTATTCCCCCTCCCAGCAGGTCAAATGACTGCTGCATTTGCGGTCTTCGTCGCCGGAGGATTTTTTTGTGCTCACTGCCTTGCGCGCTTTTCTGGCCGCCCTTGTCATCTCCATCATGGTCTGCTCCGCGGCCAATGCCTCTGCGGATAGCTGGATCAAGCCGACCCCGGAAGAACTACACATGACCGCCGAGCCGGCCGCTCCCGGTGCGCCGGCTATCTATCTGTTGCGCGACGAACGCGCGGATGACAAAATGCACGTTCACATAACCTATGTTCGCCTAAAAGTGCTCACGGAGAAAGGTAAGGAGTACGCTGACCAGGAGATCTCGTACGAGGGAGCTCAATTTAAAATATTTGGCGTGGAAGGCCGCACCATTCACAGCGATGGTACGGTGATTCCCTTCTCTGGAAAGCCCTACCAAAAAGTACTCGACAAAGGCGGCAAAGGAAAGTACAAAGCCACCGTCTTTACCCTGCCCGACGTTCAGGTGGGAAGTATCCTCGAGTACCGCTACGTGTTGGGCTACGAAAGCAACATAGTCGTTTCGCCCCGCTGGTATTTGCAAGGACCCCTCTACGTACAGAAAGCCCACTATCAGTTCACTCCCAGCGATCGCACTCTCCTGGACGCCCATGGTCGCGGGATGCAGGCCCGCGTGGCTTACGCCACCCTTCTGCCCCAGGGCGCGGCGGTCTCCTTCTCTCCAGCCGGACAGTTCTATAGCCTCGACGTGGAGAAAATTCCGGCATTACCTGAGGAGGAGTTCATGCCGCCCAGTCACAACTACTCCCTCCGGGCCCTCTTCTACTACACCGTGGCCACGACCGCGAACGAATACTGGGTCGACGAAGGAAAATACTGGTCGAAAAATGTTGACCGGTTTATCGACGCAGGCAAGCTTTCTGCAGCCGCGAACCAGATCGTAGCTCCGACGGATACACCGGAACAAAAGCTGAAGAAGATTTACGCCGAGGTGATGAAGCTCGAAAACACCAGTTTTACCCGCGAGCATACTGGAGCAGAAGACAAGGCTAAGGGCATCAAGATAAGAACCGCCGCCGATGTTTGGGAACAAAAGCGGGGCAACCGGGATGAGTTGACGCAACTTTTCGTCGGGCTCGCCCGCGCAGCCGGAATCAAGGCATACGTTGGGATCGTCACCAACCGCGACCGCAATCTATTCCTGCCTGAGTATCTTGACATGGGTCAACTGGACGACGATATCGCCATCGCTCAGATAGATGGCAAGGACCAGTTTTTCGATCCTGGCGAACGTTATGCCGAGTATGGCCAACTCCATTGGAAGCACACAATAAGCCAGGGAGTTCGGCAGATGGACAAAGGCGCGGGGCTATTCACCACGCCTGCTCCCGGTTACCAGTCGAGCAACCAGGCGCGCAATGCATATCTCAAGATACAACCCGATGGCAAGGTAAGCGGCACCATTCGCATCAGTCTCACCGGCAACGGTGCTCTACGCTGGCGGCAGTTTGCGCTGAGCAACGATGAGGACGCACTGAAGGAGCAATTCGAACAGATGGTGCAACGGGAAGTGCCGCCGGGCATCGCCGTGAAGGTTCACCATTTTCTCGGACTGACCGAATTGAACACGACTTTGATGTGCATGCTCGAGGTGACTGGATCCATGGGCACGGCCACGGCGAAACGCGTCTTCCTGCCCGCTGAGTTTTTCGAAGCGACCAGCCATCCGCTCTTCGCCCTGGATAAGAGGACGATGCCCATCGATCTCGATTATCCCTTAGCCGCGCAGGACACAATATCGATCAAGCTGCCGGCAGCGTTTGAGATCGAGAGTCTTCCTAAGGATGCAGAGTTCAGTTTTCCGCAAAACGCCCTTTACCGCGCCAAATTCACCCGCGACCCCGGCGGCGAAGTGACGAGCGTGCGGCTATTCGTCATGGCCAATGCCATATACAGGCCAGAGGAATATTCTCAGCTAAAGGACTTCTACCAAAAAGTAAACGCCAAGGACAAAGAGCAGGCAGTGCTTCAGTTCAAACAGTCTGCATCGGCCGCGGACGGCGCACCGGCCGGCAAGGCCCAATGAAGCTTTTCCCGGGTTCGCCGTTTGCTCCGCTTCTGCTTTGCGTGATGGCTACGGGGCCGCACGGAGCCCTCGCTGCGAACACGTTTCCTGACTGGATCGTTCAGGCCGCGGGAACCAGAATTCCTTCCTACCCGTCCGCTGTCGGGGCGGTGGTGCTGCTCGATGACCGGCTGGTCACCGTGGCTCCCGATGGCCGGGCCACAGAGCGGGAGCGGCGCGTGCTTAAGATCCTGCGTCCGCGGGGCCGTCAATATGCAGCAATTGTTGCCGGCTACTCCAAGGACGAAAAGCTCGATTTCTTTCATGCCTGGAGTATTGGTCCCGACGGTCACCAATTCATCGTCAAGGACCAGGAGGTCCACGACGAGGCGCTGGGGCAATGGGGCATCCTCTACGATGATCTTCGCGCCAGGACAGTGACGCCCCCCGGAGCGGACCCGGGCGGAATCATCGCTTACGAGGTCCAGCGCCACGTAGCAACTTACGGGGCGCAGGAGGAAACCTGGAGCTTTCAACGAGAGATTCCCGGCGCTCGCTGGATACTCGAGGTCGATCTACCGCCCAACTGGAACCATTATGAGGCGTGGCTGCACCAGGCACCGGTTGCGGGCACCGAAATAGCCCCCAACCATTGGCGCTGGGAACTGAGCGATATTCGTGGCATCGACCTGACCGATGTGCCGATGGCCCCTTCACCCTCTGCCCTGGCTGGCCGCATGGTCGTCCACTACTCTGCCGCAACCCTGCCGGCCGGCGATCAACGTTGGACGGAGATTGGCAATTGGTACGACACGCTTGCGTCGAGCCGCACCGAAGCTCCCCAGGAGATCGCCGCGAAGGCTCGCGAAGTTGGCGGTGCAGCCGACTTCAAAGCCAGGATCCAGGGCGTTGGCGGCTTTATGCAACGGGAGATTCGCTACGTGGGCATAGAGATCGGCATCGGTGGATTGCAGCCGCATCCGGCTGCCGACGTCTTCAGGTATCGCTATGGCGACTGCAAAGATAAAGCCACACTGCTGATTGCTATGCTGAACGCAGTTGGCGTCCGCGCCACGTGGGTGCTGGTAGACACGCATCGCGGCTTCATCGATCCAGCGCTTCCCTCGATTGAGGGCAATCATGCCATCGCCGCCATCGAATTACCCGCCGGCTATAGTGACCCCGAGCTGCGCGCCGTGGTGACTGCGCGCAGCGGCAAGCGCTATCTGATCTTCGATCCTACCGATACCTATACGCCGATCGGCTTGCTCGGCTTCCATTTGCAGGGCGGCTACGGAATTCTGGTTGCGGGCAACGACAGCCAGGTGATCAAGTTGCCCACGCTTGCACCCGATGCCGATACGCTGGTGCGTACTGCCTCCTTTGCGCTGAATGCGGATGGCACACTGAAGGGAACAGTCACGGAGACACGCTCCGGCGAAGCCGCCCGCGGCTATCGCCGCCTCTACAACGAAGAGGGGGAGAAGCAGCAGCATGAAGACATCGAGCGGCGTCTGCAAAGGGATTTCTCCAGTTTCACTCTCGATGCGAATAGCGCGCAGAATGCTCGCGAGATGAACAAGAACGTGGTGCTCGAATACTCGCTTACTGCCAATGGATATGGACAATCGAGCGGAGATCTGCTGCTGATTCGCCCTCGCGTTTTAGGCCGCGATGCAAGGCCATACGATGATAAGCCTCGCGTGTATCCCATCGACCTGGGAGAGACCGGCACCTGGAGAGACAGCATCGACGTAGCACTACCGGCAGATTATGTTGTCGACGACATGCCCGCCCCGGTGGACCTGGATGTTGGCTTCGCCAGCTACAAGAGCGACCTCAAGGCCACTGGCAATGTACTGCACTACTCCCGCGAGTTCGTGGTGCGGGAGCTCGACCTTTCCCCGGAAAGATCAGCGGATGTGAGCAAGCTGATGGGCGTGATTAGCTCGGACGAAAACGGCAGCGCCGTGCTCAAGAAGAAATAGGATCTCGCTGGGGACTCGCGCGTAGACCTGGGGGCCTCCTGGTCAAGACCCATTGAACGCATTCTCGTTCGCTAGCAGGATGCTGAAAAATTCAAAGACCGACGCAAAGAGCGTGCCTCAGGGGCTAAAAGCCATCAAGCGCGTAGCCTTT
Organism: Acidobacteriaceae bacterium; assembly: GCA_049693715.1. Lineage (GTDB taxonomy): Bacteria > Acidobacteriota > Terriglobia > Terriglobales > Acidobacteriaceae > PALSA-350. The sequence goes on along the minus strand of JBAVQC010000161.1, from coordinate 7,823 downwards.
TACGGCCCGACTAAAATCGTGCCCTGATACAAGAAGCAAATGACGAGGGCTTTAAGAGTCTGCGTGAGAACCGCGTTTCCACACCCAGTCCCGGAGGGACGGCTGAACTTAGCCCAGGACGCTAGTCCTGGGTTGGATTCGAAAGGGGTGACCAGTCTCGTAGAGCCTGCCCTGAGCTTGTCGAAGGGGACGGCTGGAAATAGGCTGCGACGCCCGCCGGGCAACCTTCAGCTGCGGGACTTAACCATGTTTCATGCTGTTCCCAGGACTAGCGTCCTGGGCTAAGCTTCTACCCGGCTTTTTCCAGCAAAGTCACAGAAAGGTCACGTTTCTGTACCATTTCGGCCGTGATATCCAGTTCCTTGATCTTCTTGTTGCTGGGGAGGTGGTACATCAGGTCGAGCATCAACTCTTCCAGGATCATACGCAGGCCACGTGCCCCCACCTTGCGCGCCAGGGCTTCGCGAGCCACGGCACGGGAGGCGTCCTCGGAGAACAGGAGCCGTACGCCCTCATATTCAAAGAGCCGTTGGTACTGCTTGAGGATGGCATTTCTGGGCTTGGTGAGAATCTCCACCAGCGCAGCTTCGTCCAGCTCATCGAGAATGCCGATCACCGGCAGACGCCCGACAAACTCTGGGATGAGGCCGAATTTAATCAGGTCCTGCGGTTGGGCCTGGCGGAGCAGCTCAGTGTCGCGTTGAGCCGGTAAAACTCCCACTTCCTGCGCTTCTTTCTCGGATAGCGCCTTGAAGCCCAACGCCTTCTTACCCACACGCCGTCCGACGATGCGTTCCAAACCGACGAAAGCGCCACCGCAGATGAACAATATGTTGGTCGTATCGACCGGGGTGAACTCCTGGTGAGGATGCTTGCGTCCGCCCTGCGGCGGGACGTTGGCAACTGTGCCCTCGAGGATCTTCAGCAGCGCCTGCTGCACACCCTCGCCGGAGACATCGCGAGTAATCGAGGGATTTTCGTCCTTACGGCCGATCTTGTCGATTTCGTCAATATAGATAATGCCCGTCTGCGCCCTGGCGACGTCGCCATCCGCCGCTTGAAGCAGCTTGAGGATGATATTTTCCACGTCCTCGCCGACATACCCAGCTTCCGTCAACGTGGTTGCATCGACGATGGCAAAGGGTACGTCCAGCATCTTGGCCAAGGTGTGGGCCAGCAGGGTCTTGCCGCTTCCGGTCGGGCCCACGAGCAGGATGTTGGATTTGGAAAGCTCAACATCATTGCCCCGCGTCCGGTTCATCTGGATGCGTTTGTAGTGGTTGTACACAGCGACCGCTAATTTCTTCTTGGTTTGTTCCTGACCGATGACGTACTCGTCGAGGAACCCCTTGACCTCCTGTGGTTTAGGCAAGTGGGCCGGGGCCGCACCGGGCTGGGTCTCGCCCCGGTCGTCTTCGAGGATGGAGTTGCAAACCGCAACGCATTCATCACAGATGTATGCCCGCGGGTAATCGCTCGGTGAGGAGATCAATTTAGCAACGGCGTCCTGCGATTTATGACAGAACGAACAACGGAGCGTATCGTCTGTTCCCCTCGGCGTTTTCATACTGCAACTCCTTTGGCCTGGCGGCCTATCAGGTTCGTGGCCGGTCTATGATTTCGTCGATAATGCCGTACTCTTTGGCTTGCTGCGCGTTCATGATGAAGTCTCTCTCCACATCCCGCTCAATGCGTTCCAGCGGTTGCGCGGTGTGTTTCGACATCAACTTGTTGGTGATCTCGCGAATACGCAAAATTTCGCGAGCGTGAATATCAATATCGGTCGCCTGACCCGAAAGGCCACCCATCGACGGCTGGTGAATCAGGATGCGCGAGTTCGGCAGGGCAAAGCGCTTACCTTTGTTACCGCTCATCAGCAGGAAGGCCGCCATGCTGGCCGCCTGCCCGATGCAGTAGGTAACCACGTCATTGCGGATGAACTGCATGGTGTCGTAGATCGCGAGACCCGCGGTGATCGAGCCGCCCGGGGAATTGATGTAAAGCTGAAGGTCCTTCTCCGGGTCTTCCCCAGAGAGAAACAGCATTTGAGCGATTACCAGGTTTGCGATCTGATCGTCGATCGGAGTACCCAGAAAGATAATATTGTCGCGAAGCAGACGAGAATAAATGTCGTAGGCGCGCTCGCCTCGACTCGTCTGCTCGACCACCATAGGTACAAGTGCCATGCTCTCCCTTGCTTCGACTTCCTGTGGGCTGCGTGCGCCCCACCCTTTTAAGTTGGCCGTTTGCGTTGCATCAGGACGCTAGTCGTTCATACAGCAGCGCGCCCATCTTCTCCCTGCGTAAGCGTTCCCGGATTCTAGCGAGGCTACCGTCCTCAGTCAAACGCGTGCGCACCGTTTCCACCGGCTCGCGCATTTGCAAAGAGATACCTTGCACTTCATTTTCGACCTCTTCTTCCGCTACGCTGATGTTCTCTGCATCGGCGATGCGGTCGAGCAGCATAGAGCCCTTCACTTCAGCAGTAGCCGAGGGTCTTTGCGCCGCGCGCAGCCGATCGAAATCAAGATTACGCATGTCTTCGGTGCGCATGCCCTGCGCTGCCAACGCCCGCAGTCCGCGATCCAGACGAACGTCTATCTGTTGTTGCACCAGCGATTCGGGAACAGGAAATTCGTAGCGCGCGACCATCGCGTCCAGCAGCCGGTTGGTGGTTTCCGTCTGCACCCGCCGCTGCTTATCCCGGGCCAGATGATCGCGCAGTTGCTGCTTGAACTCCGCCAGGCTCTCATAGTGTCCGAGCTCCTTGGCAAAGTCGTCGTTCAGTTCCGGCTCGATCTTTTTCTTGATGCCCTTGACTTCAAGATCGTAGGCCACCCGTTTGCCCGCTAGTTGCCGCTCACCGAAATCGGCGGGATAGCTCACCTCGAACTTTAACTGTTGGCCCACGCTGGCTCCGCGCAGCGCGGCGTTAAACGTGTCAAGCGTATTGGGACCACCTATTTCGAGCATCACATCCTGCCCCGAAATCGGCTGCGGCGGCGCGGTCCCGGTTTCCGTCTCGACCTCACCTTCCGCCGGCTGCACATCGCCGGTGAAGCTGATCTGGGCATAGTCACCATCGGCCAGCGGACGCTCTTCCGTTACCGGCTCCATGGTCGAGCGGGAGTCCCGGATACGCGCCAGTTCCTCATCGGCCTCGGCGTCGGTCAGTTCGGCGGAGGGTTTCTCCACCCTCACGTCCCGGAAGCCATCGATCGAGAACTCCGGAAACACTTCGAAGGCGGCTTTAAAGCGCAACGGCTTGCCTTCTTCGAGATCGATCTTGGTTATCTGGGGTTGGGAGATGGGCTTAAGCTGACGCTCCGCAATGGCGGTGCGAAAGTGCTCGGGTAGAACGGCTTCCATCACGTCCTGGCGAATTTGCTCCGCGAAACGGCCGCGTATCAGCGACTCCGGAACCTTGCCTGCGCGAAAGCCCGGAATGCGCGCCATCTTCTTGTATCGCTTGGTGACTACTTGATAATTGCGGGTGATTTCGTCTGCGGGAACTTCGATTTCTACTTCTCGAGTGCAGTCCGGATTCAGAGTTGCCGCGCCATGAGAGTGGCCCTCATGTTCTTGTCCGGCAGGTTCCTCGGGGGCGGTAGTCACTCCGCCAGATTGCGGTGTGGTTTCAATCATTTCGGTTGAGCTCAACGTATGCCTTCCAGATTGGCTCGCTTCCTGCGCGGCTGCAATGGCTAAATCGATGCAAGCGCGGAGGAGCCTGTAAACAGCCTGCTTTCATCGTATGAGGCTTTGCCGGGAGGGTCAAACCCGCAGCGCAAGGAATGCGAAACCGCTATTAACTACAATACACCCTTTGCGGTTACCTCAGGCTACCCTGGCCAAGCTTCAAGCGGCCTAGAGTTCCTCCTGCCGCGGCGTGCGTACGTGCGCAACAAACCGCGGATCCGCAGCCTGATAGTGCTTGTAATTGCGTCGTCCGTCGCTGAGGGAGAGGTTGCCGTTCACGGTTCGGCGGACTACATCGGCGTCCCGGTCATCCTGCCCATCGTCCTGCCACCAGCAAACCTGGCACAGCTCGAGGGCTTCAGGCACAGTCAATGTTCTGTACCCGCAACAGAGGCAGCGGGCAGCACGCGCTGATCTCATCCTCTCAGTATGCGCCGGGTAGATGCGAAACAGTGGTTGCACCCATTTCGCACCCCTTACTACGGTAACCTTCTGCCGGCAATTATTGCTCCGGCACAAACAACCCCAGCCGAACCTTCCAGGTAACTGCTTGTCCCGGGCGCAGGGTCACCATGCCCGTATCCATACCCTTCCACTGCTTCCCGAATGGATCCACGTAGTTGAACTGATCTTCGATGGCGACAAAAGAAGCAGGCTTTGGTGAATAGACCTGGATGGTCCTGATTTCCGGAGAGAGCGCAGAGACCGTCAACCCGTAATGAGCATCGGGGTCGATCAGCTTCACTTCGGCTGCGCCTTTGGCACGTTGCAGGTGTGAGAAATTGTCGTCCAGGAAATGATCGTCGAGTGCCACACCGTCGGGCGCGTTGTAGTCGTACTCTGTGCCTTTGACCGGCTTCAGCTGTCCCGTGGGAAATGCGTCACCGTAGTTGTTCACCGGGGCCATCATGGCGGCGGGAATATGGAGTCGCGTCTGCGCGCGGTGACCGCTCAATATCTCAAAGTACGGGTGCCAGCCGATGGACATAGGCTCCGGCTCTTTGCCCACGTTCCTGGCCGTGATCGTGGCGTCGACCGCGTCGCCGGTAAGCGCGATGTTCAGCGTCAGGTCGGTATCCGAGAGCCAGTGTCCGCCGAAATTTCCCGCGTGGATCACGCCCGTCACCGTTTGTCCGTCCGCAGTGCTTTGCGTCTGCAGGTCTTCCACCTTGGTTTGGGTAATCAATCCGTGTATTGCCACCACGGGGCCACCAGGGTTCTTGCTGGGGAAATTTGCCGGGAGAGTCATGGTGTGGCCGCGCCATTCGGCGATGACCGACTTGCCATCCGACGAACGTTCGCCAATGATGCGGTTGGGGTAGGGAATCAGAAAGGCGCCACCAAACCCGAACGACCCGTTGCCCAGTTGATCTTTGCCCGTGCCGGTGAGTTGATTTGCGGCTTCCTGGACCGAGGGTGAGTGGAGCAGCGCTGTCTCACCTTTGCCGGGGATAGCGGCCGTGACCTGGAACATATTCATGCCGCGCCCGGGCAGCAGGGTCACCGAGAGGAACTCCGGTTTGCTTCCGGCGTTGGTGGCTTTCCGGGTAAGGGTTAAGACGTCCGCGCCCCCTATTTGCACCGGTGCCGCAGCGGTCGCCGCCGGCTGTGCCTTTTCCGGCGTAGCCGGTGGTTGCTGACAACCCGCGGCGAGCAGAGCGAATGTTGCCAAACTTCCGGTGAAACCCTTGATTCTGTTGCGCATAGACACCCTCAGAGCCTCTCTTGTGCGATTTTCCCGGCGCGGTTCTCGGCGTGAAAAAGCAAAAATCATCTTACGCCGCCTTTCCCAGGGGCCGTACAATCGGGTATGAGCTCCATCCCCCGACCAACCCCAGGTTCGCCTGTTGGATCGCCCGTTGGAAGCCCTGGTGTGGCTGCAGCGAATCCTGGTTCGCTTCCAACCGGCCCTAGTCCCCTGATCCTTTTCAACCAGGATCTTATCCGTTGTCACCGCTGCACACGGTTACGGAAGTACTGTGAAGAGATTGCCACCAGTAAGCGCCGAGCCTTTCGGGATTGGGTTTACTGGGCCAAGCCGGTCCCGTCTTTCGGTGATGAGAAGGCCCGCCTTCTCATCCTGGGGCTGGCTCCGGGCGCGCACGGGTCCAATCGTACCGGCCGGCCCTTCACCGGTGACGGCTCCGGCGACTTCCTCTACCCCGTTCTCCACGAGGCTGGCTTCGCCTCGCAACCTACCTCTGTTTCTCGTGGCGACGGGCTGAAGCTGATCGATTGTTGGATCAGTGCCGTTGTCCGCTGTGCTCCGCCCGATAACACGCCCAAGCGCTCCGAGCTGGCAAATTGCTCAACCCATCTGGACGAGGAGATCAGGCTGCTGAGCAATTTGCGCGTGGTGGTCTGCCTGGGGCGCATCGCCTTTGACGGCTATTTGGACCACCTGGCGCGTACCGGACAGTCTGAGCGCAAACCGCGCTTCAAGTTTTCCCACGGCGCCGAATACGCGCTTCCCGGGGGCCGGATCTTAATTTCCAGCTTCCATCCTTCGCTGCAGAACACAAACACCGGAAAGCTCACCCGCAATATGTTTTTAGACGTCTTCGAGCGGGCCCGGGTTCTGATCAGTACAGGGGAGCCTGCGCACACCCTTCGCCGCTGATGGATCTTGGTCTGGGATGAAATGCTGATCTGACGTTCTAAGACAATTCTCGATTGCTCCTCGTTTTGAGGGCCAGATGGAAAAGAGTCTCTGGACGTTCCCGCACGTAGAACACGAGGATCTAAGAAATCGTGGAGCGGGAGACGGGGATCGAACCCGCAACCAACGGCTTGGGAAGCCGCTACTCTACCATTGAGCTACTCCCGCCCGCTGCCACCCGATTATTCTAACCCCAAGCCTGTATGATTTCGGGGGATGCCCTCCCTCAGCCGCCGCACAATGTTTTCCATCTTCTGTGCGCTCGCGGCGGGAACTGCTCTCCGCGCGTGGTTCATCCACGCCTTCCCGCAGATCCAGGGTGACTCGCTTCTTTACGCCGACATTGCCAGGAATTGGCTAACCCACGGCATTTATGGCCGGTCGCTCATTCCTCCGGGCGGGGCGCCAACCATCGTCCCCACCCTCGTTCGTTTGCCCGGATACCCAGGCCTCCTCGCCCTGTGCTTCGCGGTTTTTGGAAAACAAAATTATCTCGCCGTTCTCTACCTGCAACTGCTGATGGATCTGGCGACATGCCTCCTGATCGCGGACTTCGTTCGCCGCATCTGCGGGCACCGAGCCGCCATGGCAGCGCTCTGGCTGGCGTCGCTCTGTCCCTTCACCGCCAACTACGTGGCCATGCCCCTCACCGAGACGCCTTCCATCTTTTGCGTGGCGCTTGGCCTCTGTGCCTTTGCCGCGGTGCTCGAGCGCCCACTGTTAGGTTGGATGCTGGCGCTCGCCTTTGCCTGGAGCTATGCCGCGCTGCTGCGTCCCGATGGCGCCCTGCTGGCGGTTGTCTTCTTTCCCGCACTCATTTTCTACGGTCGAAGTTCGGGCTATGCACACGCCCTCCGCGTCGCGTTGTTTTGCGGGTTGGTGGCGGTCCTGCCATTCACGATATGGACCCTGCGTAACCTTCACACGTTCCATGTCTTTCAGCCGCTCGCTCCGCGTTCTGCCACCGACCCCGGTGAACCCCAAGTCCCCGGTTTCCAGCGCTGGACCAAAACCTGGATCGCCGACTTCGCCTCCACCTACGAAATCTATTGGAATGTGCCCGGAGACGACATCGACATCCACACCCTCCCTGCGCGAGCCCTGGATGGCGACAAGCCCGAGACAATGAGGCTGATCGCGCAGTACAACGCAGTCGATGTACTCACGCCGCAGATCGACGCGGGCTTTGCCGCGCTTGCCGCCAGGCGTATCCGGGCTCATCCAGTCCGCTACTACGTGACCCTGCCCCTGCTGCGCCTGGCGGATATGTGGCTGCGGCCGCGGGTAGAGATGCTCAATATAGAACTGCGCTGGTGGCAATACAGCCGGCACCGCGCGGAAACCCGCATTGCCTATGCCTACGGCACCCTCAACCTGTTTTACCTGGCGGCCGCGCTGATTGGAGTGTTCCACCGGCCCCGGTTTGTCACCGCGATGGTGGCCTATATCGTAGTCCGCAGCATCC
>JBAVQC010000160.1:0-9160 GCA_049693715.1 Acidobacteriaceae bacterium | reverse complement strand
AAGTCGTGCCCTGATACAAAGCCAAAACTCGGCATCCCATCGAGCTGCTGTCGTTGAAATACCATGCGCTTGGTCCCTAGAAATGTAGAAACTACAGGCATGTGGTTCTCTTTAGAGAGAACCACATACGTGGTCGCCGGTGAGAGCAGTGAAGTAGGAAATCCGGTATCGCTCGGGATGACAGAAAGGGGAGGGTTGTTGTGAAGGAGAGGGCGGTTGCCAAAGGACAGGGTGGTTGTCAGCTGTCAAAGTACGAAAGCAAAAAAGTCACAGGCTCTCGGGATGACAACGGGGAGGACGACGCTTCCATGGAGAGCGGTTGCTGGACTTCCTTTCAGCATCTACTCTCCCTGGAATCACCACACTATTCAGTGTCTTTCACGCAGCGAAAACCTACAGCCCCGGAGCGGTCGTAGCTTGGCGCCATTAGCAACAACTTACCGTGCTGGTCGTTGCGATAGGCCTGGGGAAAATACCATACCGAGCCCACGGGCTGATAGTAACTTCCTCCACGCAGGATGCCGCTCCGGGTGTGATCATCGAGGTATTCATCGGTCCACTGCCAGACGTCGCCCACCATGTCCATCACTCCTGATGGGCTTGCTCCGTTTGGGTGGGCATTCACGTTGTCGGGTCCGCGCATGGTTCGCCCGTGATCGACAACCGGAACGCGGCTTGGCTCCCAGTCGTTGCCCCAGGGATAGACGCGGCCATCGCTTCCCTGGGCGGCATACTGCCACTCCCACTCATGGGGCAGGCGCTTGCCGGACCAGTTGGCGTAGGCGCGTGCATCCTCAAGAGAAACCCAGGTCACGGGCTTGTCCGCCCATCCTTCCGGATAACTGCCATCCTTCCAACCTTGGAGGAAGTTCAGATCATCAGCCGGATGGTAGTGAGCGGCGTCCACAAATTTTTTAAACTCCGCGTTGGTCACCGGGTATCTGTCCATATAGAACGCGGCGATATGCATCGTATGCTGGTGATAGCGGCGCGGAATATCTTCCCAGGGATATTGCACGTCGACCCCCGCATCATTAAAACCCTCGACCTCAATGCCTTTCACCTTGAACAGGTAGTCCGCTGCCGGGATAAGGATCATTCCCTCGGGCGCGGAATTGGCAGGTGTGGATTTTGCAATCTCCACCACTTGCTGTGGGAGGGCCTTCCACTCATGCGAATAGCTGGCCAGCGGCGTGGCAGTCATTGACTTCATCTTCTCCATCAATGGCATGAACTCAGGACTCGGTTCGCCGTGCGTCGCGAGCAGTGCGGCGTAGCCGTGCGCTTCGATGGGAAACGCCAGGACGGCCGCATCTCCCTCATGCTCGGGCGTCAACTCGATGCCGTGGTAGAGGTCGAAATAGCGCATGCCCGCGGTGTACGGAACCGAAATCTGCCGGCCGGCGACATCGTATTCATTGCGATTGACGATGGTCCACACAGTTTGTTGCCCTTGCGGCCACTGGCTGGCAAAGACTCCAAAACGCTGAGCGGGATAAAGCGGGCGCCATTGAGGGCTCGAGAAAAATGGAGCAACAGCACGTTCGATGGCCGCCACCCGCCGCGTCGCCTCGGCGTCGCGCGGAGTGATCCCATTCCAGATACCCCAGATATTCTCCCAGCTCTCCCACCCTTCCCCGTTGAAAAAGGCAAACTGCAGGTCGTCGGTTTTGTCCCGGTTCCACCGGTCGGAGATGTTCACCTGGTGCCGAGGTTCAAGCCACCGATAACGATCGACCAGGGGTACAAAGCCAAACTTGTATTGCCCCCAGGTGAGTACGTTCCAGGCCACCGCCTCGTCGCTAGGGCTCCCCTCAGGTTCAAAGGCCAGTGGATGTCCGGCCGCGTCCGCGGCAAGCGAGAAGGCCAGCGGTACCCCATCCTGGGTGTCGCCGTTGATGCCGTCAGCACCGATCTCTTTCATGGTCTCGGCGATGGCCTGGGGCCACGGCACGCCCGGGTCGCGTGTTCCCTGGTCCCACATCATCATCGGAAACAGAACGTGCACACCGCGGCGATGGAAATCCTCCACCATCTTGCGCACTCCGGGAATGCCTCCCGGCATGGACCGGATCAGGTCGTGCTGGTTGCGATTGTCGATGCCCAGGTTCGGGTAGGTGGGCCAGATCAGCACTGCATCGATGCCCCCGAATCTTTGCTCGAGATCATCAAGGTATCGGTTGACGGTATAGTTGCCCGCCAGCGGATCATAGAAATACCTGTCCTGGACCATCATCTGCGGTTGGATGAACGCGGACTGGATCCATTTGAACGCGGGGAGTGCATACCGCTGATCGCTGAAGCCGATACGGATCCTCCGCTCTGTGCGCCAGTGGGTGAGGTCATGGAGCCAATCATCAAAATCCTGCCCGGTGCAGGGACGGGATCCGCCCTCCCAGGCACCTTTCTCGATGAAGCAATCAGGCGCGTCGAATTGCTGAACGCTCCCGTGGGGAGCGTAGTGTGAGTCCTGTGGACTCGCCGGGCCGTTCCACAACAGAAGAGCCACCGGCAAGCCTGCCCATGCGAGGGTGAAGCGGGATCGGCTCATGGTTCCTTTCTGGTTCAAAAGAGGGGCGCCAGGGCGACCGCCGACGACCCACAAAGAAACACGGCAAACATCCACGCCAGGAAAGTCTTCGCCCGGGAGGGGGCAGTGGAGCACTCATGCAGATGAAGACCCCCCAGGCCGCTGAGATCGTGGTTGATACAACAGAGATCTCCTTGCCACCTGCCCGAAAGTTGGTTGGGAAGAATGTACCTTACGGGAAGAGGATGGAGCGGGAAAAAGGGATTTGCCGGAGTCGAGACGGCAAGAGAGGCGTCGCGCCGCGGGGTGGAAGTGTGCGCCCTAAGCGCCCTTTGCGCCCTTTGGGTGGAAGTGTGCGCCTTAAGCGCCCTTTGGGTGGAAGTGTGCGCCTTAAGCGCCCTAAGCGCCCTAAGTGGCATAAGGGCCGGTTTCGCAGGGGGTCGCGCGGGTCTGGGGGTTTTGTGGCTTGGTCCAGAGGGTTGTGGCCCGTCCTGGCCCGGCGGAGGTTGCCCGGATGATGAGGCCGAGTTTCAGCAGTTGCTCGAGGGCAAGGTCAATTCGTTCTTTGCTTACATGGCGATGGAAAAGAGCGCGAATTTGCACTCTGGTTAGTCCCTCGGGATGGAGGTCAGCCGCCTGGCTGATGCGTTGGGCGGTGGGATCGATGGGGGCGGTGTCGAAGAGAAGGCGAGCACTGGCACGACAGTAATCCCATACCGCCAAGGCGGCCTGGAGGTGGCAGGCGTCGATGAGGGGGGTGCGATCCAGGGCCGCGTAGATGGCGCTCAGGCGAAGGACCTGGGCTTCGGCGCGGCTGGTGGCGGCGCCATATGCGTCCTCGCGCCCCTGGCTCAAGGCGACGTAGCCACCGTTCCATATCTCGCGAGCGGCTGGGGTGCGGGAGAAGAGGAGTTCGTCCTGGCTTCGCACCCAGTCGAGGTTACGGCGCAGCTCGCCGGCGATCACGGAATGCTGTTCGGGTGGAAGGCTGCCGCCGTCGGGCAGGGATAGGCTGCGGCGCACGCTGGTCCACAAACAACGATTGGCAAAGCCGTTGTGGGATTCGATGCGACTGAGATGGTGAGCGAGCTCGCTTTGTGTGACATGGCCCACGATGCTGATATGCGCGGAGGTGGCCTGGACGTAGCGATGGCCATCGTGAGAGCCCAGGTTGCCGCCGTCCCAGGCGGAGCGCAGCAGGGGAGAGAGTTGGCCGGCCTCGCGGCCGAGCACGTGGATGACGGATGCGAATTCTTCGCAGAGCAGGAAGAGCCGGCGGTCGGTGACGGGTTGTTGATCGCGCAAGGCCTGGAGGATGGTGTTTGGGGTGGGGCGGGTGGTCGTTACGCAGCGGGAAGACCAGAAAGGGTCGGCTTCGGCGAAGAGGCTGGAGATCTGGCGCCAGCTGGTTCCTTTGCGGGCCTTGCTCGATTCGCCGACGAGAATAACGAAGAGATTGAGGCCGTGGCGCGTGGCCCCGACGCGGCAGTGCGGGCCGGGGCCGAGGAGGTTGCCGAAGGCAGCCAGGAACTGAAGAAGGACGGCGGCGGGATCGGCCTCGGTGTGCGGCGCGAGTGTACGGACGAGGACACCGGCGATTCCGTGGAGAGCGGTACCGTCCAGCGCAGGGGGTGGGGGCGCGGATGACCTGGGTGGGAGCACAGCCGGTGGCTCAGGCTCCTCGACGGCGCAGGGTTCCTGGAATTTGGGGCCTTGGTGTTGCTCTTCATGCTCTCGCATGAACTCCTCCAGGACGCGGATGTCTTCTTCGAAGTCAGGTTCGTCCGGTGTGGCGGATGCCTGCGCGGACTTGCGGCGGTTATGGTGAGCAAGCAACTCTCTAGTGCGGCACTGTATTTCAGCGAGTGTTGGCAGCGTGAGGGAAGGTTTGAAGGGGTTGGGTCCGAGTGTCATGCTTTGAAGCTCCCAGGGTTCGAATTTGATCAGAGGCAGATTGAGTGTTATTCGCCGGGTGTAGATCTGTGTGCCTTTCGGCTACTTTTTGCGTGGATGACTGCAAACCCGCCTCGCTATCTGTACTGACGCTACCTCCGGTGGCGTCTCGCGTCCATAGGAGTCATGCAAAAAGATGAGGAAGCAGGGTAGGTAAACTGGAAGTAAACATCAGGGTTATTTGTTGCCTGGATAGTTACGATCACAACCGGTTCGACGGTTGGGGAGTGGGGAGGCAGACTACTCTGTTCAGCAGATTTACTAAGAAGAAACTTATTTTGTAACTGTGGTGGCGACCTTATTGTTCAGGCTTGGCTGAGTGCGGAAACACCGCTACGAGAAGTTTAGTCGCTGGAAAGAAGCCTCAGACCTTGCGCGCTCGAACAGAAGTCCCTGCATGATAAACTTCCACTGATTTCGCCCAGGAGAAACCAGCAAATGTCGCCAGACCTCAAGTTGTTCTTGCAAAATCTGTACAAAACGAGCGTCCAGACAGGGCATGAACCCAAAGTAGCTACCATCTACGGCAATTACAACACTTCGCTTTTTGTATCCGCTGAAATCGCCGACAACCAGCAACTGGGCGAGGCCAAGCGAATGTTAGTAGGCTTAATGGAGATCAACGCAACATGCGGTCTCCAGAAAGACAACGACGAGCCTCCGGAGAAGTTAAACGTCGCTGATCATTATGAGTTCTATGTGAAGCACGGATTTCCTTTTTCAGCGGAGGGCATTGAAGAGCCGCTCGACCTTCTTCAATGCACCTATTGGTTTGAGCGGGAAGGCGCGATCAGCGCCCTCAAGCGCGTGTACGTCCATTTGGCCGATCCGATTTCGACGAACGGCATCGTGGTACTCAAAACATTGGTTCCTATGTTGAATCACTTAGCCGGGTTTCAGAAAGTAAAAATGTACGGCCCTATTGAGGGCCGCAACCGGAACGATAGTATCGTCGCGTACTGCACCACCGCGGCCGCACAGAACGCGGTCGCGCAGGCGGTGGTTAATCTTGGTGGCCAATACGTGCAAGAGGATCTTCCGAAGTTTGTACATAAGGTCGGTCCGGGCGTCGGCATAGCTGACGAACCACCCCAGGTCACGGTAATTAAAGGTGAGGAACAAAAAAAGCAAAGTTTCGGCAAATTTATCAGCAAGCTGATCTGTGCAGCCTGGGAGACCTACAAGGAGAACAGAAAGACAACCGAACGGGAATTCCTCGATCTCGTCCAGGTTGCGCTTCAAACCGCCAAAATCAACCCCGACACCCCTCATGAGCATCCTGAAAGAACCGCCCTCGAAAACATGGGTCCGGCGTTTGCAACTTCTCTCAAGAGCGCTCTGATCCGCTTCGCTGATAAGCGTCCATTTCGGTCCCTTGGGTAACTTGGATTTTGGAATGTTCGAAGCCTGTCACGGCCCCGGCGCCGCCGGCAAGTTCATCAGGAGTTGCGTGAGATACAGTCCCGAAGGGACGGCTGAACGTTCTCCAGGATCTGATCGACGGGATGACAGAAAGGAGAGAGTGGTGACCAGGGGAAAGCAGTGACAAAGGGAGAGCGGTAACCCGGGGCCTGCGGGACCGGGACGGGCGCACCGCAGGTCCCTCGGCTCCCCCGGATTTCCTGTCGAGAATTGCGACTTCGGTCAACTGCATGTGGTTCTCTTTAGGGAGAACCACATACGTGGTCGCCGGTGAGAGCGGTGAAGTAGGAAATCCGGGTACGCTCCTAATGACAAAGATGCGAGCCGGCCAAGGTTGAGTGCCGCGCCTACGGCGCTCAGATCAGCTTGCGATTGCTATCCCAGCCCTTCCGGACTGGGCTGACGTTCGGACGGCCGGCCCTCCGGGCCTCGCGTCGATGGCGACTTGCGCTGTCATTCCTCTCTTAACTTGCCACAGGCAAGTCGCTTGCTCCCTATGTACAAAATGTTAAACCACATAGAATCAACAGCAGATTTGGGCCGCGTTTTGTTCATTGGTTTCATGACCTCGCCGCAGGCGAGGTCACCGGCTCGGGATGACAGAAAGGGGAGGGTTGTTGAAAGGGAGAGGACCGTCGCCAAGGGATAGCGCAGTCGTTGGGGTACGAGACGCCTTTTCCATCAAGGTTTGTGGGCAGACGGAGTACTTGCCGTAGAAAGGCTGTAGCCGACCTTAAAGCATTACCTTAAGAAAGCGCTTCTTTTTCTTTGATTTTGAGGGTGATGTTCCGCGTGTCTCCGCCGCCGTGTTCGATCAGTATTTCCCCATCGCTGCGCTTAACTACGGTGGGAAACTTCTCTCCCCATTCCACCAGGAGAATCGCGTCTTCAGTCGACAGCTCGTCAAAGCCGATGGTTTCGAGCTGGCGCTCGTCTTGAATGCGGTAGAGATCGATGTGGTAGAGCTTAACCTCGTGATCCTTGCCATGGACGCGCTGCCGGCCATCATATTCGTGGACCAGGGTAAAGGTAGGGCTGGTCACTTCGTCCGGATCAGCGGCGTCGAGAGCCTGGGCGATTCCCTTCACCAGGGTGGTCTTGCCGGCGCCCAAGTCTCCGCGAAGAAAGAGCAACATGGGCGATGACAGCAGGTGCGCAATCTCGCCACCAATCGCGATGGTTTCTCTGCTGCTGTTGCTGACGAATCGTCGAACGGTCATTCCGGCTCCTTCAACATGCCTGCGATTCCCTGCAACCAAACATAACCTCCCGGGTCCTCTGCTCCAAAGCGAAATGCTTCATAGAGATGCGACACCGTGTCCAGGGCCAGCAAGGTATGTTGATCTTGCCCACGTACAGCAAAATCAGCAGCCAGACCGTGAAGATAAACCGCTGCTTCTACAGCCTCGGCGGGCTGTTGAGGATACTGGCTGATCATCGCGGCCACAATCCCGGTCAAAATGTCGCCGCTTCCTCCCTTGGCCATGCCCGGATTGCCGGTGGTGTTGATGGCGATGCGGCCGTCCGGATGGGCAATGATCGTACGCCATCCCTTCAACACCACGGTCACCGCATGGCGGGCCGCAAAGTCCCGGGCAATGCCCTCCCTGCCGGCCTCCACCTGCGGAATGGTGATCCCGGCCAGCCGGGCCATTTCGCCAGGGTGGGGAGTCAATACCAGCAATCTTCCGCGACCATCCAGGCGCCCGGGATTCGCGGCCAGAGCGTTCAGGGCATCGGCATCGATGACCATGGGGACCTTCGTCCGTTCCAACAGGCCGAGGAAGAATTCGACCGCTTCCTCCTCCTCCCCCAAACCCGGACCGATCGCGATGACCGATTTCTTTTGCAGAACAGGATTAAGGAGATCGGCTTCCAGGTTCCGGCTGGAAATTTCACCCTTGTCTCCCTCGAGCAACGCGACAGTCATCAGTTCCGGAGTCACCGCAGCGACGGTGGGCAAAATCGATTGTGCGACGGCGGCAGTGACCAGCCCTGCACCGGTCCGCAACGCCGCGACCGAGCTCATCGAAGGGGCGCCGGACTTGCCCCGCGCTCCCCCAATCACCAGGACGTGCCCGAATTGCCCCTTGTTGGAATTGGGTGAACGAGGACGATCCGCGATGACTTTAGAGGTTCCCGCCCAGGTGAGGCCGGTAGCAGACTCAACTGCCTCGGGCGGCGAGCCAATCGGCGCCACCACGATGGGTCCACGGGTCAGCATTCCCGAGACGTGGGCCAGCTTGGGCGCAGTAAACGTGACAACCGCATCCGCGCGATAGGCTTCGCTCGAGAAAAATTCGCGCGAATCGGCATCCCAGCCGGATGGGAGATCCACCGCCACCACAGGCGTCATTGCATAACCGTCCAGGACCTTGCGGCCGGCAACCGCCAGTCCGCGCATGGGAGGACGAAACCCGGTGCCGAGCACTGCATCCACAAAGAGTTGCGCACCCGCCAGAAGAACCTTACAGCCGCTCGCGGAAAAATCAGATTCCTCCTTGATGCTGATGGGCGCTACTGGAAGCCGTTCCAGCATGGCCTTTGCGTCGCCCTGTACTTGGGCAGGATCCCCCAGTATCAGCACGGAGACAGTGCAACCGGCTTCCGCCAGATGGCGCGCTGCGACCAGGCCGTCACCGCCGTTGTTCCCTTTGCCGCAGAGCACTACGATTTGCCCGCGGTGGGGTAGTTCGCGGGTGATGAAGCGAGCCACGGCGCGCCCGGCATGCTCCATCAATTCGAGCGAAGAGATCCCGAAGCGTTCGGTAGTGACCCGATCGGCCGCGCGCATCTCGTCAGCGGTCAGTATCTTCATTTGTTTAGCATCCTAGAGCATTCCTGTTGCAAAGAGATGCTTGAAGGATGAGGAAGGGCTTTCTTGCGGGAGAAGATGCCCTCAGGGGCTAAAGCCCGTCGTATTTTGGGTTGTTGATGTACGGGCTAAGCCCGTACCGGCTTTAGATGGGATGAGAGTCTGCGTAAGAACTGAAATGAACCGCAGATCCCACGGCGCGCCGGGGCAGGCGAGATGACAATTCTGGTTGAGGATAGTATTCCGCGTTTCCAGGAGAGGTCCGCGGAACTGCAGATCCCTTGGCTTCGCTCCCAATGACAAAGATGCGAGTTGGCCAAGGTTGAGTGCCGCGCCTACGGCGCTCAGATCAGCTTGCGATTGGTATCCCAGCCCTTCCGGGCTGGGCTGAAGTTTGGACGGCCGGCCCTCCGGGCCTCGCATCGATGGCGACTTGCGCT
>JBAVQC010000159.1:0-5453 GCA_049693715.1 Acidobacteriaceae bacterium | reverse complement strand
GCGGAAACGGTGCGCGCGCTGGTATTGGTCGTGTAAAGGAACTTGCCGGACGGAGCGATGGCGAGCCAGCAGGTTCCGGTCTGAAAGTTGCGGGCAGACTTGGTGAGGGGAGTAATCTGGCCCGCGTTCAGCTGATAAGAGGAAACGCCGTTGGTCCCCTCTTCAGAGATAAAGACATGGGTCGGGTCGAGAAACTGAAAGCCGAACGGAATAGTGCCGGAAGAGGGAGCGGAGACCGTTGGGCCGGCAAGGCCGTTGGCGTCGATGGAGAACATATCGAGTGTGGCCGTGCCACGCTCTGTGACCAACGCGATCGTGGCGTCCTGATTAAGAGAGACCTGGGCCGCACTGGTCGAGGCGGCACTAAGAGCCCGGGTTGCGTTTGCGATAGGAGTGACGGTGCCGTCCGTGCCGACTTTGAACCCGCTGATGTTATCGGCCGCGCCTGCGCGCGAGCCTGCGTTGAGGACGTAGACGATCCCCTTCGCTTCGGAAACGCTGATCGGGACCAACCCGCCAGACGGCGTGCGCGAGGCCAGCGTGAGTGTTGTACTGCTGACGCGAAAGACAGAGAAGTCGTTGCTGCCGGCGTTAACGACGAAAAGCAGCGAGCTGTCCTCGTTGAGTGCGAGCGAGCCCTGATTCTGCAGGCCACCGCCACTGCCCTTGCCCCCCGTCGGGATCGCCGCGGTCTCTGACAGCGAACCATCGCCCGCGGGGCTCAGGACCAGCACGGCGTTGGCCGTCGCATCGTTGGTCTGAGTAAACACTTGGTGGGTGGACGCTACCGGGGCTGTCGGAGCTGTCGGGGTTGTCGGAGCTGCCGGGGTTGTCGGAGCTGCCGGAGCAGCCGGGGCTGTCACGGGCGGAGCCGCGGAAGACGCCCCTGGGGCAGCCCCGCAGCCCGCCAAGACAAGCAGACAGAACAGCCACGTGAAATCAAGGACCCTAGTCGGCATGATGGCCTGGTCTTCCCCCAAGAACTCGCACAAGCAAACTTGGGGCGGCCAAACGGCCACGGACCCAAACTTACGCGTTGGATGACTGGCAACTCGGAAGGTTACAAGCCGGTGGCCGTGAACCAATCATGTAGTAACAGAAATCCGGCGGGTCGCACTGGTATTAGGGGTCCAGATCTTAACTTCCCGTCCCCTTGACTTGAAAGGGTGCTTCTGTTGCCGACGCAAGGTGGGCACTGATCTAATGATTGCGTCAACGCTTTGGGGCCACGCACGGCGGTGCCAGAGAGCAACCGAAGGGCCCGATGAACCTGCTATTACGTTCGGTTTCTGTTTTGTGTTGGGTGGGATATATAACCTGCATTTGCTGCGCCGCTCAACAACCCAATGGGCCGACGGGCCCGGTATCCACCGTGGAAGTGAATGTGAACCGCGTGCTGGTGCCGGTGGTGGTGAGGGATCGGCGGGGGCAGACGGTAGGGGATCTAAAGAAAGAAGACTTCACCGTACTGGACAACGACAAGCCGCGGGCGATCTCTGGATTTGCGGTGAAGCAACTCCGGACGGATGCGGTGGTGAATGCGGGAGCAGGAGCGGCCTCTGTCCCAAATCGCGAGGCGCAGCGGACGGTGCTCCCGGATAGTATTGTCGTTTTCCTTTTCGATGACCTGCACCTGAACGGTGAAGACCTGGAGCGCGTCAGGAAAGCAGCAGCACCGGTGCTGGCTGATGCGGTGAGCGGCTCGAAAATAGCGGCGGTAGTGTCGCTTTCGGGTGCGGTGAACAGCGGGCTCACACGCGATCCAGCGAAGCTGCAGGCGGCGCTCGAGAGCGTGCAGCCCCACCCGATTTACCGGGCCGACGCGACCACGTGCGGAAATATCGACTACTATCAGGCCGACCTGATCGAAAACAAACATGACGACGCGGCTAAGCAGGACGCGATCAAGAGGTTTGCCCTTTGCAATCCGGCCGTCCAGTTGAGCAGCGGCGACCTCGCCCTGGCTCAAGCTCAGGTGGAGTCATCGACCAGGCGCGCTCTGGGTCTTGGCGGCCAGGATATGAGGGTCACGTTTACGAATCTCGCCGAATTTGTGCGCAGAATGGAGAAGCTGCCGGGCCAGCGGACGCTGATCCTGGTGTCATCCGGTTTCCTCGACGTCGAGGCCGAAGCGTTAACGGCGGAATCGCAAATTTTGAACGCGGCAGCGCAATTCAACGTGACCATCAGTGCGCTCGACGCGCGCGGGCTCTATACCAGCGAGTTGACCGCGAGTGCGCGCGGCCCTGGTGCGGGGGGGCAGAATCTCGATTATCACCGCAGCGAGATGAAGCTCGAGGAGAACCCCATGTCCGAACTTGCCAACGGCACCGGCGGCACATTTTTTCACAACAACAACGATCTGAATGCGGGATTCAAACTCCTGAGCGCGGCGCCGGAGGTGGTGTACCTGCTGGAGCTTCCCCTCGACGTGGAGGCCGACAGCGGTTATCACCGCCTGAAGGTGAAAGTAGATCGCGATGGCCTGGAGGTGCAGGCGCGGCGCGGCTACCTGGTGCCGAGAGCGGAGAAGAAGAAGTAGTAGCGGCTTGGGCCATGGGCAGATTCACTGCGGAGTCTGTGCATCGGGCATTACACGCACGGTCGAGCCGAAGCGGCGAAACCCGGTGAACACACTCTCGTTTAACCACTGGGTCGGCGCATCTCCGGGGAGGCGGGTGAGCGGGTCGAGATTGGCACCGAAAAGCGCCATGGACAGGGCCACGCTACGCACCGGGCAGATGAACTCGCTGTCTCCGATATGGACCGGGCCGTACTGCACCAGAATAGCGGCCCGCTGGAACGGCACGCCCTCTTTCGCATCGACTTCAACCGTGACCCGGAGGATGTTTCCCGTAGCCGGGTCCAGCCAGAGCGAACCGTGATAGCCGGGCGTGGTAAGGGAGGCCGAACTCTTGGAGGAGTGGGCGCTCGGTCTTACTCCGATCCCGGACACCTTGGAGTTGCCGATTTGCTCTGGGCTGGCCTCGAGCGCCGCCTGACCCTGAAGAGAGGCGATGACCTCAAAGTGCGAGGCGGATTTGGGGACCGAGTAACGGAAGACCGCGGCTTGTCCCGTCGCGGTCTGTTCCCAGTGGCTCCAGGTCACCTTGCCTTTCAGAGTGTCGGTCAGGATCATCCCCAGCGTGGACGCGAACTCGCCCCCGGAGGTCAGTCCAGCTTGCTCCTGCCAGCGAGCAGAAGTAACCGTCGCAGACCGATTAGCCGTTTCTTCGTAGATGGAGATTTCGCGACTCGAAGTGTCCACAAGGTGCAGTCCCGCACGAACCGCCCAGCTCCCTTTCTTCGCCAGCTGGGGGCTGTCGTCGTAACGGTTGGTGGTTTCGGTGGCCAGGAGGTTGGGCAGTCGGGGCAAGGTCTGCGCCACATAACTTCGCGCCGCGTCGAGCACCCGCTGCTGGGTGGGATCGTCCGGAACTGGGGTGGGCGGCAACTCGCTGGCCGGCGGATCCAGAAACGCCGACTGATCGGCGAGCAATTGCAAGGCCAACGCCGCCTGTGGGTCGGCATTCAAAGTCGCCGCGAGCCGGGCCAACGTCGCCTCGGTCAGCCGCTCGGAAAGTTCTATGCCGGCAATCTGGCGCGCAACCTCTGCATCCGGCTTCTGCTTGCCGGCGTCTGCGGTGAGGGTCTGGGTGAGTTGCACAACGGTGACGCGTTTGGCCGCTCGAGAGGCAATGGGCAGGGCTGCGATCAGGGCCAACAAGAACCCGCTCCTCAGCTTCTGTGTTCGCAGCTGCATAGTCTCCACTTTCAGCCAGCGTTACCGGAGCCCGTGCGAGAGGCAACGCCCTTTCGTCGCAGCCTCGAGTGAAACACCGCAATGAAAAGCAGGAAAAGCAGGAAATCCGGGACAGTGTACCGCAGGCTCTCGACAAAGAACGTGCTGCCCGCGATAGCGGCGAGAGCTGCCAAAGCAACGACCTGAGCATACGGAGAAAATGGCAGGCGCACCGGCAGAGCCGCGAAGCGCGCAGGTCCCAGCACCTTACGAAACGAAAGATGGGCCAGCAGGATGACAATCCACACGAAGAACATTCCCGCCACCGCAATGCCGTAGAGCGACAGGAAGGCGTGGCTCGGAGCGAAGATCGCCAGAAGGATTGCGGCAACCATCCCCGCGGTCGAAAGAATCAACGCAAGGTAGGGTACACCATTGCGGCCGAGGCGCCCGAGTGCCCGCGGCAGATAGCGATCCCGCGACAACGAAAACAGGGTACGACTGGTGAGGTAGAGATTAGTATTCGCGCTGGAGAGAGCAGCGGCGATGACCACCAGATTCATGATGCCCGCGGCATACGGTATGCCCACGCTGCGGAAGGCGAATACGAATGGACTGCCGGTAAGCCCGCTGCCCATCTTGTCCCAGGGAGTCATCGCTAGCATCACAGTGATCGACAACACATAGCAGAGAATAAGCCGGGCAACCACCGTGCGCATAGCGCGGGGGATGGTCTTCGCGGGCTGGTGCGCCTCGCCAGCCGTGACACCGATGATCTCGATTCCCATATAGCTAGTGAGCGTAAGGCTCATTGCCAGCCACACACCCTTGATCCCATTTGGCAGAACTCCACCATGCTCGGTCAAGTTGGAGAGTCCGATTGCTTTGGCCGGTCCCAGGCCGACGATTAGACCGAAGCCGATCAATACAAAAGCCGCGATGGCGACGACCTTGAGGGTGGCAAACCAATATTCGAACTCGGCGAAGCTGCCGACCTGCATGGCGTTGATACCGATCAGGCCGAGCGAGACGGCGACCACGATCAGCCACTGCGGCACCGTGGGAAACCACACCGCACAGTAGATAGCTACGGCCGTAACCTCCGCACCGATCGCGATGATCTGAACAAAGGCGTAGGTGACGCGAACGGCGAAACCGGACCACTCGTTGAGGTAGGTCTGTGCGTACACGCCGAAGGAGCCGGCGACAGGATGGACCACCGCCATCTCGGCGATGGAGTACGCGACGATTACGGTTACGAGAGCACCGAAGAGATACGACAGGATGACGCCCGGGCCCGCGAGCCGAATCGAGAGTGAACTGCCAAGGAAGAGCCCGACACCGATGGCGCCGCCCATCGTCATCATGGTGAGCTGACGCTGGGTTAGCCTGCGTTCGAGCTGGGGCGCGGGTGCGGTGTCGGCGACAGGCGCTGAGAAGGCTGACACTCGCATCCGAGCGTCGGGCTTACGGATGCCGGGCAATGCCAAGCAATACCTTCCCGAACTCTTGAATCTCTTCGACGGTGTTGTAGTGAACGAGCGAGGCCCGCAGGACGCCGGACTCCAGTGGGATACCGAGCTGTTGCATCAAACGCGGCGTGTACATGTGGCCGTCGCGCATGCCGATGCCGCGGTCGGCCATAACTTGCGTGACATGTGCAGGCGCAATGTTCGGCAGATTGAAGCAGAGAGTGGGCACGCGTTCGTTG
>JBAVQC010000158.1:0-5156 GCA_049693715.1 Acidobacteriaceae bacterium | reverse complement strand
GCGTATAGGCCGCTCAGCACGCCGACAATGAGAAACGGCCGGCGAGTGGCTCGCTGCAGCGCGTCCACGCGCCGCCTGGTCTCGGCGCGGCGCCAGACCATGGCAGCAAGCGGAAGATCGAACTGCCGTTCCAGCGTTGCCGCATTCTCCTTGAGCGACGCAGCAATCAGCTCCGTTTGGGTGCATAGCGCGCAGTCGCGCAAATGAGCGCGCAACGAAGAGCTCCACAATCCGTTGCGCGTTGCTTCGATGACCTGCTGCTCTCTCTCACACTTCATGAACTGCTTTCTCCTTTCGTCCCAGCAACTCCGCCGCCCTGCGGCGCGCGCGCAACAACAAAATGCGAACACTCATCGATTGCAGCCCGGTGGACTTCGCGATCTCGCTATGGGTCATGCCCTCGACATAGGCTAACCAAAGCAACTGGCGTTCCCTGGGCTTGAGCTGCTGCATCAGATCGCGAACGTCGATCTGGGTATCGAGATCTCGTTCGAAGCTGATCTCCTGAGGTTCGGACCATGTTGTATCCTCGCCGTTGCGCCATCGGTCGTGCAAGAGATTGGTCGCGATACGGAACAGGTAAGGTCTGGACTCCGCGAGCTCTCGATTCGCTAGTTGAGACGTCAGGAAACGGCAGTAGGTCTCCTGGAGAAGATCATTGGCTACGTCCGGACGTCCGGATACGCGCGCGATGTAGGCCCAAAGGGGTTTCGCTGTAGCAGCGTAGAGCGCATGGAATGCGTGCTCTTCCATCCCTGACGACTCCTCATTGCACCCGAGGACAACCGTCTCGCTGACCCCACCGACGCCCACTCTATCGGCTCAAGAGACCAAAGGAGCGCGAGAGGAAGTATGAGACTGTCGCAGCCACGCCGAAGCCGAGCCCGAGAGCAAGGGCGAGCGTGCCGAAGACGAGCGGCCCTTCGTCGCCGATATTCCAGGCGTGGAGCCGCAACATGCCGGCGCCAAAGAAGATGAAGACAATGCCTGCCTGGACTCCCTTGAGAATCTGGTTGTAGGGTGTGCTTCGATCGATCTCCATGCTCTTGATAAATTGGCTGCCTGCCTCGCTCTGGGCATAACCCAAGAGAGCGTTGGGAGAATCGAATCGCTGCAGCAACCCTCTTTGGATATCTGCCTGGAGCTGGGCTACTTTGTAGCGGCGAATGGAAGAAAAGAGCAGCCACGCGATCCAGCTGACGGTTGAAAAGACTGCGATTACCGGTATGGTGTCCCCGTTCATGTGCACGCCTCCGTTTGCAAGCTTCACCAGGTACAACGTTTCTGGAGCCGGATGGTTAACAGGGAGTACGCAGATTGCTGAGAGGAAGATCCGGTCGTGATCGAACAAAGACGGATGGACAGACGTCCTCGATGAGTCACTCTAAGCGGGCCGGTTATGAGCGCCTTTCAAAGGCCGCCAAGGGCCGATGCGCCGTCGAGTTTATCTGCGCGTAGATTCACGGCTCCGAAACGACTGGAAGTTTGGCGGCGTCCCAGGCGGCGAGGCCGCCGGCCATCTCGATTAGATTGGTTATGCCGTGCTGGTGAAGAATGCTGGCGGCTATCGAAGAACGGTAGCCGCCGGCGCAGTGGACGGCGATGCGGCGGCCGCGAGGAATTTCTGCGAGGCGCTCCTGCATGTGGTTGAGGGGGATGTTCAGGCTTTGCGGGATGTGCTTGGCTTTCCACTCGCCGGGATTGCGGATGTCCAGGACCATCGGTGGTTCGGCGCCGTCGATTTCTTCCGCTACCATCGCGGGGGTGACCCGCTCGGTTGGCCAGACCAAGTCGGGCCTTGCGGCGAGCGCAACCATGCCCCGGTCCAGATAACCGCTCACTTGATCGAAGCCAATGCGGCCCAGGCGTAGAGCGGCTTCCTGTTCCCTCCCCGGCTCGGCAATGATCACGATCGGTTTGGCTCGATCCAATAGTGTGCCGGCCCAGGTGGCGTATTGGCCGCCGAGGCCGATGTTGATGCTGCCTGCCAGATGACCCTTGGCGAATTCTGCCGCTTCGCGCACGTCGAGCAGCTGCGCACCTGCGTCTCCCAGGCGGAGCACTTCGTCGAGCGCTACCGGATGCAGAACCCTCTCCAGGTTGGTGTCGAGAGTTACCCGCTCGCGGGTGTTCAGTATGGCGTCGTAGGTGAAGTACTGCGGAGCGTCCGGCTGGTCGGCCGTTACCAGGGTGATGAATTCTTCCTTGGTCATGGATTGCAGGGCGTAGTTCAGGCGGCGCTGATCTCCCAGCGAGGAGACGGTGTCGGAGGATAGCTTCTTGCCACAGAGGGAGCCTGCACCATGCGCGGGGTAAACCAGGGTTGCATCGGGCAGGGGCAATAGCTTGTTGTGCAGTGAGTCATATAGATGTGCGCCGAGATCGTTGGCGGTCCATCCCAGCGAGGCTCGCAGGTCTGGCCGGCCTACGTCGCCGATGAACAAGGTGTCTCCGGTGAGCACTGCGTGCGGGTTGGTTGGGTCTTTCTGGAGATCAAAGACCAGAATGGAGATGGACTCGATGGTGTGGCCAGGGGTTTCCAGGACTTGCAGGCGCAGGGTGGGAAAGTCGAGGGTGTCTCCATCGGCCATGGGCACGAAGGGGTATTCCGCTTTGGCGCGGCTACCCAAATAAATGGTAGCGCCGCAGCGGTCGCGCAGCTCCAGATGGCCGGCGATGAAATCGGCGTGGAAGTGGGTTAGAAAGACGTGGCGGATTTGGAGGCCTAATTTCTCTGCGTCCGCTACGTACTGCTGGATATCGCGCTGCGGATCGACGACGATCGCTGTTGCGGTGGCCTCGTCTCCCAGCAGGTAAGAGGCGTGGGCCAGACAGCCGAGGTAGTACTGTTTAAGGATCATGCAGAAGCCCGTCAAAACGAAAATCGTCGAACCCCGCTGAATTGTATTCCTTCCCATGTGCTTGGCCGGCAATGAAAAAGCGCTGGGGGCTAGAGACGCTCTTTCCTTTCTGTTCGGATTCGGATGGTAAGGCTCAGCTGTGGCCGGTTTGGAGGAAGGCGGTTGGATTCATAGACGGGAATTGATGCAAACGATCGGGGCGTGGTGGCGCGTTGTCAACCCGATCACTTTCTCGCGAAGGAGGGGCTCCGGTATGCTCGTTGAGGATTCAGCGGCGAGTCCCGGCAAGGAAGGAAGACCATGGCATCGAGTGAAACGCAGATATGGAAGAGTGCGAGACTCACGATCGAACGGGGCGAAAGCGAGACGGACGGTACGGTGTTTCGCTTGTGCGGACCATTTACTGGCCGGGACATGTACAACTCGCTGTCGCCGGATGCGTTTCGCAATATCTTCGAATCGGCACCGGGCGAGGCGCAGGCGCCTGCACACGTGTTCGACCTGACAGAGGTTCCGTATATGGATTCTACGGGGCTGGGGATGTTGGTCAGCCACTATGTCCGTTGCCAGAGCAAAGGGATTCGCCTCAGCATTACAGGGGTGAACGTCCGGGTGCGGGAGTTGTTCCGGCTCACCGGAATGACGACAGTGCTTCCCCTCGTCTGAGAACACCTGTTATCCGCGGCGTGGAATGATGATCCATGCCTTATTCTTCTCGCAGCAGGATCATGGGATCGACGGCGAGAGCGTGGCGCGCGGGGATGTAGGCAGCCACCATGCCCACCGTCAGCATGGACAGGATGACCCCGCCCAGCACGATCGGGTCCTTTGGCGTCGCCTGATAGACGATGTAGGACAGCACGCGGGTGGCGAGCACGCCCAGGATGATGCCCGCTGCGGAGCCAATCGCCAAAAGCCGGAAGGCCCTTCCCAGCGCGGCGCCAAGCACTTCGCGCCGGTTCGCACCGAGCGCGATGCGAATGCCCAGTTCGCGCAGACGCTTGCTCACCGCGTACGATGCCATGCCGAAAATACCGGTGATCGCCAGCATGGCGCCCAGCACTCCCAGCACACCCAGAGCTACGGTGGCCACCCGCGCGGCAAAGAGCGCGGAGCCCAGTTCGCTGTTCCAGCTCTTGATATCCAGAGGCAATGCAGGATCGAGGCTGCGCAGGGATCGTTGCAGCGCGCCGGCGACCTCCTGTGGGGCGTACTGTGAGCGGACGATGATCCAGGTGCCACTGGAGGGTTGCTGCAAAAACGAATAGAACATGGCCGCTTGCGGAGTTTCTGTCAGCGTTTCATACTTGCCATCCTCTACCACTCCCACCACTTCGACGCGCTTGCCACCCCAACGCTTGTAATGACCGCCCACTGCTTTCTCGACTGAGCCGAAGACTTTGCGGGCAAAGTCGCGGTTGACGACAGCGACCAAGGGAGCTTTGTCTTCATCGTGCAAGGTGAATGTGCGCCCAGCCAGGAGCGCGGTGCCTGCCGCACGGAAGTAGTCCGGAGAGACACTGAACTGCTGCGCATCCACGATGGTATTTCTGGGCCGGTAATCGGTGGTGCTGTCGGCAAAGACGGAGGAGTCGTTGCCGCCGATGCCAAGCGGCAGCCGGTCGCTGTAGCCAGCAGCGGTGACACCCGGAATGGCTGCCGCTGCGTCGAGCATGCGCCGCTGCATCTGCGCCCGTTGGTCGCCGTCATAACCGCCCATCTGCAGATCGGTCTTGACCAGCATCGCACCCTGGGGATCGAAACCATAATTGTTCTGGAGCGAACGCGCCAAGCCACGCACCGCCACCAGCGAGGCGGTAATCAGAACCGCGCAGATGGCGATCTGCATGCCCAGCAGCGCGTCCCGCAGGGTAAAGCGGTGCCCGCGGCCGGCGCTCGTGGAGCCCGAGCGGATAATCTGCCAGGGGTCCGCGCGGAGTACCTGCCGAACCGGAACCATGGCAAACAGAAATCCGCTGACCAGGGCAAGCAGCAACGCCAGGGCATAGGTCTTAACATCAGGATTCACGGGCACATTGATGGGAATGCCGGGGATAGGCCGCCACGTGCTCAGGACGCGCAAGATCACAACAGCGCCCGCCATACCGCATACTCCTCCGGCTAGCGAGACCAGGATCGCTTCGGTGAATAGCTGGCGCAGGATGTACTGGCGCTTCGATCCGAGAGCCATGCGCAGGGCAATCTCGCGCGAGCGATCGGCCGCCCGCGCCGCGAACACGCTACCCAAATTGGCACACGCGGCCAGCAGGATGAGGCCCGCCAGCAGCATCAACC
>JBAVQC010000157.1:0-36769 GCA_049693715.1 Acidobacteriaceae bacterium | reverse complement strand
TTCCTGCACGGGGCGCCACCAACATCCGCGTGTGCGGCTTTCATTAAGGAAAGCCGCATGAAGTTCGCCAGCGCCAGAAAGCTCGACAGGAAATCCGGAGTACGCCGGGCCGAGCGTAGGGCACTCGTCCAGTTCCTCAGCCTGGTTTCCCAGGCGAGGTCCCTCCAGGCGCAGCAGACACCTGACAAATTGCTGACATTCCTGTGACAACTGGGTTCTGCCGAATATCTATCGTTTCTTTAAGCGAGGAGAATCCGTTGTCCAGGTCCCGCAAAATTGTTTTCTTCTTTCCGTCCTTTGCCAGCTCGGACGCGACGGCCCCTTTGGGTATTTTGGCGGTCGCAACCCCGTTGGAGCGTGCTGGATTTGAGATTTGTCTCATTGATTCCACGATCACCCCCAATTACAAGAAACGCGTTCTCGAAGAAGTGCGGGACGCACTCTGCCTTGGTATCTCTCTTGTGACCGGACCGATGATCCGGGAAACGGTCGAAATTGCTCGCGCCATCAAGGAGTGGAATCCGGAGTTTCCTATCATTCTGGGGGGATGGCACCCCTCCCTCCTGCCAAAACAGACCCTGGAAGCTCCGTATATCGACTACGTGGTTCGCGGACAGGGCGAGGAATCTCTCCTGGAACTGGTGAACCACATCGAGAAGGGGTCAGCACCCGACTTTGTTGCCGGTATCGGTTTCAAGCGCGACAACAAGCTGATCTTTACCCCGGAGCGTCCTCTGCGTCCGCTGGTGGATATGCCCCCCAAGGCGTATCACCTGGCCGATTTTGATGCGTATGAGAAGTTGTGCGGAAAGCGCTGGGCCATGTACACCTCGAGCCTGGCGTGCCCGTTCAACTGCGCGTACTGCACCAACGCGGGCGTCTATGGCCGCAAATGGAATGCACTGCCCGCGGAGCAGTTTGTAGAAGAAACCGTTGATCTCAGCCGCAGATATGGTTTGGAGATGCTTTGGGTCGTCGACGATAACTTTCTCGTCGACCTCGACCGGGCGCGCGCCATTTCCGAAGGGCTGGTGCGCGCCGGGGCCCAGTTCAAGTGGAGCATTCAGGCGACCACCAACCTCACCGCGCGACTTTCCCTCGAAGATCTGAAACTGTTGCACAAGAGCGGGCTGCACCAGATATGCCAGGGCGCCGAGTCGGGATCGCGCAAAGTCTGGAAGGCCATGAACAAGGACTTTCAGGACTTCCCGACCATCTATGAAAGCGCGGCGCGCTGCCTGGCCGCGGGCATCCGGCCATCGTTCAATATTATCTTCGCCTTCCCTGGTGAAGGGGCCAAAGAGCGAAGAGAAACGATCAGCTTCGTGATGGACGTATGCCGGAAGCTCCCCGGGGCTGAGTTCTGGACCAATATCTTTACCCCTTATCCGGGCGCTCCCATCATGGACAAGATCGCGGAGCTTGGCGTGCAGACGCCGGACTCGCTGGAAGGTTGGGTGGACTTTTTCCCGCGGTATACCAAGCTCCCCTGGCTGAACGGCCGCGATCATGAAGAACTGCAGATTATGCGCGACTATCTGCGCATTGCGTTCGATCGCATTCCAATTTCGGCGGACACGCGCAAACCCATTACCCGGCTAGCGCAGAAGTGCATTTCTCTTCCCGCACGGTGGCGGCTGGACCACGGTGCTTACCGCTTTCCTGTCGAGCTGTGGCTGAACAAGAAACTGAAAGAGCACACGGCTGCGATGAAACCGGCAGTCGACGCCAAGCGGCTGGAGCCGAACACGGTGGAGGCTACATGCTAAACCGGGGGAAGGTCATTCTCTTCTACCCGGCATACGATGGGCCGCCGCTGGGCGCTCCGCTTTGCCTGCTCGCCCTCGCCTCTCCTTTGCGAGAAGCGAACTTTGACGTGGTGGTGATCGATGCGGCCATCGATCCGGATTACCGGGCACACATTGAGCGCGAAAGCGTCGACGCGCTGTGCCTCGGGATCTCGGTGCTGACCGGCCCTATGATCCGTGGCGCGGTAGAAATAGCCACGGCGATGAAGAGTGATTATCCACAGTTACCAATTATTTTTGGCGGCTGGCATGCAACGCTGCTGCCGGATGAAACCTTGAGCGAGCCTTTCGTCGACATCGTCGTTCGCGGACAAGGCGAAGTCACCCTGGTGGAAGTGGCGAAGGCCCTGCTGGCGAACCGGCCGCTGGATATGATTCCGGGAGTCTCGTGGAAGAACAACGGCCGGCGCGTGCATAACCTCGACCGGCACGTGGAACCTTTGGATGCGCTTCCCATTCCGGCGTTTGACCTTACCGACTTCGACGCGTACGAGAAACTCAGCGGAGCCAGAAAGATTGGATACGCGACCAGCGTCGGCTGCCCGTACGCCTGCAATTACTGTACGGACATGGTGTTCTACAAGCGGCGATTCAATGCGCTCTCAGCGGAACGGGTGGTCACTGAACTGGTTGACCTGGTGACGAAGTATCGCATTGAGGAAGTGGCGCTGCTCGATTCGAACTTCCCGGTCCAACTTGCCCGGGCGCTGGAAATCGCTCGCGGCATCATTGCATCGGGAGTCAAGTTTCGCTGGACGTTTCAAGCTTCCACGGACTTCCTATGCCGCATGAGCGAAGAGGACGTGATTCTACTGGGCAAGAGCGGCGTATCGCACATGGGCTTCGGCACCGAATCCACTTCGGAAGCGGTGTTGAAGATGATGAACAAACGTCACCAACGAGTGAACGAGATGTATGAGACCGCGCGGAAGGCGAACCTTGCCGGCATTCGGGTCACGTTCAATCTCATCTTTGCCTATCCCGGTGAAACCGAGGCGGATCGCACCATCACCTTTCAAACCATGAGCGATATTGCGCGGCAGTTTCCGAATGTAAGCTTCTCGCCCAATATCTTCACCCCTTATCCCGGAATTCCTATCTGGCCGCAATTGCGAGAGCTGGGTGTGCCCGAACCACACTCGCTGGTGGAGTGGATGGATATGCCGTTGGGTGCCAATATGCTTCCCTGGCTGAAAGGCAAGGAGCTCGCCCGGCTTAACCGGATGGTGGAGTATTTCCTGCTCAACAGTCAGATATGCCGGCAGACGTCAACCCATTCGCGCTTGCGGCAGGCAGTGCAATCGATTATTCGATCGCCGATTCGCTGGCGTTTGAATTCAAATCAAGGTTTTTTCCCCTGGGAGCTTTGGCTTGCAGCGCTCTCTGAGCGATTTGCTCAACGGCGTTCGCTCATCACGGGTCAGGAACTTCCTAAACTTCCCGCAAGTGCGTGTTAGTTAGATGGACTTATCGAGGTAACTTGTGGCGGATATCTTGTTGGCACATTCGTATCATCTCCCTTACGACCCTAAGCAGGTACGCAAGATGCAGCCCTACGCACCCCTGGGGACGCTCTACGCTGCCTCGGCCTTAAGGGAGCACGGAATCTCGGCCGCGGTCTTCGATCCGATGTTGCAAGACCCGGTCACGGGTTTTCTCGAGATGCTGCGGCAGGAGAAGCCGCGGGTTCTGGCCATCTATGAAGACGACTTCAACTTTTTGTCGAAGATGTGTCTGACACGGATGCGCGACGTGGCCTGGCAATTGGCGCAGACAGCACGGGAGGCGGGGGCGATCGTGATCGCCCATGGCTCCGATGCGACCGACCATGCCAGGGAATATCTGCAGAATGGAGCTGACTTCGTTCTGGTGGGAGAAGCGGAAGAGAGCCTGGTGGAATTGTGCGCTTCGATCCTTGCCGGGAAAGCGCTGCCAAAAGAAATAGCCGGAGTGATCCACCTGAATGCCGATGGGCGCCTGGTGCAGAGCTCGGCCAAGCCGCCACGCAATCCTTATTGGAAGGATCTTGTCCGGCCGGCACGCGAACTCATCGACCTGGAACCTTACAGGAAGGCCTGGATATCGGCGCATGGCTACTTCTCCACGAATGTGGTTGCCAGCCGCGGATGCCCGTACCGGTGCAACTGGTGTGCGAAGCCCATTTCCGGGAACAAGTTTCAACTTCGTCCGGCGGAGTTGGTGGCAGCTGAAATCTGTGAGCTTAAAGAGGTACACGGAGCGGAGCATATCTGGTTCGGCGATGACATCTTCGCCCTCGACCTGCGATGGGTGAAGCAGTTCGCAGATGCGATTGAGTCGAGGGACGGCGCTTTGCCGTTCAAGATCCAATCGCGTGCCGATCTGATGAGCGAGGAGACGGTCGCCAGCCTTAAACGCGCGGGCTGCGCCGAAGTCTGGATGGGCGTTGAATCCGGATCGCAACGCGTACTCGACTCCATGGATAAGGGTTTGCAGGTTGGCGAAATCAAGGTTGCTCGAGAAAGGCTCGCGGACGCAGGCATCCGTGCCTGTTATTTCCTGCAGTTTGGTTACCCCGGAGAGCATTGGGAGGACATTCAGAAGACGATAGAGCTCGTTCGCACGACCCGTCCGGATGACATTGGTGTCTCGTTTTCTTATCCGCTGCCCGGGACCCCGTTCTTCGAGCGGGTGCAGGAGCAGATCGGCGCCAAGAGCAACTGGACCGACAGCGACGACTTATGCCTGATGTTCACGGCGGCCTACAAAGACGAGTTTTACCTGGCGCTTCGCAATGCCCTGCACGCGGAAGTCGACACCTGGCACGGCGATGGTCTATCCAGCGGCGGCCAGGACGGGGTTTCCCTTTGGGACAAGGTGTTTGCGCTCGAGGCAACCAGCAAAAACTCTGAGGCCACGAGCTTTACGCAGTTTGAACCCTCCGGGCGGGACCAGCTTGTTCATCTTGAAGCCATTCAACCGGCTCGATGAGAAAGGGGATACATGGCTGAGCTTTTACTGGCACACGGTTACTTTCTCTACGAAGACCCCAAAGAGCTGCAGATCATGAAGCCCTACGCCCCTTTGGGCATTTTGTATCTTTGCTCGCACCTGCGGCGGAAGGGGTTTGACGTTGATGTATTCGACACTACCTTCTCCAGCCGGGAAGCGCTGTTCCAGCATCTGCGCAGCGAGAAGCCGTCTGTGCTGGGGATCTACGCCAACCTCATGACGCGCAAGAATGTGGTGGAAACGCTCAAGGTGGCGCGCGAGGCGGGGTGGAAGACAATTGTCGGCGGTCCTGAACCGGGGGCCTATGCTTTGGAGTACCTGCAGGCGGGAGCAGACTTCGTGGTGTTTGGCGAAGGCGAGCTTACGGTCGAAGAATTACTGGAGTCATTTCGCGCCAGGTCTACGGATGCTCACGCTTCTATTGCCGGGATCGCTTACCTCGATGCCGATGGGAAAATGCAGGAGACTCCGCAACGCGCACAGATCTCCGACCTTGATAGCCAACCCTGGCCGGCGCGGCAGGCGATCGATATCCACCGCTATGTGAAGACCTGGCGCGATGCGCACGGTAAAGGTTCGGTCAACTTCATCACTGCGCGCGGATGCCCTTACAAGTGCCGCTGGTGCAGCCACCAGGTGTTCGGCCAGACTCATCGCCGGCGCAACCCATTGCTGGTAGTAGACGAAGTGGAATGGTTGTTGAACACCTATAGCCCGGACATGATTTGGGTATCAGACGATGTATTCACCATCAACCACGCGTGGCTGCGCACGTACGCGGCGGAGATGCGTTCGCGCAACCTGCGCATCCCGTTCGAATGCATCTCACGGGCGGATCGACTGAACCCGGAGATGCTTGACCTGCTTGCCGAACTGGGTTGCTTTCGTATCTGGATTGGCTCGGAAAGCGGATCGCAGCGGATTCTCGATTCCATGGACCGCGGAGTCAAGATCGAGCAAGTGCAGCAGGCCGTTGCCATGAGCCGGGAGCGCGGCATTCAAAGCGGAATGTTTCTGATGTGGGGTTATGAAGGAGAGGAGCTGGAAGATATTGAGGCGACGATTCGCCATGTAAGCACGTCACAGCCCGATATCTTCTTCACCACGGTGTCTTACCCCATCAAAGGCACGCCTTACTACAAAAAGATGTCCGACCGCCTGGTGCAACTGCAACCGTGGGCCACCAGCTCCGATCGGGAACTGAAGATCAAGGGGCGGCACTCGCAGAGGTTTTACAGCTACGCAGACCGGCTGCTGAAAGAAGAAGTGCAGCTTGCCCGGATGGCCGGCACCCCGGCGGCAAATTCCGAGAGCGCGGCCAGCCTTCGCCAGAGCATCGAACAGGCGCGGGCAGGGCTGCTCTCGACGGTCGCGGAGGTGGACGCATGAGCGTTGCGGTGGAAAACCAGACCGTGCTCGCGTTCGACAGCCTGGCCATGAAGTACGATGACCTGTTTACGCGCTCCATGATCGGCCGCGCACAGCGTGGAGTCGTCTGGGACGCTTTGATCGATACCTTCGAACCCGGGTCTCACATTCTGGAAATCAATTGCGGCACGGGCGAAGATGCGCTCTTTCTGGCGCGACATGATGTGTCCGTTCTCGCCTGCGATGCCTCGGCGCACATGATCGATACTGCTCGGCGGCGCATGCAGAGCGAAGACCCGGGGGCGTCGATCGAATTCCGGGTTCTGGCGACAGAGCATCTTTCCAGGCTGGGGCGTGGAGAGTTGTTCGATGGAGCATTCTCCAACTTTTCCGGGTTGAACTGTGTTGCGGATCTCCACCTGACTGCCCACCAACTGGCGGGCCTGGTAGCCAGGAGCACTCCTGTGGTGATCTGTCTTTCCACTCGTTATTGTCTTTTGGAAATGGCCTGGTTTGTTCTCCACGGCCAGTTCCGGAAAGCATTCCGCAGAACCTCAGGCTTCGCAACCGTGAAGGTGGGAGAGTTCACCGTCAAAGTGTATTACCCGACCTTGCGGGCGATAAAAAAGACGTTTGCTCCGTACTTTCGCATGCGCTGGTGCACCGGGATCGGGATTGCGGTTCCGCCTTCGTACCTGGAACCGATGGTCCGCAATCATCCTCGTTTGCTGAATGTGCTTCGTGCGGTCGACCGGTTCGTCTCCCCGCTGCCCTGGTTCAGAACCGTTGGTGATCACATACTGATCTGCTTCGAACGAGTGGAGCAGCCATGCTGCTGAGCGCGCAGGTACAGCTTAAGGAGCAGTCCCAGGAGCGTACGGGGGTGATGCTGCGTTGCCCGCGATGCTTTGCATCGATCGGCTTTCTTCCGCCCAACGGCGCCGCATCGATTGAGTGTTTCGCCTGCGAGTCGCGATTGGCTTGTGAGCAGGGTATATGGAAAACGCTTTTGCCGGAGAGGGCGGCCCGGTACTCGCAATTTGTCCAGGACTACGAGTCGATTCGAGCGGCGGAAGGACGGGGCAGCGACAGTGATGAATACTATCTCGCCCTTCCCTATCGCGATCTATCCGGCCGTCTGAGCGGGCAATGGACAATGCGGGCGCGTACATTCCGCTATCTCGAGCGAAAGATCATGCCCCGTTTCACTCCCCTGGCGCACTACCGTCTGCGCATTCTGGATCTGGGTGCAGGCAACGGTTGGATGAGCTATCGCTTTGCTACCGAGGGCCACACCCCAGTCGCGGTGGACCTGCTTATCAACGAGCGCGATGGTCTTGGCGCAGCAAAGCACTACGAGCCCCGGTTGCCGTCTTTGTTCCCCAGAATCCAGGCCGAGCTCGATAACCTGCCTTTCGCCGATTCCCAGTTTGACGTGGTGATGTTCAACGCGTCGTTCCACTATTCCGAGAATTACGAGAAGACATTGACCGAGGCGATTCGCTGTGTGCGCGGCGGGGGCACAGTGGTGATCGCCGACACTCCCTGGTACAGCGATGAACGGAGCGGAGCGCGCATGCTGGAAGAGCGCCGCAAGTTGTTCATCCGGCGCTATGGCTTCCCGTCGGATGAGTTGAACAGCCAGGAATTCCTAACCGACCAACGCCTGGGCGCGCTCGAGCAACGCTTCCACATCCGGTGGCATACCCACTTTCCTTTCTACGGTGTGCGTTGGCATATGCGGCCGTTGGTGGCGAGGTTACGCCGCTCGCGCAAACCGTCACGGTTTCGGATCTACTCCGCCAAGGTGGTGAAATGATCATTCTTTTCCATCCTCGGGCTACCAAGCCCCGGAACTGCAGGCTTCCGCTTGCCGTGCTGGCGCTGGCGGCTGTGCTGGAAGGCCGGGAGGAATACAGAATTATCGATGGCAACCTGGAGGAGGATTCTACCGCCGCCATTCTGAACACCATCAACCTCCACCAGGTTGAGTTGCTGGGCGTTTCCTGTATGCCAGGACCACAGATGGTGGCCGCCATGGAGACGTGCCGCGAGATACGCCGGTTGCGCCCCCAGGTACGCATCGTCTGGGGCGGCTACTTCCCTTCCCTCTATCCGGATACCGCGCTGAATGCGAAATATGTCGACTACGTGGTCCGCGGCCAGGGCGAAGATACGCTGCTCGAACTGATCGACGCGCTGCGGGGAAAGCGGACACTCGAATCCATCCTCGGTCTCTGCTATAAGGACGCGTTTGGGTTTCATCGCACCAACGCTGAACGGCCGATGAAAGGTCCGGATGAATTTCCGTGGTCGCCGTTCCATCGCCTGCCAGTGGAGAAGTACCTGCGGCCCTCGTTCTTCGGTAAGCGCACGGCCGTGCATCACGCCAGCATCGGCTGCCCTTTCAACTGTAGTTTTTGCGGTGTGCATGCCGCGTATGGCAGAGCAGAAAGAATGGAGTCTCCTGAGCGGACGGTCAAGATTCTTAACTACCTGGCGGGGCGCTATGGTGCCGACTCCGTCCAGTTCTACGATATGAATTTCTTTCTGCGCGAGGATCACGCCCGCGAGCTGATGGATCGCCTGGCTCCGCTCAACCTTCGGTGGTGGTGCGAGGCGCGGGTGGACATCATGTCCCGGTATTCAGACGCCACGATGGAAGCAATCAAGAAGGCCGGGTGCGCCATGATCTTCTTCGGAGCGGAGTCTGGGTCCGACTGGGTGCTCAAAGAGATGCAGAAGGGCATTACCACCGAAGAGACGGTGATGATGGCTCACCGCACGCGCCAGTTCGGCATCATTCCCGAGTTTTCGTTTGTCATCGGCAACCCAGGCGATCCGGAGCGCGATACCAAAGAGACGGTCAGCTTTATCCGCAAGCTGAAACGGATCAATCCTGACTCGGAAATCATCGTGCAGCACTACACGCCCACGCCTCAGCCGGGGAAGATGTACGGGGATGTGGATAGTCAGATTGCCTTTCCGGATAGCCCCGCGGGATGGGCCGAAAAGGAATGGATGGATTACACTCTGCGCATCGACACCCATGCGCCGTGGCTGAAGACCAGGACGAAGAAGCTCATTGATAACTTTGAAACTGTTGTCGCGTCGCGTTGGCCGACGGTGCAGGATATTCGCGCGCCGCAATGGAGCCGGGTGCTTTTGAAGATCCTGAGCTGGTGGCGCTACGCCTTCCGCGTCTACAGCTTCCCCTTAGAACTCCAGTGGGCCAACGAGTTTATCAGTCTGCGTAAGCCCAAGCGAGAGAGCTTATGAGCCAGCTGGTGTCGCTGCCGCAAGAGCTTTTTGATAGCTGGGCGGAGGTGTATGACGCCCAGCCGAATCCGCTGCTTTCGCTGGAGCAACGGCTGCTCGAGCCTATGTTCGTGGATGTGCGCGGGCTGGACATCCTCGATGCGGGCTGCGGCACAGGCAGGTGGCTGGAGCAGTTGGCCGAGCGCTCTCCACGAAGCCTATTGGGGGTAGATACCTCATCGGCAATGCTCAAAGTGGCCGCCGGCAAGCTGAACCACCAGTGTGATCTTCGGCTGGGGAGTTGTACCGCGCTTCCGCTTCCCGACGCCTCCGCCGATATGGTGTTGTGTTCGTTTGTCGTCAGTTATCTGGATGATCTCGACAGCTTTGCGTGCGAGATTGATCGGGTCGCGCGCCCGGGAGCAACGGTAGTTCTCAGCGACATGCACCCCGATACCGAAGCCTCGCTTCGCTGGGCAAGATGGTCTCCGGCGAAGGATTCGGGTACTCGGATTCACGGCCGGGGATGGCCTCTGCAAAAGATTACCGGAGCCTTCGAAGCGCGCGGGTTCCGGGTTGTTTCGCTCGTGGAACCAACCTTTGGCGTCGAAGAGGGGGAGATCTTCGAACAATGCGGCCGGCCCGATCTGTACCAGGCGGCCGCGGATCTGCCGGCCATTTACCTGCTGCAACTGCGCAAGTCCACGAGTTCGCCGCGGGCGCGCATCGCCGCAAAGGGGACCACAGACTCGCTCCGTCTGCATGGAGCCCGCGTAGCGCGGGGACCGATTGCCGCTTCGTTGGCTTCTGTTTCCGTTGAGGGGGGCACGATCCATCTCATCCAGGACGGGTCTACTGCGAATCACAAGGCTGGTTTTTTTTCCGAAAGGGCGCTTGATCTGTCCGGGCATTTTCTTCTGCCGGGATTGATCAACGCACATGATCATCTGGAGTTCAGCCTGTTTCCTAACCTGGGGGACGGGCCCTACCAAAACGCCGCTGAATGGGCACGTGACATCCATGAGAACAATGCGGCCCTGATTGAGCGGCATCGCAAGGTACCCCGGCCTGTGCGTCTATGGTGGGGAGGTATCCGCAACCTGCTCTGCGGGGTGACGACGGTCTGCCATCACAACCCGTTGAGCCCGGATTTATTGGACCCTATGTTTCCGGTGAGAGTTGTCTCGGACTTTGGGTGGGCTCACTCACTCTCACTTGATCCGCAGCTGGCGGGCAAATTCGCAAAGAGTCCGAGTGACGCTCCTTTCATTCTGCATGCCGCCGAAGGTGTCGACCGGAAAAGCCTGGAAGAAGTATTCGAGCTCGACCGCTTGCATGCCCTGGATGAGCGGACGGTTTTGGTTCATGGCCTTGCCTGCACTCCGGTAGCTGCGGGGCTGATCAACCAGCGTCTGACGGCTGTTATTCTGTGCCCCACCTCAAACAAATTTCTTTTCCATCAGTTTCCTTCGCTTTCGTTGGTCCATTCGCTGAACAAGGTGATCCTGGGCAGCGATTCGCCGCTTACCGCTGCAGGCGATCTGCTGGATGAGATCCGATTTACGCGCACCCGGATCGGCCTCCACGCCAACTCGATCTACGCCATGGTGACCGACCAGCCGGCAGACATTCTGCGTCTTCGGCGGGGAGAAGGACGCTTGCGGCCCGGGTCCGCCGCTGACATGCTGGTGGTTCGCGACCGCGGTCTTAGCCCGGCTGAAACTCTGGCTCAGCTGACCGTCGATCAGGTAGAACTGGTGATCACGGCAGGACGCGTTCAGCTTGCAGGGCCAGGTTTGTTTGAGCGCCTGCCGGCTGCGCTCGCGAACGGGTTGGAGCCGTTTGAAGTAGCCGGGGTGCCACGATGGGTGCGCGCTCCTATTGGCCAATTGATTGCCGATGCCGAAAAGGTTTTGGGAAGTGACTTCTGTGTGGGTGGAAAGAGGGTGCGCCGTGCCATTGCTGCATGAGAGAGAGATCGCTGCGCCTCAGGCCGCTTCTGTACTGGCGTCGATGCCGATCCTGGTGCTTAACGTCCATAGCCATTGCAACTGCCGCTGTGTCATGTGCGATATCTGGAAGCGGGAGAAGCACGAACAGGTGCGGGTCGCGGACCTGGAACGCCATCGGGAGTCGCTGCGCAACCTGGGCGTCCGCCAAGTGGTGCTGAGTGGTGGGGAACCTCTGCTGCACGGGGATCTGGGCGCACTTTGCCAGTTTTTCCGCGAAGAGCAGATACGTCTTACGTTATTAACTACAGGGCTGCTGCTGCTTAAGCGTGCCGACGAAGTCTCCACGCTGTTTGACGATGTCATCGTATCGATCGACGGACCGCGGGAGGTACATGATGCTGTGCGGCGCGTCCCTGGAGGTTTCGACATTATCGCTCGAGGCGTGGCTGCGATCCGTGAGCGAGCACCGAAGCTTGGAATTGCATGCCGCACCACGGTGCAGAAGGCGAATCACCGTCAGCTTCGCGCTGCGGTTCGATCGGCGAAAACGATCGGGTTCGATTCCATTTCCTTCCTCGCCGCCGATCTTACGTCGGAGGCATTCAATCGAGCGTTGGTGTGGCCAGGAGAGAGACAAAGCGAGATCGCGTTGACGGAGGAGGAAGTTGGCGGGCTGGAAGATGAAATTGAGGGGCTGATTGTGGAACATGGCGATGATATCCGTCGCGGATACATTTCGGAGCGGGCGCCAAAGCTGCGCCGGATCCCGCGCCGCTTCCGCGAGCATCTGGGGCAGGTTGCTCCCGAATCTCCTGTCTGCAACGCTCCGTGGGTTTCTGCGGTGGTGGAAGTCGATGGATCTGTCAGGCCTTGTTTTTTCCATCGTCCTGTGGGGAACATTGGATCTTCTACACTGGAAGAGGTGGTCAACGGTGAGGCGGCGCGGGCTTTCCGTCAGTCACTCCGGGTGAGCGAAAACCCGACTTGCCGGCGGTGTGTTTGCTCTTTGAATTATCAGGGTTCGGTTGATCAAAACTAAGTGAGGAACTATGCGCAATAGATTCAAGGTTTTTGCCGCTCTGCTAGGGCTTATGCCCTGGTACGGAATCACCGCAAACGCAGCGGATGTTGATTTGCAACCCGGAGCGAAAGCTCCTGCGTTTACGCTTCCCTCTCAGGATGGAACGCCTGTCAGCCTTGCGGATTACAAGGGCAAATGGGTGGTGCTTTACTTCTATCCCAAAGACAAAACAACCGGTTGCACCATCGAGGCACATGCCTACCAGAGCGACCTCTCCAAGTTTGAAGCGCATCATGCCGTTGTACTCGGGGTCAGCTTGGATAGCGCTGAGAGTCATAAGAGCTTCTGCACTCAGGATGGGCTGACTTTTAAACTGCTTTCGGATCCGGATCGGCAGGCGGCGTCAGCCTACGGTGTCCCGTTGATGACCTTCAAGGATCTGAAGTTCGACGAGCGGGATACTTTTCTTATCTCGCCGAAAGGAACGATCGCACAGGTGTGGAGAAAGGTGGATCCGCAAAAGGACAGCACCAATGTTCTCGCAGCGATCGCCAGCCAGAATAAAAAGTAAACCGCTATCGTAAGTGCGCCCGGAGTTGGCTGACAGCGCGTGGCATCTCTTCCACCGGTGTATTGCCAAATCCCAGGATGAAACCCTGGCGGGCATACTTGCCCAAATACGAAGGGGAAAGCGGCCAGAGCCAAAGGCCCTTGGCCGCCGCCCTGACCGCAATCTCCTGGTCGCTCAAACCTTTGGGGAGAGTGACTGCCAGATGCATACCCGCCTGGCTGCCGTGGATCTCCAACTCGGGCCCGAGCTGGTCCCGGATGCTGTTGACCAGCGCGGTTCTTCGTTCGCCATACAGCAGCCGCATCTTTCGGATGTGACGGGCAAAATGCCCTTCGCGCATGAAGTCGGTAATGGCTTCCTGGTAGAGGTAGGGCGGAAAAATGTCCATGGCCGAACGCACCGCGGCGAAATGGCCCACCAGATCTTCCGGAATGACGATGTAGCCCAGACGCAAAGAAGGAAAAAGAACCTTGCTGAAGGTGCCGATATAAATGACCCGGGCATTCCGATCGAGTCCCTGCAAGGATGAGATAGGGGCGCTTTCGAAACGGTACTCGCTGTCATAGTCATCTTCGATGATCCACGATCCCGCACTCTGCGCCCAGTTCAGGAGTTGCATGCGGCGCCCGGCGCTCATGGTGGCGCCGAGTGGGTACTGATGGGATGGCGTGACGTAAACAGCTCGGGCCTTGGGACATCGCTTGATTCCAGCAGATACGATCATGCCGTCTTCATCGACCGGGACAGGGATGAGATTGCAACCTGCCCCCGCGAAGACGTTTCTGGCCAGACGGTAGCCTGGATCTTCGACCCAGATGGAGCTTCCCTTTCCCAACAGTACCCGGGCCGAAATCTCCAGTGCCTGCTGCGAGCCGGCAACAATCATTACCTGTTGCGGCTCACAGCGAACCGCCCGCGCAGTGCGAAGGTAAGTACAGATGGCCTCGCGAAAAGAGTCGGTCCCCAGAGCATCAACGTTATGGATCGCGCCCAGGCGCGGGCTTCGTGTGTGGCGGGTGATGATGCTCGACCACATCCGGAAGGGAAAGTGATCAAATGCGGGTTGATGCACGCCAAACGCGCCAAAGCCACGGGCCCAGGGCGGCCGTTCCGCTGTCATGAGGAGACCGCGGCGCGCAACAGGGCGCGGTCCTGCCCCAACCTGCACGAGTTGCGGGGTTCTCTCTCTACAAACGGTGAGACTCTCAGGGAGAGAGTCAGAGACAAAGGTGCCGGCGCCTTTGCGGCTCGCGAAATATCCTTCCGCTAACAACTGCGCGTAGGCGTTGAGAACCGGAATGCGGGAGATTCCCAGCTCCAGCGCGAGCGAGCGGGAAGATGGTACGCGCTGCCCGGGGCGGAGGTTGCCGCGGACAATGGCCATGCGAAAGCCGTCGTAGACCTGTTTATGGAGCGGGTCGGAGGCTTTCCTGTCCACGGCGATGACCGGGGAGATTGGCTCAGCAACTATTGCCATGGATAGATGGTAGTGGCTATATGGATTAAGCGACAAGCGGTTAGGCGGGACGACCACCGGTAAAGGGTGGAGCGACGTCCAACAGGGGCCTGCAGCAGGCCCCTACTTGGAACTTCTGAGCTCCACCTTGTACTTTTTGGCGGCGGTCTCGATTCGCTTCCAGGCCGCACGACGTTCCGCTTCGGTGACGCCCTCTACCTGATTAAAGCGCGCAGCAGCGTTGCGAACGTGTGAGGCGTTTTCCAGCGGTTCTTTGCGCTGCTTGGGAAATGCGAATTTGGTCGCGGGTATACGATCGCGAGCTGCCTCATTTAGTTTTGCCATGCCCTTCCCTCCATGCTTGCTTTGACGCGGACGGAGTTCACGCGGTTGGCAGTGAATGAAGTGTTATTCGAGGCGGAGGGTGGCGAAGGGACGGCCCAGCTCTGCACAAAGAGCTTCGACGGCCAATTGATGATCGGCACGCTCCGGCAGTCCCGAGACAGTGACGGAGCCAATGACGCCGGCTCCCACTGCGCGCAGGGGAAAGCTCCCTCCATGGCTGGCGTAGTCCGCGATGGGCAGACCGTAGCGGTCGAAGAGATTGGACTTCTTCTCCTCCATCTCCCGCCCAATGGCATAGGAACTGCGATGAAAACGGGCTACCACGTTGCCTTTACGGCGCACCCATTCGACATTGTCAGGGGTGGTGCCGGGGAGCGCACTGTAGAACAGCGGCTGCCCAAAACGGCGTACATCGACCACCAGGCTCAGCTTGCGCTCAATGGCCAGGGCACGCACATGTCCACCCAGTCTCCACGCTGTGTCTTCGTCAAACCGGGCAAATTGGAGCTCTTGTTCCTGCAGTGCAATACGGGCTAGATCTTCGGCTACCGGCATGGCGCTACTGTAGCATCCGGCAAATGCAACACCTGTCCCGGAGAGCGGAACGCCTATAGGCATTTAAGACGCCAATAGCCAGATTTCCATTGCTCATCGAATATGCGATTTGATACATCTTGGGCCGGTCTATGAGTCGCCTACATAGGGGGGCTTTATGCGGTCATTTCGTATCCATGCGTTTACGGGGTTTACCAGACAAACAAAAAATACCTGGAAGCCAGCGTGCCTGTTCTTGCTCCTGATCCTCTTTCCGGGCAAC
Organism: Acidobacteriaceae bacterium; assembly: GCA_049693715.1. Taxonomy (GTDB): domain Bacteria; phylum Acidobacteriota; class Terriglobia; order Terriglobales; family Acidobacteriaceae; genus PALSA-350. Next base: position 21,182 of record JBAVQC010000157.1, on the reverse strand, counting down.
CAGTTGCTTCAGGCACAGGCCAACGGTGGTGGCCAAATTCAAGGTACTGTAACCGACGAATCAGGATCCGCGGTTTCCGGGGCGACGATAGAGGTCGTGCAGACGGAGTCCGGACTCCACCGCATCGTGACGAGCAACGCTGACGGTGGTTACAGCTTACCCAGCCTGCCGGTGGGACCCTACACCCTCAAGGTGACAGCCAACGGCTTCAGCACCTACGACCAATCTGGAATCGTGATCCAGGTAGGCAATGAGCTGCGCGTCGACGTGAAATTGCAAGTCGGCGGCGTCGCTCAGACGGTGCAGGTAACGGCCGCAGCCTCGCTGGTGCAGACCGAAGATCAGTCAATCACTCAGGTCATCGACCGGCAGCGCACGGTCGATCTGCCGTTGAATGGCCGGCAAGCCACGCAGTTGATCCTGCTGACGCCGGGAACTTCCATTGCGCCGGGAACCGATCTGGCCTCGAGCAAAAACTATCCCAGTGCAGTAACGATCTCTATTGCCGGCGCCCAGGCCACCAACGTCAACTACCTGTTGGACGCCTCGGACAACAACGACGCGTTCACCAACGTCAATCTACCCTTTCCGTTCCCGGACGCTATTCAAGAATTCAGCGTGCAGACTTCAGGTTTGTCGCCGCAGTACGGCGTTCACCCTGGCGCCGTCGTGAATATTGTGACGCGTGCAGGCGGCAACTCCTTCCACGGAACACTCTTCGAGTTCTTCCGCAACGGCGACCTGAATGCGCGCAACCACTTCTCCACCAAGCAGGACACGCTCAAGCGCAACCAGTTCGGCGGGGTTCTCGGTGGACCGATCCGCAAAGACAAGTTGTTCTTCTTCGGTGGCTATCAGGGCACGCGCACCCGGCAGCAAACCAACGCAGTCACCAGTTTTGTCCCCACTCAGGCCGTACTCAACGGTGACTTCAGCGCTTTCGTCGGCTCTCAAAAACTCATAATCCCTGGAACCAACCCCGTCCAGTACTATCCGAACAACCAGATTCCGACGTCACAGTTGAACCCTTCGGCGCTCGCGCTCTTCAAATACATTCCATTGGCGACCGCCCCTAACGGCAAGCTGGTGTACGGCCTTCCGCTGCCGCAGAATGAGGATCAATTCATCGGCCGCATCGATTGGACTGCGACCGCCAAGCAGACCGTTTTCGGCCGCTACTACCTCACACACTTCACGCAGCCAGGTATCTTCGACGGCAACTTGTTGAATACGCAGAACCCGGCGCTCGATGACCGGGTGCAATCGTTCACCCTCGGCCACACCTACACCCTCACTTCGAGCCTGGTCAGCTCTTTTCACGTGGGGTGGACGAGAAATATCGTCAGCCGCAACATCGCCCCTGACGTCATCAACCCCAACACGCTTGGCATCCAAAGCTACGCACCGATCAAGAACTACCTCTACATAAACATCTCGAACGCGTTCACGGTGGCTTGCGGTACCTGCGAAAGCCTGCTGAACAGCACCAACGGTTACAACGTGCTCGAAGACCTGTTCTGGAGCAAGGGTATCCATCACTTTTCCTTCGGCGGGGAATACCTGCGCAACACGCTCGTTTCTGACGGCGTCAACAACGCCAATGGCCAGTTCAACTTCACTGGGCAGTACACTGGCGACGGCCTGGCTGACTTCCTGCTCGGCCGGATTCAATCGCTGTATCAGGGCAACAACAGCGGGGTCGATTTCCGCAAGAACTATGGCGCCCTGTATTTTCAGGACAGCATTCAGTTCAGCCCACGGTTCACGATGAACGCGGGTCTGCGTTGGGCCACCGGGCTGCCGGCCATCGAAACCACGGGCCGCGGCGCCCAGTTCTCAGAGGCGGGCTTTACCGCTGGGACCAGATCCGTTGTCTATCCCACAGCTCCCCCTGGAGTGTACTTCTATGGCGACCCGGGGGTTCCGCACGGCTACTACCATGGCAAATGGAACCGGCTTGAACCCCGCTTCGGCATCGCATTCGATCCCCGCGGCCAGGGAAAAGAAAGTATTCGCGCTTCCTATAGTCTTGGTTTCCAGGAGCCGCCGCTCTACTACAACTCCCGCTACGCCGCCCAGCCACCGTGGGGCGACTCCGTTACTTTGACGCCTCCGCCCGGCAACCTCACGACTCCGTACGCGGGCTATCCTGGCGGCAATCCTTACCCCAAGCCCTTTCCGCCAACCGCCAGCAATGCGTTTTTTCCCACTTCCGGAACCTACTTCGTGCTGCCCCCGGACCTGCAGCAGGCTTATACGCAGAACTGGAACCTGAGCGTGCAAAAGCAGTTTCTTAAAGACTGGGCATTCACCGGCACCTATCTCGGGACGAGGGTGCTGCACAACTCCTACGGAAACGAGCAGAACCCGGCGATCTACTACCCCGGAACATCAACCGGCGCCGCCGGCTCTTGCGGAACGCTTTCGCCGGTGCCTGCGGCGGGAACACTGTGCTCCACAACCGGAAACACCAATGCCCGCCGCTTGTTGAGCGGCATCAATGCCGCCCAGGGGGCCTATTTCACCCAGGTCACGCAAGCTTATACCAAGATGGGATCGAATTTTAATGGACTCCTGGTCACCGTGCAGCATCGCTTCTCCCAATACTTCACGCTGCTCAGTAACTACACCTATTCGCACTGCCTCTCCGGTCCTCCAGAAAACGGAGACAATGCCGGCGACCAATTTCAGGATCCGGCTCACCCCAACCGCGATTACAGCAACTGCGGCTCCGACCTGCGTCACAACTTCGTGAATTCGGCCATCATCCGCAGTGCGGCAGGCGGAACCTATGGACGCCAGCTGCTGCTGAGCGGCTGGCAGCTTGCGCCCATCGTCACCGCGACGACCGGTGTTCCCTTCACGGTAACTACCGGCACCGACGCTTCCCTGACCGCCGTAGGCAACGACCGGCCTAACTTGATCGGAAAACCCCGCGCTCAGAACACTCCCATCACCACATTCCTAAACAAGGCTTCCTTTGCTGCAAACACAGCTGGAACCTATGGCGCCACCCGGCCCTTTGAGTTCTACGGTCCGCACTACACCGACGTAGACACCGCTCTCAGCAAATTCATCCCATTGCACGAGGCTTTGCAACTCGAAGCCCGTGCCGAGTGCTTCAATTGCTTCAACCACACCAATTACGCCAACCCGGGCGGCGCGATTAACAGCAACGGCACCGGCGTCACCAACCCCGGCACCGCCTTAAACTCGACCAGTTTCGGAACCATTCTTGCTGCGAATCCTCCCCGAATTCTGCAACTCAGCCTCAAGATGGACTTCTAGGAGCAGACGGGTGCAAGGTGTTACTTCGGTCGCACTGCGGGCGATGGTGTTGGGTTGGCTGATGTGTTCCCCCGCACTCAGCCAATCCCCGGCTCGCGTGGTGGTGGATGGGTGGTTTAACAGCCAGCAGCGAACCAACGCGGCCGGGCAACAGGAGTACTTCCACTACAAGTGGAATGATGTCAGCAACAGTGGCTTTTTCCTTTTCGGGCAGACTTTCCGTGGATTTGGTGTGGCGACGGATACGCTTTATAGCGCGCCCACGGCAGCCAACCTTAAAGGGACACAGTTCTACATCATTGTGTCGCCTGACATCCCGTCGAAGAATCCGCAACCTCACTATTTGCAGCCCGAGGATGCGCGGCAGGTGGCTGCATGGGTGAAGTCAGGAGGCGTGCTGGTTTTGATGGCCAATGACCCGGCGAATGGGGAGATTGAACATCCGGATCAGCTCGCCGACAACCTCGCCGCAGCCGTCGAGCTGGTGAATTGGCTGGTGAAGCAGGTGCCTTGACTCCGGCGTCGCTACACAGTCTTACAGTAATCGCCGGCAAGTGAGCGGCACGCTTTACCCGGCGAGAACGGCAGGTCTTCGCGGATGATTTGACCCTGGTAAGGAGAACGACTTGAAAACCTATCACTTGGCAGACCCCGTACGGTATCCGCAGATGACTACAGCGCAGCTTCGGGAAACATTCCTGATTGATTCGTTGTATGAGCCCGGTGCGCTGCATTTGGTGTATGTCGACCTGGACCGCACCGTGATCGGCATGGCCGCGCCCACCGCGGGCCCGCTTTCCCTGCCGACGGACCCAGCTCTGCGCGCGCAATACTTTACCGAGCGACGGGAGTTGGGGGCGCTGAATGTGGGTGGAAGCGGGTGTGTCCAGGTGAACGGCAAGTGCCACTCACTCGAAAATCTTGACTGCCTGTACATCGGGCGGGGTAACGCGGAGATCAGCTTCGAATCAAAAAATCCCGCATCGCCGGCGATTTTTTATCTTCTCAGTTATCCCGCGCATACTGCCCATCCGGTGGCGTTGGTGAAGAAGGCAGACGCCAGTCCGATGGTGCTGGGGAGCGCTGAGACGTGCAACCTGAGGACGGTGTCGAAGTACATCTATCTGGACGGGGTGCAGAGCTGCCAGCTGGTGATGGGGGTGACGCATCTGCATGCAGGCAGCGTTTGGAACACGATCCCACCACATACCCACATGCGACGCTCCGAGGTTTACCTTTATTTCAACCTGATTGAGGATGCGGTAGCGTTTCACTTGATGGGGCCGCCGAAGGAGACGCGGCATATCATCATGAATGCACTGGAGGCCGTGATTTCGCCCGGGTGGTCGATCCATGCCGGCGTGGGCACACGTGCGTATAGCTTCTGCTGGGGCATGGGTGGAGAGAATCAGGATTACGCGGATATGGATGTGGCTTCGGTTACCAGTTTGCGGTAAGGACCGAAACCGCAGATCTCTCCGCTGCGCTACGGGGTGCTTCAGCTGTGGTAATGACGCTCGAAGGCTGAGAGTACGCGCGGCCTCTTCTTGGCGTGTAGCCCGAGGGAGACCGAGATGTCACGGCAGCACCGCAGCAGGTGTTCGGCAATCTCAGGCATGTTGGGGGCCGTGATACGCGATGTCGGCCCGGAGACACTCACCGCTGCGATGGCCTGATGGTTTTCATCGAAGATAGGGGCGCCTACACACCGAACGCCCACTTCAATTTCCTGATCGTCAATGGCGTATCCCCGGCGACGCACCCGGTCGAGAGCCTTCATCAATGCCTCGCGGGAGGTGAGCGTCTTGTGGGTGTAGCGCACGAAGCGAATCTTGGAAACGATCTCCTCGATCACCTCAGGAGGCTGAAAGGCAAGCATGGCTTTGCCCATCGACGTGCAGTAAACGGGATTCGAGGTGCCGGTTTTCGAGCTGACACATACCCGGCGATTGGGCTCGACCTTGTCGAGGTACACAATCGAAGTTTTCTGCAGCACGCTGAGATGGACGGTTTCACCCACGTTCGCCGCGAGCCGGCGGAAATAAGGATGGACCCTGGTGCGCAGGTCTACCTGCTCCACGGCCCGGCTGCCAAGCTCATAAAGCTTCAAACCGAGACGGTAGCGATTCTCCGGGCTACGCTCGATCAGAGCGCTGCGTTCCAGCACCATGAGGGAACGGTGGGCTGTGCTTTTGTGCAGATTCAGCTTCTGGCAAACTTCCGCGAGACTGAGGGCGGTGTCGCTTTCCCCCAGCATCTCCAGTACGGCTACCGCCCTGTCCAGGCTGTGCAACTGATATAGATCGCTGGATCGCGACCCGTTCTCGAAAGGAGTGCGTTCAATGATAGAAGCTTCCATCGATTGGCCCTCGAGTACCCGCCGTGATGTTCCGCTTTCCGGGTTTAGATCCCGCTTTGCGGTATGTTCCAGTGGAGAAAATCACGCCGATAGCATGATTTTCGCTGGGAGGCACGGTTGTCAACGTTTGCCGCAGGGGAAGGCGCGAAAAGTGGCCCCACGTCCCGGATAGCGGGACAGCCGTTCATGAGGGTTGCAGTTCCCGTTTGGCCGTGGAGGTCACCGCGGCCGGCAGGTCGAGGGAGACGCCTCCGTGGAGAGTGGTTGCCAAGGAAATCGTTTTTGATCTCCTCGGATACCGTGGGGTGGTGTCATCCAACCACTTTAGCAAGGGGCGCGCAGTAAAACCGCCTGGCCGCGATAATGGTCAGCCCGACAAAAATAGCCAGGAGCGCCAGCTGCGCGATGAGAAATGGCGGCTCATTCCCTTTTGGAGCCAATGCATGCAAGGCCGGCACTTTGAGAAACATCTGGACGACAAGCACAAAGCAGTTGAGGTACAGAGCGACCATGGCACAGACTACATAGATCCGGCGCCAGGCACCCTCCAGGCGCCGGGGATAACGCCCGAAGATGGCAACTCCCAGCATCAACAAGGAAAGAATACCGACTATATGGGACGGCAAGAGGTGAGTGAAGGGGAAGAGAAATCCCGTCAAACTGGTGAGCACCGTGAATAGCAGGAAGATCGCAGTCCAGGCGTCGAACCGTCTTCCGGTCACCAGCCCGTAGGCTACGATAAGTCCGGTAGCGATCCCCACCAGACTTAATACCACGTGGAAGAGAGTGAAGGTCGATAACGTCATGCCCAGGATCATGTGTCTTTCCTTTCAGAACCGGGATGAAGAATCTATCTTAGAGACGTTAGCAACAAACGCATGACATATCCATAAGAAATGCATAACCAACGCAAGCACATCCAGGTCCGAGGCGTGGTGCAGGGCGTGGGGTTTCGTCCGTTCGTTTACAACCTCGCCCACTCTTTGGGCCTGACCGGCTATGTCTTCAACTCATCCTCCGGCGTAACGATCGAAATCGAAGGGGACGGAGCCGCGACGCAACGGTTTCTAACCAAGCTGAAAGACGATCCACCGCAACTGGCACAGATCGCCCAGATCACGGTTTCAGAAATGGCAGTGGAGGGGAGCGTAGGCTTTTCTATTCTGGGCAGCCGGGAGGAGGCTGGTGAATTTGTGCTGGTGTCTCCCGATGCAGGCACCTGCGACGCCTGTTGGAGCGATTTCGGAGACCCGGCCAACCGGCGCTACGGCTATCCGTTCACCAATTGCACCCATTGCGGACCACGCTATACCATCCTGCGCGACATACCGTATGACCGGGCGAAGACCACGATGTCGGCCTTCACCATGTGCGCGGAATGCGAGAGGGAATATGAGGATCCCCGAGACCGGCGCTTTCATGCCCAACCAAATGCCTGCGCGGTCTGCGGACCGTCGTTGTTGCTGGTGAAAAGCGTGCCGACGGCGGCGATGGCGGCCGCGACGGTAACAGGAGCATCCTTAGGGAATTGCTGGTTTCAGGATAAGGACTCGTTGGCGATGGTTCGCCAGGCGCGCGGTCTGTTGGCCGAGGGCAAGATCCTGGCGGTGAAAGGGCTGGGCGGTTTTCTGCTCGCCTGCGATGCGACCAATGAAGTAGCGGTCCTGGAGTTACGCAGACGCAAGCGGCGCCCACATAAACCATTCGCATTGATGGTGCGCGATCTCGCGGCAGCCAGGAAGCTGTGCGAGGTTTCGACGGAGGACGAAGCCAGCCTGCTGTCTCCGCGGCGGCCCATCGTCATCCTGCCCCGGCGGGCGGAAGCCAGATTCGCATCCGGCATTGCTCCTGGCATCGCACCTGGAGATAGCACTCTCGGGGTGATGTTGCCTTACACGCCATTGCATTACTTGTTATTCAGCGACTCGCCGGAGATACAGTCCGAGTGGTCAGCCCTGGTCATGACCAGCGGCAACCTGAGCGAGGAGCCGATCGTGATCAGCAATCACGAAGCCATGCTGCAACTGGGCGGGGTGGCGGACTGGTTCCTGCTGCACAACCGTGATATTGCCACCCGAGTCGACGACTCTGTCGTGCGCAGCTTCGAGGGACGGGAACGCGTACTGCGCCGATCTCGCGGGTTTGTTCCCCAGACCATCGACCTGGGAATCGAGTTGGAGGAAGTGCTGGCGTTTGGTGGGGAACTGAAAAACACTTTCTGTCTCACGAAAGGCAGATACGCGATTCTTAGCCAGCATCTCGGCGACCTGGAGAACTACGAGACCATGCAGTTCTTCGAGGAGACACTCGCCAACCTTAAGCATATTTTCAGGGCTGTACCGCGCGCGGCGGCCTACGATCTGCATCCCGGGTATATGAGCACACGCATGGCTTTGGCCTCGGGAATCGAGCACAAAATCGGGGTGCAGCATCACCACGCGCACATCGCCAGTTGCATGGCGGAAAACCATCTTCGGGGGCGGGTTCTTGGGGTGGCCATGGATGGCACTGGATTTGGGACCGACGGCACGGTCTGGGGGGGCGAATTTCTGCTGGCAGATTTTGCCGGATTTACGCGCCGGGCACATTTGCGCAACGTTCTTTTACCCGGAGGGGACGCGGCGGTACGGCAACCGTGGCGTATGGCGCTCAGCTACCTGCGCGATGTTTTCGGGCAACAAATCCCTGCGGAGCTCAAGTGTTTTCAGGGGATCGACGAGAAGCAGGTTGCGCTGGTGGATACCATGCTCAAGCGGCGGATCCAAACGGTCGCGACATCCTCGTGTGGACGGCTGTTCGATGCCGTCGCTGCGCTTTTGGGCGTGGCTACGGAGGTGACCTTCGAGGGCCAGGCCGCGATTGCGCTCGAAGCAATGGCCGATGGAGCAGTCGACGAGCGCTACGATTTTGCCTTGGAAGAGGGCGAAACGATCATCCTCGACATGCGGCCGGTGGTGGCAGCGATGGTAAAGGATCTCTGCCGGGGCCGGCGGGCGGGAGAAATCTCGGCCATGTTTCACAACACATTAAGTGCTGCGATTGGCGAAACGTGCAGCAAGATCGGTCCGGCCGACGGAGTCAAACGGGTTTGCCTGAGCGGCGGCAGTTTCCAGAACCTGTACCTTCTGGGCCGTACGGTGGTAGAGTTGCGGCGTCGCGACTTTGGGGTTTTCCTGCATGCCCAGGTTCCTGCAAACGACGGTGGTCTTTCCCTGGGGCAGGCCATGATCGCTCACCAGCGAATGCGTGAAGGAGATTGATATGTGCCTGGCGATACCCGGCAAAGTGGTAGAGACATTCGACCAGCGCGGGATGCGCATGGCTAAGGTCCAGTTCGGCGGCATTGTGCGCGAGGCCTGCCTGGAATACGTTCCAGAGACACAGGTCGGCGAGTATGTGCTGGTGCACGTCGGGTTTGCCATCAGCCGGATTGATGAAGCAGAGGCCGAGCGCACCTACGGTGCGTTGAGAGAGCTGGATCAGCTCACGGAGCTTGAATCTCCTGTGGTTGAGGAGGTAGAACGGGGAGGATATCGACAATGAAATACCTTGATGAATACCGTGACGGTGACGTAGCCAAAAAGATTGTGGGCGAAATGCGGCGCGTTCAGACCCGCCCATGGGTGTTGATGGAGGTTTGCGGAGGGCAGACGCACTCCATCGTCAAGCACGGAATCGATCATCTGTTGCCTGAGGGCGTGGAGTTGGTGCACGGGCCGGGCTGTCCGGTTTGCGTGACCCCGCTGGAAATGATCGACAAAGCCCATGCGATTGCACGGCAAGCCAACGTTATCTTCTGCTCCTTTGGCGACATGTTGCGCGTGCCCGGGTCCGATGGCGATCTGTTCACCATCAAGTCACTGGGGGGCGACGTGCGTGTTGTCTACTCCCCGCTTGATTGCCTGAAGATTGCACGTGCCAATCCGGCCAAGCAGGTGGTATTTTTCGCTATCGGCTTCGAGACTACGGCCCCGGCAAACGCCATGCTGGCCTGGCGAGCGCGTGAGGAGCAGGTAACCAATGTATCGCTGCTGGTTTCGCATGTGCTGGTCCCGCCTGCTCTGGAGGCCATTCTGCAATCGCCCGACAACCGGGTGCAGGGCTTTCTCGGTCCGGGGCACGTATGCGCGGTGATGGGGTATCGCGAATACGATCCCATCAGCGCTCGCTATCAAGTGCCGATCGTGGTCACGGGTTTTGAACCGATCGATATATTGCACGGCACGCTGATGACGCTGCAACAATTGGAACAAGGCCGGGCAGTGGTGGAAAACCAGTACTCGCGCATTTTGGGGCGCGACGGTAATCTTCCGGCGCAGAAGCTGGTCCATCGCGTCTTTGAGGTAGCGGATCGCAAGTGGCGTGGCATCGGGAATATCCCGATGAGCGGATATCACCTGCGCGATGAGTTTGCCCAGCAGGATGCGGAGAAGTTATTCGATGTGGCGGAGATTGCCACCCTCGAACCGGAGATATGTATCAGCGGCTCGATACTGCGGGGTATTAAGAAGCCTCATGATTGCCCGGCGTTCGGCACCCTGTGCACGCCGCAGCGGCCGCTGGGAGCAACGATGGTATCGGCGGAGGGCGCTTGCGCTGCGTACTACGCCTATGGGCGGCATCTCAAGCCCGAACTGCACCAGATCGTCACACAGACCGCGCCGCTGGCAGCAAACGGAGTGACAACCTAAGCTATGGCAGGCTCAGAGATTACAACCAAGGAAGAGGAGCAGCCGGCGTCTCCGGTCTTTGGGTCATGCCCGATGCCGATTTTTTCCCATCCGCAAATTGTGCTGGGGCATGGCAGCGGGGGAAAGCTTACCGCCGATCTGATCGAGCAGATCTTCCTGCCCGCGTTCCACAATCCCGTATTGGACAAGCTCGATGACCAGGCTGTGCTTAGCATCGGCGGGGCTCGCCTGGCGTTCACCACCGACTCCTTTGTGGTCACCCCGATCTTTTTTCCTGGCGGCGACATTGGACGGCTGGCGGTACATGGCACGGTGAACGATCTGGCTATGAGCGGCGCACGTCCGCTGTATCTCTCTGCTGCCTTCATCCTGGAAGAGGGTCTGGCGGTCGACGACCTGCGGCGGGTGGTGGAATCCATGCGTGCCGCGGCGGAACAGGCCGGGGTACAGTTTGTGACCGGCGACACCAAGGTGGTGAATCGCGGCAAGGGTGACCAGGTGTTCATTACCACTACCGGCATCGGCGTCATTGAGAACGGCGTGAACATCTCCGCAGACCGAGCCCGGCCGGGCGACCAGATCATTCTAAGTGGCTATATCGGCGACCATGGCATGGCCATTATGTCGCAGCGGGAAGGGCTTGAATTTGAAGGCGCAATCACCAGCGATTGTGCTTCCCTGCACGGCCTGGTGGCCGCCATGCTGAGCACTCCGCAGACCGGTGGGGCTGACTTCATGCATTGCCTGCGAGACCCAACCCGCGGTGGTGCAGCCACCACGTTGAACGAGATTGCAAAGCGCGCCGGCGTGGGCATGGTTCTGCGGGAGAATTCGATTCCCGTCCGCGACTCGGTGAAAGGCGCTTGCGAAGTCCTTGGGCTGGACCCGCTCTACGTGGCCAACGAGGGGAAGCTGCTTGCCGTGGTTGCACCGGCGATGGCGCAGGCTGTGCTGCATCAGATGCAGCAGCATGAGCTTGGGCGCGATGCCGTCATCATCGGAGAAGTCGTTGCCGCACATCCGGGCATGGTGCTGATGAAGACCCGGATCGGTGGAACGCGTGTACTGGATGTAATGTTTGGTGAACAGTTGCCGCGTATCTGCTGAATTTTTCTCATAGCTGTGATTGGATGAACGAGCGTCTTCAGCGTGTGAAGTGATTTCGCAAACGTGTTTGACAGGGTTCCTTCCCTGGCGTAGTTTTCACCCGTCGGCATTTTCACGGTGAGTGGTGGCGTGAAATGTCGCTCGCCGGTGACGGGCTTGCCCTGCCTCTACCAAGCCGATCTACCGACCACGACATCCCAAACAGAACGCGGGTTCCGCGCGTCCACTCTTGTAGGCTTGGCCGGTTTTTCGTAGGCTCAGCGCCGTTTCGTAAAACTTAAGGCTCAAGGAGAAAACCATGGCTGAAAAGGTAAGCAGCATCACCAAAGCTCCCGCCGTTTCTGATGTTCACATTCTGTGGATCACGGCTGGTCTCGGCTGCGACGGCGACAGTGTCTCCGTAACCGCGGCGGAACAACCGAGCATTGAAGATGTTCTGCTGGGTGCAATTCCGGGGTTGCCGAAGGTTCATTTGCATAATCCGGTGCTGGCTTACGAGAACGGCGACGAATTCATGAAGTTTTTTTACGAGGCGGAAAAGGGTCTGCTGGATCCTTTTGTGCTGGTCGTAGAGGGTTCCATCCCCAACGAGACGATCAAGAAAGAAGGCTACTGGGCGGCGCTGGGCACCAACCCTGATACCGGGCAGCCGATCACCACCTGCGAGTGGATCGATCGCCTGGCGCCGAAAGCTCTAGCCATTATCGGTGCGGGCACTTGCGCCACCTACGGTGGAATCCACGCCATGGCCGGCAATCCGACGGGCGCCATGGGGCTGGCAGATTATTTGGGATGGGACTGGCGTTCGAAGGCCGGCCTGCCGATTGTGAATGTACCTGGCTGCCCGGTGCAGCCGGATAACTTCATGGAAACTGTTCTGTATCTGCTTTACCAGGTGGCCGGGCTGGCGCCGATGATTCCGTTGGACAAACAGCTGCGGCCCACATGGCTTTTTGGCAAGACGGTGCATGAAGGTTGCGATCGGGGCTCGTACTACGAGCAGGGCGACTTTGCCACCCACTATGGATCTTCGAAGTGCCTGGTGAAACTGGGCTGCTGGGGACCCGTGGTCGACTGCAACGTAACCAAACGGGGATGGATGCGCGGCATCGGCGGCTGCCCCAATGTTGGCGGCATCTGCATCGGCTGCACCATGCCCGGGTTCCCGGACAAGTTCATGCCTTTCATGGACGAACCGCCGGGTGCCAAGCTCTCCAGCAACATCATCGGCACCTATGGGCGTTTTATCCGCACTATGCGCAGTATCACCAACACTACGGTGAACAAAGAACCGAAGTGGCGTCATCCGGGTGGCCAACTGACCACTGGCTATCGTCCGACTACTTATTGAGAAAGCCCGGAGTCCATTCCGGACCTTAACAGAACCGAAAGGAAACATTCATGGCGACTTTTCCCGAGACGATACCTGAGGTCGATAAGAAGAAGCGCAACCTGGTCGAGATGAACTGGGATCCGATTACGCGGATCGTGGGCAGCCTTGGCATCTTCACCAAGATCGACTTCGCCAACCGGGAAGTCGCCGAGTGCCACAGCACATCCTCCATCTTTCGCGGCTACAGCATTTTCATGAAGGGCAAAGACCCGCGCGACGCCCACTTCATCACCAGCCGCATTTGCGGTATCTGCGGCGATAACCACGCTACCTGCGCGGTCTATGCGCAGAACATGGCGTTTGGGGTCAAGCCGCCGCCCCTGGCGGAGTGGATCATCAACCTCGGCGAGGCGGCCGAGTATATGTTCGACCACAACATTTTCCAGGACAACCTGGTGGGTGTGGACTTTTGTGAGCAGATGGTCAAGGAAACGAATCCGGGAGTTTGGGCGAAGGCGCAATCGACGCCTTCCCCAAATTCAGATAAGCACGGTTATCGCACGATCGCGGACATCATGACGTCGCTGAACCCTTTCACGGGCACGTTCTATCGCGAGACGCTGGCCATGAGCCGGATGACGCGCGAGATGTTCTGCCTGATGGAAGGACGCCATGTGCATCCTTCGACGCTTTATCCCGGGGGCGTGGGGACGGTAGCGACGATCCAGCTGTTCACCGATTACCTGGTTCGCTTGATGAAGTATGTCGAGTTCATGAAAAAGGTCCTGCCGCTGCATGATGACCTTTTCAACTTTTTCTATGAGGCGATGCCCGGGTACGAGAAGGTCGGCCTGCGGCGCACGTTGCTGGCGTGTTGGGGATCGTATAACGACCCGGACAGCTGCGATTACACCTACAAGAACATGGCGGAGTGGGGCCGGAAGATGTTCGTGACGCCCGGCGTAGTGGTGGACGGCAAGCTGGTCACCAACAGCCTGGTCGACATTAACCTGAACATCCGTATCCTGCTGGGCAGTTCCTATTACGACGACTGGCAAGGTTCCGAGACCTTTGTCGCCCGCGATCCGTTGGGCAATCCGGTGGATAAGCACCACCCCTGGAACCAGACCACTATTCCCCGCCCGCAGAAGCGCGACTTCGGTGGCAACTACACCTGGGTCATGTCCCCGCGGTGGTACGACCAGCGCACCGGCGATCATCTGGCGCTCGACACCGGCGGCGGACCGATTGCACGGCTGTGGTCCACGGCGCTTTCCGGCCTGGTGGATATTGGCTATGTGAAGGCCACCGGGCACAGCGTCAAGATCAATTTGCCCAAAACGGCGCTCTTGCCTGAAACGGAGTTCGAGTGGAAGATCCCACAGTGGAGCAATACCATTGAACGGGACCGCGCTCGTACGTACTTCCAGGCATACGCGGCGGCCACAGCGCTGTACTTTGTGGAAAAGGCGCTGGGCGAGTTGAACGCCGGGCGCACTTCTACGTGGAGCGACTTCAAGGTACCGGAAGAAGCAATCGGCTGTGGTTTCCACGAGGCGGTTCGCGGCGTCCTGTCCCACCATGTTGTCATCCGCGAGGGCAAGATCGCCAACTACCACCCCTATCCACCAACGCCATGGAATGCCAACCCGCGCGATATCTACGGAACCCCTGGGCCCTACGAAGATGCAGTGCAGAATACACCCATCTTTGAAGACAACGGGCCGGAGAATTTCAAAGGTATCGATATTATGCGCACGGTTCGCAGCTTTGATCCTTGCCTGCCGTGCGGCGTACACATGTACGTTGGGGACGGCAAAGTGATCGAGGTAAAACACTCACCCATGTTCGGAGCGGCGGGGCCCGAATAATGGCGGCCAAGGCTGAGCAACCAATGGCCCCACCACGGCGGGGAGAGTTCCGCGCGCAGAGCGAACATGTTGAAAAACTGGCGGCGACACTCGACCAGGCGGGCGACCCGGAGGTTCGGGCCGCGGCGCTGGAGCTGGTTCGGTCCGTGGTCGAGCTGCATGGCGCCGCGCTGCAGCGGTTGATCGACAAGTGCCTGGAAACGGCTTCCGGCGAGCAGGTGTTGACGGCGGCGCTCGAGGACAATCTAGTCGCCGGCATGTTCCTGCTGCATTCGCTGCATCCAGACGGTATAGAAACGCGCGTGGTGCGCGGTATCGAAGCCGTGAGGCCCTATCTCAAATCTCATGGCGGTGACTGCGAGTTGGTCAGCGTGCGCGACGGCATCGTCCGGCTTAGGTTGCACGGGACTTGCGGCAGTTGTCCGTCGTCTTCCCTCACGCTACGGAACGCGGTGGAGGAGGCGCTCTACGAGGCGGCTCCCGACATTCTGGAAATTGTCGCGGAGAATGCTGCGGTCGAGAGTGCTGGCACTTCGAACCTGGTTGTTCTCAAATAGATTTTAGAGGAGAGACACGATGCCTCATCAGGACACAACACGCACCAGGCCGTCTTTGCGGCTCGAACCTCTTGCGAAGCCGGTCGATCGCAAAGAAGATGACGCAACCGGGATTAACGTTGAGGACCGCGCGCCTATCGATTCGCGCATGCCTCATATGCCGCCTGCGTAAGGGAAGAACCCAGATCCGCTACGGTCTCTATCGAAGCATTTCCATGACGGGTCCGCGGAACTGCAGATCCCTCGGCTTCGCTCGGGATGACAAAGGGTAGGGTGACTGTTCGACGGATTGCGGTTACCGAGGAGGAAGAAACTGTGGAGTTCTGCTGCCGATGACGCAAGGACCGCTTCCGTTTCTGAACAGGATTGCCCGCAAGCCTCCGACGGAGGAACGATGCGAGCTTTGCAGCGCTGGGCTGGGGCCTGTCCACCAGCACCTGCTCGATCCGAACACCCGCCAGATCGTGTGCTCGTGCGATGGATGTGCAGTTCTCTTTTGCGGCCAGGCTGGGGCACACTACCTCCGCGTGCCGCGCCGTATTCGTTCGCTGCCGGACTTCCAGATGGCTGACCTGCAGTGGGAAGCGCTCATGATTCCCATCAGCCTTGCATTCTTCTATCGCGATAGTACGGCGGATAGGGTCAGGGCTATGTATCCCAGCCCGGCTGGGGCCATCGAGTCACTGCTCACCCTGGAATCGTGGTCAGAGATCGCGGCCGAACATCCGGCACTCCAGAAAATGGAGGCGGATGTCGAGACCTTTCTGGTCAACCGCGTGGGCACACCGGCACAGTACTACATCGTCCCCATCGATGAGTGCTACCGGCTGGTAGGCTTGATCCGCATGCACTGGCGCGGGCTCTCCGGGGGAACAGATGTCTGGAAGGAAATTCACCAGTTCTTTGCCGGCCTGAAGACGCGCAGCACGGAAGTAAGAGAGTCAGCCCATGCCTGAACTGCGTTTTCAAATCGAAGCGGCCGAAGCCGTGCCCCATGCCGCGGCTCCCCTGATTGCACTAAAACTGCGGATCACCAATCTGCCCGCGGACGAAGCCATCCACACGCTCACGCTGCGGTGCCAGGTGCAGATCGAGCCGGCTAAACGACGCTATGTTGCCCGGGAGCAGGAGAAACTGCTGGACCTTTTTGGTACCCCGGAGCGATGGAGCCGCACGGTACGGCCGCTGCTGTGGATGAATACCGCCGTGGCGATCCCCGGATTTACCGACAATGTGCTGGTCGACCTGGAGCTTCCCTGCACTTTTGACTTCAATGTCGCGGCCACCAAGTATTTTCACGCGCTCGATGCGGGCGACATCCCGATATGCGTCATGTTCAGTGGGACTGTTTTTTATCAAGGTCCTGATGGAGCGCTCCAGGTAGCACAAGTGCCGTGGGACCGCGAAGCCAACTTCCGCCTGCCCATCCCCATTTGGAAAGAAATGATGGAGATGCACTATCCCAATACATCGTGGCTGTGCCTGCGGCGCGATGTATTCGAGCAGCTGTACGAATACAAGGTGCGGCACGGTATTCCCACCTGGGAACAGGCAATCAGCCGGGCGCTGGCCGCAGAGACGGTGGGTGAGGTTAAGGCATGAACTTCGACGGCGCGGAAAAGATTGCAGCGGCGATTCTTTACGAGGGGTACATCCTCTATCCCTACCGGCCGACGGCAATCAAGAACCGGCAACGCTGGAATTTTGGCACGCTCTATCCGCGCATTTATGCGCAGGCGCAGCGGCCCGAGGAGCCCTACCGCCTGGTAGCAGAATGTCTGGTGGTGGGCGATGAAACGGCCAGCCTCGATGTGCGGCTTCGCTTTCTTCAGCTCGTCCGCCAGCAGCAGCGCGTACCGCCGCTCACCGACCCTTCCCTGGCATGGGATGAAGCGGTGGAACGCACCTCGGAGCACGCGAGTCTCCGCATCAGCGAACTGCTTACTTCCCCGCTCTCGCTGACGGTGCCGGCGACTCCAGAACTGCAGATTGCGCTGACAATCGAGGCGGAGAAGCTTGAGGAGGGGGCATGCAAACTCCGGCTGGAAGTGCAGAATGCGAGCCCACTCCACAGTGGGGCTGATGCCAAGCGGGAGGAAGCGTTGCCCGCATCCTTCGTCTCGGCGCACCTGTTGCTGGGTATCACCGGAGGAGAATTCATCTCCCTTCTCGATCCTGCCGAAGGCTATCGCGCATCGGTGGCGGCCTGTTCGAATCTGGGTGTTTTCCCGGTATTGGTGGGTGAAGAGCCGCAGCGCAGCATGATGTTTTGCTCGCCCATCATTCTTTATGACTATCCCAAGATCGCGCCGGAAAGCGCGGGCGACTTCTTCGATGGGACCGAGATGGACGAGATGCTTACCCTGCGTGTGCTCACGCTGACCGATGCGGAGAAGCAGGAGATGCAGAACGGCGATCCCCGTGCACGCAGAATTCTGGAAAGAACCGAGGCGCTTACGAATGACGCTATGCTCAAAGCGCATGGGATCATCCGTGGGCTGAGGGATATTCGAGGTGACGCACATGATCGGTGAATGGAACCCTTTCGAAGAGGCAAAGGCGCCGCCAGAAAGCGTACGCATCTTTGGCGTCGAAGTACGAGTTGGCGACAAGGTTCGGCTCTGTCCGACCAAGCAAGCCGACATTATGGACATGGCCCTGGTGGGCAAGATTGCCTTTATCGAAGCCATCGAGCAGGACTTTGAAGACAATGTCCAGCTTGCCGTTGTGCTCGATGACGACCCGGGCCGAGACTTCGGCGTCATGCGCCAACCCGGCCACCGTTTCTTCTTCTCTCCCGAAGAGGTAGAGCCGGTATGAAGGTTCTGATCGCTTGCGTAGGCAACATCTTCCTCGGGGACGACGGCTTCGGTGTGGAAGTAGCCCGGTCGCTCAGCCAGCGGCAACTTCCCGAGGGCGTGTCGGTAAAGGATTACGGGATTCGCGGATTCGACCTGGCGTATGCGCTGCTCGATCCGTGGGACCTGGTCATCATTGCGGATGCACTGTCGCGTGGCGAACCTGCGGGCACACTGTTTGTGATTGAGCCGGAGCTGAACGGGCCGGCATCAGCGGACACAGCGCTCAATCCGCATGGTATGGGTCCAGTGCGCGTGCTAAGCCTGGCTGCTTCCATGGGCACGATTTCTGCGCAGGTCCTGGTGGTCGGCTGTGAGCCCCACGACTTTGGCGATGAACTCGAAGGACGAATGGGGCTATCATCACCGATACAAGGTGTCGTGGAAGCGGCCTGCGACATGATTTTGGACCTGGCCGCGGCCAGACAAGTGAATGCGGTGCGGTTACAGACAGTGGAGAGGTGACAGGATGAATGCAAAATTAGTTCTTGGCGCGCTCGGGTTGGTGCTTATCGGCCTGGCGGTTACGGTGGCTCCGGACCTGAAACGCTACCTCAGAATCCGATCGATGTAGGCAAAAGCATGCATGAGCTTTCGATCGCGATCAGCATGATCGACCAGATCACGGAGGAGTCAGCGAACCGTGGCGGGCTGGATGTCGAAGCGGTACACCTGCGGCTGGGGGTGTTCTCCGGGGTCGACAAAGACGCACTTCTGTTCTCCTGGGAGCTGGCCTGCGAAGGGTCGTGCCTGGAAGGAACTCGGCTGGTGATCGAGCCCATTCCGCTGGTCATTTACTGCGCCGCCTGCCAGAGAGACCGGGTTCCTCCGTCGGTCTATCAGCTCAGTTGTCCTGATTGTGGAACGCCGGGGCAGAAGATCGTCACCGGCCGCGAGATTGAGGTCGCATCGCTGGAGGTGGTCGCATGAGCACCCGCATGGTGGAGGTCAGGGCCAAGGTCCTGAAGCAGAACGATCTGCTCGCTCGCGCTCTGCGTGAGCGGTTTCGCAAAGAGGGGACCTGTGTCGTAGGCCTGGTATCGAGCCCTGGCTCGGGAAAGACCGCGTTTCTGGAGAAGCTGCTGGCCGGCCTCGCGCGCGACTCTCGCGTCGCCGCGCTAGTCGGCGACCTGGCCACCGAAAATGACGCGGAGCGGTTGCGGCGTGCCACCCCTAACGTAAAACAGATCACCACCGGAACGGTGTGCCACCTGGATGCACAGATGGTAGAGAAATCGCTCGAATCCTGGCGGTTGGACCGGATCGATTTCCTGTTCATAGAAAATGTGGGGAACCTGGTTTGTCCCTCGAGCTACGACCTGGGTGAGGAGCTGCGATTCGTTCTGCTGTCGGCAACCGAGGGAGAGGATAAGCCGCTGAAGTATCCCACGATTTTCAATAGCTCCGATGTTGCCATCATTACCAAGATGGACCTCGCCGAGGCGGCGGAGTTCGATCTACCGGCGGCCCGCCGTAACATCGAGAGCGTTCGGCCCGGAATGCAGGTTTTTGAGGTTTCCGCCAAAACAGGAAGCGGGATGCAGGCAGTGTTTGACTTGCTCCATGCTCAGCTTGCGAGTGCCCGCCGGTCGCTGGTTGCTCTCACCCGCTGAGTGCAGGCTCAGCCACGGGTGAGTACCTCGCTACGCATGGCAACTTCCCTCCTTGGAGGGGCACCCGTCCAGAACCGAGGACCGTGGTTGGGGATCAAACCCGCCCCATTCGCCACACGTAATAAACTCAGGCTATGACAGCGTTGCCTGATCCGAACCAGAACCTTCAAACCCTCAGTATCCACTCCGGGCGCCAGGTGGACCCGGCTACCGGGTCCGTCGCTACACCTCTGTATACGTCCACCACCTTCGAGCGCGATCCGGATGGAGAGTTCTCCCGGCACTTCTTCTATAGCCGGATCGACAATCCTAATCGTAAATCTCTTGAGCAATGCCTGGCAGATCTAGAGGGCGGCGTTGAGGCGGTGGCTTTCAGCACAGGCATGGCGGCAAGCCTAGCGGTCTTTCAGGCTCTGGCACCGGGCGACCATGTCGTCCTTCACCGGGATTTGTACTTTGGTGTCCGAGAGCTCATCACCGGGCTCTTCTCCCGCTGGGGACTTGAGCATTCCTTCGTGGACATGCGCAACATCGAAGAAGTTCGCCAGGCCTGCCGACCGCAGACCAGGCTTTTGTGGCTCGAAACCCCTACGAACCCCCTGGTGGAAGTGGTCGAAATACGCCCGGTAGCTGAGTTGGCGCGCAGTCTCCAGATTCCCCTGGCCTGTGAGAATACCTTCGCCACCCCTGTGCTGCAGCGTCCACTCGAGCTGGGCGCGGATCTGGTGGTGCATGCGCTAACCAAATATCTGTCCGGACACAGCGATGCGCTGGGAGGCGCTGTGATTTTCGGGAGGAAGTCCGATCTCACCGACCGCATTAAAGTGTTTCAACGGGTCGGCGGCGCAGTCCTTTCTCCTTTCGATTGCTGGATCATTCTGCGTGGGCTCGAAACTCTGGTGCCGCGCGTGCGCCTGCACTGCGAGAATGCTCGCCAGGTCGCGGAATTCCTGTCCACCCACCCTGCGGTGGCGGTGGTTCATTATCCGGGGCTAACCAACGATCCCGGCCACGCCATCGCCACCCGGCAGATGCGCGACTTCGGGGGAATGCTTTCCTTTGAAGTGCGTGGCGGGCGCGAAGAAGCTTTTGCGATGACTTCGCGGCTGAAGCTGATTGTGCGTGCCACGAGCCTGGGCGGCACGCATAGCCTGATCGAACATCGCGCGTCGATTGAAGGCGTCTTCTCACGGTCACCGGAGTCGCTGCTGCGGCTCTCCGTGGGCCTGGAAGGCGCGGAAGATCTTATCGCGGATCTGGATCAGGCACTTCGGGGTTAGATGGGGGGCCGCACGGAGGGTGTGGCTTTCAGAGGCTACGAGAATGTACCTCAGGGGCTAAAGAGCATGTCTGAGAACGCAGAAAACAAATTGCAAAGCTGAAACAGGCCCGTAGGGCCGGGACCAAACGTATAGGGGTAGGGAGAACCGGAGTTCCCCCTCCCTCCGAACCGGACGTGCGGATCTCCCGCATCCGGCTCTCCAGTTAGTGGGTCACCTTGCTTA
>JBAVQC010000156.1:0-11926 GCA_049693715.1 Acidobacteriaceae bacterium | reverse complement strand
GTATTTGCGTACGGGCCGGCAAAGCGCCGCCGCGGCAGCGCGGCCAGCACCGTCATCGCAGCCGCGCCGAACAAGACGCCGAAGCTCATCCCGATGCGATTGGTGTACGCCCAGTCGATAGCCGTGTTGGCCACGCGCGTCAGCAAGGGCATTTGCGTGGTCACGGGAAGCAGCGCATCGAAGCTCAGCGGCCCACTCATGTGGATCGCCTTGCCGCTGTGCAGCTTTTTCAGCAGCGCCGGGTAGCGCGAATCAACCCAAAAATAGGATGCGATTCCCGCGGCCACCAAGGCGGCCAGCACGGCATAGGGTTGAAGCCTGGCCCGCGTTGGGACCGCGATGTTGCCGAGAGACTGCGAAGTACCCATGCCCATCCTATGTGTATCAACGGTGGCCTCGAGACTTGAGACCACACACGGATTAACGCATCCACCAAAGGGTGGAGACTGCGAAATGTCGGCGAGGCTAGCCCCCGGGGGATTAGGGGATTTACTCGTCAAGATCTACTCGTCAGACCGGACTGGTACTTTGGGAAGACAGGGGTTGCTGTTGAGTTTTACACCTATGCGTCAAAACAACCTATCGCTGCGGAGATAGGCGGAACTACGCTAAGACGATCAATCGCATATTTGACAAGTGCTTGCACCTCGGATGGTGACACGCTGAGAAACTTTGCGACTTCTTCCTCAGAGGAACGGATGATCAATCTCAGCATAAATGCCAAGCGGGGGAGATCGGGCAATCTGCCAAGAGAGGTCGGCCGAAAGAACGCATTTTCATCTTCCTCTCTGCGCACGTCCGACAGTACAGCAATCGCCTGAGTGATGAGAAAATCGCGAGCCTGCCTGTAAGCGGCTGCTGGAATGGACTCAAATGGAATCGTATCGAGCTTCGCCATGGTGCGCGCGACTGTATTTTCGACGAGCTTGCCATCTGCTACGAGATACCATGCCAGCGTCGCGAATTCATCCAGATGCTCGAGCAGCAAAAAGCACCATGATGCCACTCTCGGTGATGGGATACATGTTACAGGTGCCAATGAAGTTGCCATGGTTATCACTCCTAGCTTTGTAATTCTGGGTGCATTTCAAAGACCAAGAGCCGTCACTGCTGGTAAGGGCTCTTTCCCCTCGGTTCAAGCTTCTTTTATTTTCCTGGGTGCCCAACTCAGTTTGTTGATTTTTTAACAGCAGTTTGCGATGACGACAGGCGCCCAACATGCCGGTTGACCACCGGGGCTCGACCTGTCTTGCGCAATAGGAGTGAATTGGCGTGAAAAGGTTACATCGATAACGAAGAAAATCTCACAGGCGCATTTCCTAGGAGCGGTCGGTTCGAAGTCTCCTCATTACGCGGTCAATGATTGGGTCGAAGACGCTTTGCGGCAAGTCAAACGAACTGCTCTCCGTCACGATCTTGACTGTCTTGCAGGTAGAATCGAACAAAACATGGCAGGCGCGGCACTGCGACAAATGCAGTTCGAGTTCCTTGCGGACCTCCGGCGAAAGGTGGCCCTCGAGGTAATCTCCTAGCTCAGCGAAGAAGTCGTCACACGTGATCATCGGCCTGGTTCCTTGGCGCTCGCAGAGAAGTGTGGTGAGAGAATCTCTCGGAGCAACAGACGGCCCCGGTGAAGGCGCACCTTCACAGTAGGAACAGTCAACTCCAACTGTCGGGAAACTTCGTCAGTCGAAAGCTGTTCGATATCCCGTAGCATCACCACGATACGATACTTGGCGGGAAGTGCCATAATTCCGGATTCAACGAGTTGCCGGCTCTCCAACTGAGAATACGACTGTTCGGGATTGTCTTGCCAAGCGCGCACCTGACGAGGACGAAACTCCCGATCTTCTTCCGAAACGGATTCATCCAGGCTCTCTTCAATTCTCCGGCCACGCAAACGTTGGATCGCTGCATTCCGGGCAATACTCATCAGCCAAGTGGAAAATTTCGAGCGCCCCCGAAATCCGCCAATGTGCTTGAACGCACTCAGCAAAGCATCCTGCATAGCATCCAGAGCCTCATCCTGGTTGCCGAGAATTGCCGCCAAAGCCCGATAAACCATCCGGCTATGGCGCCTGGCCAATTCTTCGAAAGCTTCCAGGTCCCCGGCCTGCGTTCTTGCAACCAGGCCGGCGTCCGGGTCTTCGATTGCCTTCGTGCGCTGCCCGGAGCCTTCCGTGATTGGAAGGACGGAAGGGGGAAAAAGATACAACTGATTTTGCTGATAAGCAAAAGGAGGCTCAAATTCCGGCTCGATGCCCAGGCCTATTTGGACGATGTTCGCAAAGTTATTCAAAGCCGTCACAGCTTCACATTCCAGAATTTGTTCCTCGGTGAATCCAAGCGTTCGAAGCTTGACCACATCGTCCCGGGAAAACTCGGAGAAATGCGTGCCCAATTTCACAGCAAAGTCCAGCAACCCCATGTCCGATTGAGACAGTCCGGACTCGCGATGATCAACCGCAATCTGGTCGCCCTCCTCCGAAGGCATGCCCAATCCTCGCAACAGGTTGCAATGCATCGCCACGCAATAGGAATTAAGGTTTGCCGCCGACACCGCCAATAGGATGCACTCTTTCTGCAGGCGTGTGAGAACATCTTCCGGGAGCAGAATCGCGACCACCGCCTCCACCTCAGCTGCGAGTAGGTCAGGCCGCAACGTTTGAGCACTGAAAAAGTTGGGTATGAAGCCGTGAGTCTTGTAGAGCAAGGCATAGGGGGCAAAGGTCTTGGGATTCTGGTATGGCGCATGCACATACGGCCCTTTCTTTTGCACTCCCCGGTGAACACCATGCAACGGCATCCCCGAGAGCGCCTCGGGACTGGAGGGGCTTGTCGCGCCGGGCAGCTTCCGTGGTCCGAAACTTGGCTCCGGAGCCAAACCCACTGATAGTGTGCAACGGTAGACGGCCAGAGCCGTCGTGACGACGGCCTCAAAGATCGACTCATCACCGAATCCATACGCTCGGATACTCTCAATATCTTCTGCGGCGACGGAAGGGGTGCAACGGCTTAATTTCAGACAGAAATCCAACATGGCCACTTCAGCCGCCGAGAGGCCAGCCCCGCGGTAGTCGCTCAAGAGATCATCGATGTGGCATTCCGATATACCCAGGGAAGACAAGACTTTACTGTCCAAGTTCACGCAATATGTGTCGTTCCGCGCAGATGCGACACTTAATAGGATTCGCTCCTTCTGTATTCTGGGAATCGCTCCTTCCTTTAGTCGCACTGCGCCTTCAAGGCTCGCTTGTGCCTCGATGACCCGAGGCAGACAGGTCTGGGCGCGTAGAAGATTGGGAATGAATCCAAAATTCTCTTCAAAGACCACAAACGGGCCGAACTTGCCATCCACTTGAACTTCTCTGAGAAAGCTCATTTTCCCACCGCCGCAATGTAAACACGCGCGGCTACCTTTGGGTCAGTGGCGGCTTGCGTGACCACAACCCCGCCGTAGGAGTGGCCAATAGGGAGGACTGGTCGATCCTGCCCGTCAATCGCTCTCTTCGTCACGGCAACGTCACCCGCAAGAGACGTCGTGGGGGTTTTGAACAAACGGTGACTGTGGATCCCTTCTTCTTCGGAAAATTGTGGACGCCTTGCCATCCGAAGCTCCGTCTCGTTGTGGCATTATAGTGGGTTGACCTTTATTAATCCTTCTCAAATTCTGGTATGGGCGTTTCACTACCTGACCTGGAATGCCGCGGGATAACAAGCGTTGCGGTTTTGGTTCGAGCTCAAAACCCAAAAACGGCCACAACGCCCGGTGGTAACGCTGGTAAAATCCAGTGGAAGACGGGGACGTAACCTATTGCGACAGTGGCGATTAGAGATTTGCCCCTGCCCCAGTGCGCCGTAAAGCGGCACCGAACCGCTTAGCGCAGCCGAAGCCTTTCCAGCGTCAGGCAGCCCCATGCAGCCGGTAGGATTGCCTTCTAAACCCTATAGCTTTGCGATGGCAACAATGACGGGCTGCCCCGGATTTCCTTCGATAACCTCCGTCGATATGACGGCCTCGAAATTCGCTTTTGCAGGATCTTCTTTCAACAGTCTGGAAAGGGAAATCAGACCCGCTTCGCTGGACAAAAACTCGCCCGCAGCTTCTGTTCCGGTATCTCCAATGCCCGCGACGACAGTGGTCAGTTGTCCTGTGGTTGAATCCGGAAAACGGGCTACAATCGCAAAATCACGAGCAAAACTGTGAAATGGACTGGCAAAGTCAAAGGTCCACTGTCGATGGCTCTGATTCTTTACATCCACAATAGAGACAGCAAACTTGCTAGACGGATCTTGCCGAAAACGATAAGGCAGATCGTGCAATGCTTCCATGGTCCATCGGTTGTCGAAACCCCCGATCAGGATCGCCGGCCGTTCTCGAAGGTCGGTAAAGCTGGTAGCGGAATCCAGCCGTATCTGGAAGGATCGGTTTCTCACGGCCAGTACACTTGCCACCTTCGTCGCCGCCTGCATATCCGCTAGAGCCACAGATCCATGCCTCTGCATGTACTCGTAAAGCGTCAAAGCAGCCGGCCCCTCTGTACCCTGGCTCTCTCGTCGACCAGTCAAACTATCGGACACAGGTTTTGTTTCCGAAGCTGACAAGGCAGCTGAGAAATCCGGGAGGCACAGGAGAAACGACCCGGGAGACTGGGGCGAGGCGGACCAGAACTCATCCAAAAGCGAAACGTGAGGCCGTGCTTTTAGATATGTGCGGTAGGCAACCCAACCTAGAGCCGCGAACAGCAGAAATCCCAATACGAGTGCAATGCCCGATCGTCTGCGGGATGATGTCAGGCGGTGCGGTAATGGCTTTGGCGCGATTTCTGAAGGCACAGAGTAGACGCGTTGCTCTCTTGCCTCGAGAATCAGGTCATCGGAAACCGCTAACTGGTGTGTCTCAAACTTTGGGACGTAAGAGCCAACCGGCAATACAATCTTGAGTTCCCCCGCATGTTCCGGCTCTGCATAGTATTGCTGAAGGCGTTTGCGAATCTCACCCGCCGTCACTCTGACAATTGGGTCCGCATTCGCATCGTAGGTTGGTTCGCGTCCAAAAACCAGAACTCCTATCGTGCGCTCTTTGATTTGGTCGATATTTCCTTCGAGCGTTTGCTCGACGACGTAACGCAGCAGCACAGGGTAGCGACGGCTATGCACAAAGAGCGGGTGCTTGAGAATACGCTCCAATTGACCGCGAGCTGCATCGCTTTCTGTGAGATCAGTTGAAGCGCCGACCTCGATGGCCGCGTCGCTGTGATTCAGCATTTATCTTCCCGGAAAATAACCTTATCACAGCAGATACCAGGCACGTCGACCGGGTTCGCCACTCGCGCCGTTATCGTGCCTCTGGCTGCCCGCGCGTCATAAAGCGTTTGTTTTCAGTCCTTTCGTAACGTATTGAGCCTTCGATACGCGAAAAGGATGCAGTAGCGATACCCGAAATGTGTTGCGCAGTCCTGATTGGGGCGTCTAGTGTTCATCCGGATTCTGTCCGTGACAAGACTTTCTTCCTTGCAGGCTGCGAAGGGTTTCGCACGGTCGAGGGAGTGACGGGAGTCCGGCACAATGCCTGCGCTCTACCAAGAGCCGAACCCGGGCAACTTTTAGAAAATTGATGGAGAGAACTCACTTGACAAGGATGCAATCGGATGGCTCGCCAGTGTCCAGGCGCGGATTCATCGGTTATGCAGGGACAGCGTCTGCTGTGTATGCGCTAGGCGGGGGCCTTCTGCCTTTTGCACGGTCCAGCAGTAAAAAACAGCCGGCAGGCATTCAGCTTTATATGGTGAAGGATGCGTTGGAGAAAGATCCGGCGGGTACACTCAAGAACGTGGCGGCTGCTGGATACGAGGAGGTCGAGACGGCTGGCCTGGCTAATCTCAGCGCGTCGGAGTTCCGCAAACTCATCGTCGACGCAGGGCTGAAATGCCCCAGCGCGCATCTATTCTTTGGCTTCGAGGACACCGCTAAGTTGCTAGATGACGCCAAGGGGCTCGGCGTTCAATACGTTGTCAGTTCCGTTCTGTTATCGAATCCTCCACCGATCACAGGAAGCGATTTTTCCGCGGTGCTGAAGGCTCTGAACAGTATGACGCTGGATGATTTCAAGAAAGTCGCGGCGTTGGCGAATCGCATTGGCGAGGAAGCAAAAAAAGTTGGTCTGCAGTACGCCTATCACAATCACAATTTCGAATTTCGCGACCAAGGGGCTGGTAAGACCGGCTATTCAATTTTATTGGAGGAGACTGACCCGAAACTCGTGGCATTTGAAGCCGACTGCGGATGGATGGTCGCCGCCGGCAAAGACCCCGTGAAGTATTTAGAGCAATATCCGAATCGCTATCGAATGATTCACGTCAAAGATTTCCTGCCTGGGAACAAGCCGACGACGACCTTAGCTGACCCCAACGGACCAAAATCCACAGAACTGGGACGAGGCGAGATCCACTACGAACCTATCTTTGCCGCAGCCAAACACGCCGGCATTGAGCATTACTTTGTCGAGCAGGAGCCACCGTTCACGGAAATGACTCCGCTCGAAGCCGCCAAAGTCGACTGCAGTTACGTCAAGCTGCTGTTATGAGCAAACAAAATCAGCAGATGAGGCCGACACCGGGGGACTCTGCATGCGTCAGACACGTTTCAGCGTCAAAAGAGTTCTGCGGAGGCCAATTTTGAAGTGGATGCTCGCAACAATCCTGATTAGCCCGGCGCTTGCTTTGCTTGCGTATTCCGGGACTTCTCAGCAAAGCGCTCCCACCCCTGGTCAAGACACAAAACCTGCCAGTGCTCAGAGTACCTCGAATGGCGCATCGGGTAGCCAGGCGACGCACGGCGGCGCGGAGGCTCCTCCGCAACCGAGCGTGCGCGATATACTGGGCGGCTATCCCGACCGGCCGCCTGCCGCAAAGGAGGTATTGGATCGCGGCAAGGCCGTCTACGGCGTCAGTTGCGGATTCTGCCATGGTTCGGACGCCGCAGGCGGTGAAGTCGGACCCAACCTGATTCGTTCCTCCGTGGTGTTGAACGACCGGAACGGCGAACTGATCACGCCGATCGTACACGGTTCCCGAGCCGGCAAAGGGATGCCCCGCATCGACATTTCGGACGCGCAGATCAGCGACATCGCCGCGTGGCTCCATAGCCTTAAGGTTTCCAGCGAGGCTGGCGCACCACTTGCTTCGATCAATATTGTTACCGGCACTGCGCAGGCAGGCGCTGCGGACTTTAAAACTCTTTGCAGCTCCTGCCATTCCGCCACCGGAGATCTGGCCGGCTTCGCCTCGCGCTTCCCGGAGCCGCGCCAGTTGCAGCAAACCTGGTTGTTACCGGGCGGGGGCGGTCCTAGTCTCTATGGCCCCGCCCCTTCCACCGAAGGGCTGCACTTGCCCCCAGTCACGGTCACGGTTACTTTCCCTGACGGACGGAAAGAGGAAGGCGAACTTGTCCGCATCGATGATTTCTACGTCGGGATCAATGAGAAGGACGGATATAGCCACGGCATCGCGCGCAACGGTGACAACCCCAAGGTCGAGATTCACGACCCAACCACCGCTCACCGGAAGCTCTTCCGGGTCTATACAGACAAACAGATTCATGACATCACGGCCTATCTGGTGACTCTAAAATGATCCGCAAGACGTTGCTCGTTACACTCTTTGCAGGCGTGAGCCTGATTCGCCTGGTTGGCCAATCCCAGACATTCGATTCTTCGCTGCTCACCAAACCCGCAACCGATTCATGGCCCACCTACTCGGGAGACTACTCCGGCCAACGCTACAGCACGCTTGACCAGATCAACCAAAAGAACGTCAAGAACCTTGCTCTGGCCTGGTCGGTCCATGTCTCTCCCGGCTCTCGTGGCGCGTTTGGTGCGCCTCCGGTGATTGTCGGCGGCGAGGGCTCAGCGGAGATCCCGGGGTTCGCCAATATTCGGGGCGCGCTCCTTCAGTCCAACGGGGTGCTGTACGTTACTATGCCCGAC
Organism: Acidobacteriaceae bacterium; assembly: GCA_049693715.1. Taxonomy (GTDB): domain Bacteria; phylum Acidobacteriota; class Terriglobia; order Terriglobales; family Acidobacteriaceae; genus PALSA-350. The sequence continues at coordinate 3,939 of JBAVQC010000156.1, read as the reverse complement.
AATGTCTGGGCGATTGATGCCCGTGATGGACACGAAATATGGCATTTTTTCTGGAAGACCAAGGGAGGCACTCACATCGGCAACCGGGGCGTAGCCCTATATAAGGATCGCCTCTACTTTGAAACTCCGGATGACTACCTGGTCGCGCTCGACTCTCGAACCGGCAAGGAGATCTGGCACAAGGAGATCGCCGACTTTGCTCTGCAGTACTTCTCGACGATGTCGCCTATTTTGATCGGCGACCATCTCATCGTTGGTACGGGAGACGATCTTGATCAACCCGGCTACGTTGAATCCGTAGACCCCGAAACCGGCGATCAGCAGTGGCGCTTCTACACCGTGCCGGTCAAAGCCGGCGATCCTGGACTCGACACCTGGAAAAACCTCGATGCCGCCTCGCACGGCGGAGGTAACGTCTGGGTGCCGGGCTCCTATGATCCGGAAACCCATCTCTACATCTTCGGCACGGGCAACCCCTCCGCCGCCTACACGTCACAAAGTCGCGGTCCTGGGGCCAATCTCTTTACCTGCTCCCTGGTGGCGGTTAACGTCGACACCGGAAAAATGGCCTGGTATTACCAGACCAGTCCGCACGACACCCACGACTTTGATTCGGCGCAAACTCCAATCCTGGTAAACGCTCCCTTCGACCGCAAGATGCGCAAGCTCGTCCTCACCGCCGCTCGCAATGGCTACTTCTTCGTGCTCGACCGGACCACCGGAGAGCACCTGCTGACCAGTAAGATTTCTGACACCGTCAATTGGGCTGAACCCAATCTGGATAAAGATGGCCACCCCGTCCGGATCCCGGCAAAAGATTTTGATATCGCCGGCGCGCTCGTCTCTCCACCCAATCAGGGCGTGGTGAACTGGCAACCTCCGGCCTTCAGTCCGCAAACGGGGTTGTTCTACGTTCAGACGCAAGACGCGTATTCCATGTACTATCTCACCACGCAGGACCCCCGGGGCGCCCTCGGTCTCGGCGGCAAGGTCGAGGAAACTCTTGGCTCTGAAGGCAGCTTCCTCACGGCCATCGACTACAAAACGGGCCGGATTGCCTGGCAACACCGCTATCCCGGCGTTGCGAACTACGGCTTGCCGAACGGCGTATTGACCACCGCAGGCCACTTGCTTTTTGCCGGGGATCCGGGCGGCAATCTTATTGCCTTTGACGCAGCGACGGGAACACCTCTCTGGCACTCACGCATCGATGTCTCGAATGCACCCGAAACGTATCTTCTTGATGGTGAACAGTACGTTACCGTAGGGGCGGGAGACTCCGTATATTCCTTCAAATTGAATCGTTAGCTTCGTATTCCCGAACCGCTCCTTCACTGCTCCGTTTTCAAGCTGCTATCGGGCACCAGGACCACGTCGCAACTACTTGTATCTATGAATCTGGAAGGCTTCCGAACCTTTACAAAAGGGCACTTGCAGTTATGAAGCGGCCTGGGCCTTCGCCAGGACAGCAACTAGAGCATCAAGATCGGCGGGATTCACGTCACTTACAGCGACAATCTGCAGGTCGTGCGTGGCCTTGGAGTCGATCGTGAATCCCGAACGAACACCGGGCAGCGCAATGAGGCTGGGATCGCCGGATCGTTGGGTCACAAAGACGGAGACTTGATGTTTGTGGATAGTGAATAGCAGCAACGCCGCAGGCTGCCCCCTGAGATAGGTCAGGTTCGCGCCTTTGAGGGTCGTGTCCGGCGGAAGGGCCTGGGCATCGGGAAGATTGAAGCTGAAGGGAAGGCGGCCCTGGAACCATGGCTTGACGGTGTGGCGATCGGTAGAGATCACCTGCGGCGTCGCGCCGCTGGAGAGAGTGCCGAGGTGTTGATCGAGCAGTTCAGCAGAAAGGCTGTTGGTTTGACGTATCTGCCTCCAACCCATGAGCGACACCGCCAGCAGCAGGGCCGCAGCGAGGCCAACCCACGTCATGCGACGAATGGAGTGGCTGCGGGCAGTCGCCGGCGAATGCTGATGAAGCTGAGCGGTGAGTCGGGCAAGAGCGTCGGGCGTTGGCGCAAAGCGGCGCCCGGCACGCGCAGTGGCAGCCTTCAACTGGGTGGCCGAGAGAACGCGAAGTGCGCACGAATGGCAGCCGGCCAAATGTAGCTCAATCGCCCCTTGCTCTCCGTCCGGTAGCTCGCCGTCAATAAAGGCGCTGAGCGTGTCTGGGGTTAGATGTTCAATTGCTTGAGTCATTGGGATTCTCCGAGCTGCATCTGCAAGAGTTGGCGAAGTGCGCGGCGGGCGCGAGAAATGCGGGACATTACGGTTCCGATAGGGATATCGAGGATCAGGGCGATGTCTTTGTACTTCACCTCTTCCACATCGCACAAAAGCAGCGCTTCGCGCAACGGCGGCTCCAGTTGCTCCAGCGCCCTCAGCAGCGCGGCCTGGTTGTCAAGGCGGATGAGGTTATCTTCCGGCGTCGGGCTGGCATCGGTCGTGTCGAGCACGTGGGGATTATCCTCGAGGAAGACAGTACGGGACGTAGCAATGCCGGCGCGTGAGGTGAGGAACGTATTGCGCAGGATGCGGATGATCCAGGCCTTGAAGTTAGTGCTTTCCTGGAACGAATCGAAAGCGCGAAGTGCTTTGGAGAAAGTTTCCTGTACCAAGTCTTCAGCCTCTGCGTGATTGCGAGTGAGCCAGGACGCGTGATTATAGAGCGACGGCAAGAGCGGAAGCGCAAGCCGTTCAAAATCTGTGCTGCGTTTCGCGGATGCCACGTTATCAGGTGCCTCGCGCTGGCTGGAGTCACGGGTATGCATGGGCACACCGGGCAATGCTTCAACACCGGACATCACCCATCTAAACCGAATAGTAGACAGATTATTCCACGGATTATTTTCGGAGGGTCGAGGAATAAAAGCCAGCTTAGCCAGTTTTCTGCTGCAGAGGTAGTCACGATGAAGCGGGAGATCGATATGAAACAGGAGACTGTGGTGGAAACGGGGCAGGAGGCGAACGAGCCGAAGGTTGGTGGAGATGGCATCGACCGGCGCAACTTCCTCCAGTGCATGGCATGGGCGGGTACGGGTCTTGTCTGGTCGATGATTGCAGGCGTACCGACTTCGAAGCTGCTGGCGGATACGACAAGTTCAGGGAAGAAGAAGGCAGTAGAGGACTTCTCCTTCGTACAGATCAGCGACAGTCATATCGGCTTCAATAAAGCGGCCAACCCGAATGTTGCCGGCACGCTGAAGATCGCTATCGACAAGATCAATGCGGGACGCGCGGGGATGAAGCAGCCGGAATTCATGATCCATACCGGCGATATCACACAAAGCTCCAAGCCGGCGGAATTCGATACTGCCGTGGAGGTGATCAAGAGCGCCAAGGCTGGGCAGGTGTTTTATGTTCCCGGGGAGCATGATTTTTCGCTCGACGATGGCGAACAGTACAAGCAGCGCTTTGGCAAAGGAACGCTGGGAAATGGCTGGTACAGCCATGACTACAAGGGAGTTCACTTTGTGGGATTGAACAATTGCGTGCAAGTGGACGCAATGGGCAACCTGGGTGCAGATCAACTGGCATGGTTGAAAGCTGATTTGGGCGGACTGAGTGCTTCGACGCCGGTGGTGGTGTTCGCGCATATTCCGCTGTGGATGGTTTATGAGAAGTGGGGTTGGGGCACGCAGGATGGGGCGACCGCGCTGGGCTATATGAAGCGATTTGGATCGGTCACGGTGTTGAATGGCCACATTCACCAGATTGTGCAGAAGGTTGAGGGCAATGTCAGCTTTCATACGGCCATGTCGACGGCGTTCCCGCAGCCTGCACCAGGAACTGCGCCGGGACCGGGTCCCATGGCGGTTCCCGCGGGCAAGCTGGAGAGCGTGCTGGGGGTCACCGACGTCAAGGTCATTCGTGGGCACAGTCACCTTGCGGTCGTCGACTCTTCGCTGGCGGAGGGGGCGTGAAGCGCGC
>JBAVQC010000155.1:0-19038 GCA_049693715.1 Acidobacteriaceae bacterium | reverse complement strand
AATGAACAAAACGCGGCCCAAATCTGCTGTTGATTCTATGTGGTTTAACATTTTGTACATAGGGAGCGCAGCCGAGGGATCTGCGGTTCCACGGACCTTTCGTGGAAACACTTTTCGATTCGAGCTTAGTGCCATTTGCGTCACGCCTCGCATTTAACCCATCATAAGAACAAGGAGAGTGCGATGCAGCGCGTCAAGCTAGGTAAATCTGATTTGGAAGTTCCAGTGCTTTGTCTCGGGGGCAACGTCTTCGGCTGGACGTTGTCAGAAGCAGATTCGTTCCGGCAACTCGATGCGGCGCTCGAGGCCGGGCTGAACTTTATCGATACCGCCGATGTGTACTCGCGCTGGATGCCAGGACACAAGGGCGGCGAGTCAGAGACGATCCTGGGCAATTGGCTGGCGAAGGGCGACAAGCGCAGCAACGTGATCGTGGCCACCAAGCTCGGTATCGATATGGGCGACGGGAAAAAAGGTCTGAAACCGGCATACATCCAGCAAGCCGTCGAAGACTCACTGCGGCGCCTGCAGACTGACTATATCGACCTGTACCAGGCCCACAAAGATGACGAGGAGACGCCGCTTGAAGAAACTTTGGCCGCCTTCGATAAGCTGGTGCGGCAAGGCAAGGTGCGGCATATCGGCGCCTCAAACTACTCGGGCGCCCGGCTGGCCAAAGCGCTCGAGACCAGCAAGGATAACGGCCTGGTGAGCTACGTCTCTCTCCAGCCAAAGTACAACCTGGTGGAGCGTGAGGAGTTCGAGACCGACCTGCTGCCCGTGGTTCTGGAACATACCCTGGGCGTGATTCCCTACTACTCGCTGGGGGCCGGCTTCCTTACCGGCAAGTACCGCTCGAAAAAAGACGCCGAAGGAAAAGCCAGAGGCGGGACCGTCGCGAAGTACCTAAACGACTGGGGATTCAGCGTAGTCCGCGTGCTGGACGAAGTTGCCCACGAGCGCCAGTCAACCCCCGCGCGGGTCGCGCTGGCGTGGCTGATGGTGCAACCCGGTGTGACCGCTCCCATCGCCAGCGCAACCAGCGACCAGCACTTGACCGACTTGATCGAGGCGACGAAGTTGAAGCTCGACCACGCCTCGCTCGAGAAACTGAACACCGTGAGTACTGCTGCGGCAGCCGCCAAAGCATAGCGCAAGGAAGAGGCCCCGCCTTGAACGGGGCCTCTTTTCGCGGGCGGAAATGGCTTGCCCCGGCATGCCGCCTCATGTAACCTCCAGCTACCTTCCTGTGTCCAGCGCCACCACGTTCGACCCCCTTGTGCCCGCGCCGAAACACGCCAGCGGAGCTTTGCAGATTGCCGCCGCGACCATAGGCAACGCGCTGGAGTGGTTTGACCTGCTGGTTTACGGTTACTTTGCCACGACCATCGGCGGCGTCTTTTTTCCTAACGCGGACCCGGCGGTCTCGCTGCTGCTCACCTTCACGTCATTCGGCTTGTCGTATCTGGCCCGTCCGGTGGGAGCCATTGTTCTCGGCGCCTACGCCGATCGCGCCGGCCGCAAAGCCGCGTTGGCTCTCTCCATTCAGCTCATGGTCATCGGCACCGGCGTCATGGCCATCATGCCGTCTTATGCTTCGATCGGTTTGCTTGCACCCATTGCCGTCTTCCTGGCGCGCTTGACACAGGGCTTCGCCGTGGCCGGAGAGTTTGGCAGTTCGACAGCTTTCATGATCGAGCACGGCGCCCACCGCAAAGGCTTTTTCTCCAGTTGGCAGATGACCGGTCAACAAATAGCGAAGCTGCTCGCGGCGCTTTTCGGCTTTGTGCTGACCAGCATGCTCACGGCGCCCCAACTGCACACCTGGGGTTGGCGCGTGCCTTTTGCTTTCGGGTTGTTGGTGGGCCCTGTCGGCATGTATATCCGGCGTAAAGTCGACGAGACTCCAGAATTCATCCAGACGACGCCCACACGGACGCCCATCCGCGAGGTGTTTGTCACGGAGAAGGAGGGACTGCTGCTCGGCGCGGGCCTGGTCGCCCTGGGCACCGCGGGTACCTATTTCGCGCTTTACTTACCGACCTATGCCACCACTCAGCTGCATATGTCGCCTGCGCTTGGTTACTTCGCGACCATGGTCCTGGCCGCTCTTGGCATTGTGCTGTGCCCCGTCGCCGGCCACTTCGCGGACCGGGTTGGCCTGACGCGCATGATGCTTCCGGCCGCGACCCTGATGCTGCTGACTTTCTACCCGGTATTTCGGCTCATCGTCACCCACCCGGGACTCGCCACACTTCTGGTAGGACTCATCTGGGAGACACTGTTGCAAATCGCTTACGTCTCCGCTTTACCTGCCGTGATGGCCGGTATTTTCCCTGCGCGCACGCGCGTCACGGGGCTTTCGCTCAGCTACAACCTGGGCGTCACGGTATTCGGTGGCTTTGCCCCGGCCATGTTCACCTGGCTGACCGCGGTCACCCAAGACAAGGCAGCACCTGGCTTCTACCTGACAGCGACAGCAGTGATCAGCATCGTGGCGATCGTGATGGTGAATCGCCGCCACCCCCACATGTTGGTTCGAGCGCCTAGGGTAGGGTGAAGGCCAGAACATAGTCGCCCTGCTTCGTGCCCAGCTTGCCGTGCCCGCCGGCGGCAATCACCAGGTACTGCTTGCCCTTCAAGGAGTAAGTCATGGGCGTGGCCTGGCCTCCGGCGGGGAGCTGATACTTCCAAATCTCTTTTCCGGTTTCGATATCGAAGGCGTGCAGGTAAAGATCCATCGCCGCCGAGGTGAACACCAGGCCGCCCGCGGTGATCATCGGCCCTCCAAGATTGATCGACCCGGTCTGCTGCCCTGGAATCATGGTGCCGAGCGGAGTATCCCACACCGGTTTTCCGGTAAAGAGATCCACCGCCTCGGTAGTACCCCAGGGCGGCGTGTTGCAAGGCGTCTTACTCGGAGACAGAAGGAAGGTGCGGTAAAGCCCAAAGGGAGCGCCCTTCTGATCCCCAAATTCTCCGTAGATGCGGTTGTCCTGCGGTTTCTGATTTTCCGCGTCGAATTCGCCGCGCGGAATCATCTTGACCCAGGCAATGAGGCGATTGGTGTTTGCCACCATGATGTGGTGCGCCGGATCATAGGCCGCGCTGCCCCAGTTCACGCCGCCTACGTTGCCCGGAAACACCAGGGTTCCCTGCAGGCTCGGCGGCGTAAACATGCCATCCCAGCGAGAGGCCGCAATCTTTGCTTTGCACCACGCCACATCTTCCGGTGTGGGCCCCCACGCATCGCTCGCAGCAATCTTCTCCGGTACCAGCGAGATGGTCGAAAACGGCTGCGTCGGCCAGCTCTGCTCGCCAGCTATATCCGATTGCGGTACGGGCCGTTCCTCCACAGGCAGCAACGGAGCACCGGTGAGCCGGTTGAGCACAAACACGTGACCCATTTTTGTATTGATCACGATGGCCGGGGTTCCATCTTTCCACGTTAAAAGCGTGGGCTGTGCGGCAACGTCGTAATCCCAAAGGTCATGGTGAACCACCTGGAAACCCCAGACGAACTTGCCTGTGGATGCTCTTAAGGCAACGACGGAGTTGGCCCATTTGTCGTCCCCTTTGCGGAGGCCGCCATAATAATCCGGCGCCGCACTGCCGGTAGGGATGAAAACCAAATCCTCCTTAGCGTCGACCGATAGCGTTGACCAGGCGTTGCCGGCCCCAGTTCGCGGCTCCGTGTGTTCAGCCCATGGGATGGGATCCCAACTCCAACGTACCTGCCCAGTCCGCGCGTCGAAGGCGCGTACGATCCCACGCCCCGTATCCACTTTCCAGTTGTCGGCGATGGAAGAGCCGGTGATCACCAGATCGCCGGCGATCGCGGGAGCAGACGTGACCTGGTAACCGCCCGTCCACTCGATTGCCGTTGCTGCGTCGTGGGCAAGATTTACTTCGCCCTTGACCCCAAAATCGAGGCAAGGCTTCCCGGTTCCGCCGTCGAGCGCGATGAGCCGCCCGTCCAGCGTTCCCATGAAAATGCGCAAGCGGCAAGGCTGGCCCGGCTTCGCCCTGGGGTCGAGCCATGCAGAAACACCCCGCGACGAAACCTCGGAGTAATTTTTGGCAAGATCGACATGTGGTTCGTACTCCCACAACTTCCGGCCATCTTGCGGATCAAGCGCAATGACCCGGTTGTATGGGGTGCTAAGGAATAGCTTGTTGTCCACCAGGATCGGCGTCGCCTCAAATGCTGCCTTCCGCACCATCTCTGTCTGCTGTTCCATGGCGCCGGTGCGGAACGTCCAGGCCACTTGCAGCTGAGTGACGTTGCTGCGATCGATCTGCCGTGCAACGGAATATCGCGTGCCGCCCGCATCATTGCCATAGTTCGGCCACCCGGCATCCGGTGCGGATTGTGCCCCCGCTAAACTTGCCCCGTAAAACATCGCTATTGCCGTCAGAATCCTGAACCGGAACCTATCCATTCGTGCCGCCTTCTTGCACGGGTGTTTTGCTCGCGCATCGATACTCTGTTTCCAGTAACGACATCAGGATAAGTGAGTGGTAGGCTCCGTCTCGATAGATCACGTCACGCATGAGGCCCTCTTTGCGAAAACCGAAATTCTGATAAACGTGCCGGGCGCGGTCGTTGGTTACGAACACGTCAAGAAACAGCCGGTGCGCAGAATGTTCGCCGAATGCCCGGTCGGCAACCTCGGTCAAAAGTTGCCTGCCAATGCCCTGGTTGGGAGTACGCACCGCGATGCGTTTGAGTTCCACTTGTCTATGCTCCGACAGCAGCCCGCGCAGGATCGCGAAGCCGGCGATCCTTCCTGATGGCTCTTCAGCAACGATGTAGACAGCATCAGGATCGGCAAGCATGCGCAGATGCTGATCTTCTGCCCAGGAACCAACCATGGTGCGGAATTCGGGCTGCCTCTCGAGCGCACAAATCTGAGGAATGTCGGCCTGGTTTGCGCTTCTGAACTTCATTTGAAAAGCTTACCCTGCTTGGCCCTGGGGAGAGCATGAACGCGGGGCAGCATCTGCGAGAATCGCGGTGTCTCGCAAGTGCGGCCGGCAGGCGAAAATATCTGCCCACCAGCCGCGGACTTATTCGAGAATCTCCTACTTCCACTCCCAAACCTTGGAAACTGTGCTGCCGGCGGCGTCCACTTCGTATTCGAACGCGCCGCAACCGGAGCCAAGCGCGATCTTCTGGGAGTTGGTGCTGAAAAACAGCATGCCGCGGTAGCTGACTGCGCCGCTGGGGCCGAATTTTCCCACGCCCACTCCCTTCCAGCTAATGCCCTCCCCTTCCTGGGTCATGTTGATTCCTTGGCCTTCGCCATAAATCGATCCATCCGGGCGGATGATCGAGGTGTAAGTCCCCATGCCGGTGGTAGCAAAACCAAACAAGTGGCCGCTATCTTCAAACGTTACTTCTACGGTGGGTGGGTCAGTCGAAATGACACGTCTTACAATTCTCTTACCTTTTGTTTCGCCGATCTGTTCTCCAATCATCGATTCACTTCCTCTTTGACCCCGCTTTTTACTGCGTTGCTGGGGTGGGCCATTGTAACCCTCAAAGCAGGATGTGGATGCGGAAGGGTTGTTGCAGGGAAGTACACGGTCAACTCGCGATAGGCTCGAGCTTTTGCGCGATTGCGGCTTCCCCTTCGCTCCTCGAAGCAGAAGCCGGATTCCAGCCACGGCTATATTGCCGCGGCGAGCACCCCATGACCCTTCTGAAGGCTTTACCGAAGGCGCTTTCGGATTCGTATCCGAGCGACAAGGCGATGACGGAAATGGAATCGTCCGAACTTTTCAGCCTGTCGCCGGCCAGCAGCATTCGCCAACGGGTCAGGTACCCCATGGGCGTCGCCCCAACCGTCTCTTTGAACCTTAGAGCGAAAATCGACCGCGACATACCCACGCGCTCTGCCAGTTTCTGTAGTGTCCATGGATGCCCTGGATCGTCGTGCATGCATGTGATCGCTGCGCTCATCTGTTTATCTGCCAGGGCGAAGAGCCAGCCGACGCCTCCTCTCGCTCCTTCCGCCAGGTGCAGCCGAAGAGCTTGCACGAGCATCACGTAGGCGAGTTGCTGGGCGATCAAAGAGCCGCCCGGCTGCGGATCGCGCAATTCCTCCTTCATGCGTTCGAGCGACCAACGCATTGCCGCCTTATCCGACTCTTTCCGGATATGCACAATGGGCGGCAGTGACCTCAGCAGAATGTCGGCGTGACTGCCGGTAAGAATGAAGTGGCCTCCGACAACATAGCGACCCCCGCTTTCCTTGTGCGACGCCGTGTCACTATTCTTCCGCGCCGATAGAAGCACCCGGTAGTCGACAGGCGTGAGTGACAGATCGGTCGCAAGGCAGAAGGGCAGCCCACGCGGCAAAAGGAAACAGTCCCCGGCCGTGAGCAGCACGGCATCGGGAGCCCCTTCCACCGATAGCCAGCATTGGCCGGAGACCACGGCATAACACTTGATGCCTTCATGTTTCGGAAATTGGATGGCCATGTCGCCATCCACCTCGAAGCCGCCCGAGTTATAGCTCCGTGGCTTCAGCAACGACAACACATCTGAGAGCGGGTCCACAAAGCCTCCGGACGATTGAGCCAATACTACGGATTCTCAGTATAGATCGTCGCGGGAGTGTCATTGCGTACTTCATATCGGTTGCTGGTAAGGAGATCGAGGCGGCTTTGGCTGACCCGCGGACGCAGCAAGAAATATAGCGCGACGACGTGCGTGATCATCAGCATGGGCACATAGATGATCGGGATCGCATACGTGGCGCCGAACTGCCCCGCCAGCGCGGGAAGGCCTACTTGAATGGCGTGGTAATAGTCCACAATGAGATCGGACACCCCCACGAGGTTGAATGCGATGACGAAGAACCAGAAGAGCGGACGTAACCTAACCGTGAGAAGCGCCAGCATGGCCAGCACTCCGGTTGCCAGGTCGGCGTAGGCGGCGAACGTGGCGAAGCCGGCCGGCAAATTGGGGCCGACGATGCCTGGAAGGATAAAGACAAGCCCGAAGAAGCGGAAGCTGTGAAGAGTGGCGATGGCGCGTTGCGCATCGACTCGATCCATCATCTTGAGCCTGGGAAAGACGTAGGCACTGAAGCAAAGCAGGCACGCGACATAACCCAGGATGAGGTGGAGCAGGAAGATGATTTGTGGCGGCATTTGCACTCCTTTTCGGAATAGGATGATATAACTCATCCCATAAATTCAGGTTTTCATAGCATAGGATTATGTACATCATCCTACGGATTCAGCTTTTCTTTGAACTGGTCGAGTGCGGGCGGGTGGGTTGCACCGTTGGATGATTGCCGGCATCCTATAATGGACCATGCGTTACCAGCCCGAGCATAAAGCCGAAATCCACCAGAAGATTGTGAAGGACGCCTCCCGGCGCATTCGCGCCGAGGGCTTAACGGGAGCCGCTGTTTCTGCGGTGATGCGCGACGCTGGACTCACCCACGGTGGCTTCTACAAGCATTTCGCGAGCAAGGATGAGCTGCTAATCGAGTCGCTGGGCGAGTCTTTCAGGGATATCGCCGACCGTCTTGTTCACGCCGCGGAACAGTCGAACGCTGAAGAGCCGTGGAAGGCGATTGTGAAAGCCTATCTGAGCCTGGAATATTGCGACCATGCCGAGCGCGGCTGCCCGTTGACGACACTTGCCCCCGAACTCGCACGGGTCCACAAAAAGATGAGGGGCCAAATCCTCGCCGAGCTCGTGAAATACAGGGATCGAATGATTCCCTTTATGCCGGGGCGGCGAACTACCGACAAGGAGCGCGCCTTTTTTCAAATCTTTTCAACGATGATCGGGGCGACTGCAATTGCTCGCATGCTGCCGGCGCCAGAGATGCGAGAAAAAGTGCTGGCGAACGCAAGAGATCTTCTCTTGCGCAGCTTTTGACCACGATCGGCTTTAGCCCCTGAGCGCATCTCTTGTGATCGCTTTAGCACCCCTCAACGGCTGAAGCCGATTCATCTTGACTATTTAAAGTACGGCCTAAGAGCCGTACCCTTCAAGAAGGTAGCGAACCCCGGGTCTGTCTGGGTGGACTTTGCATCTTCAGGGACCCGGTACCCGAGCACATCGAGACCGTGTCTGGCTTGCAACCTGGAAGCACTGCAGAAGCGCTCTTGCACGGCCGGCGTCTTGCCCGGCACTGCATGATGGGTTTCCAGATGGAAAACGCGGTGGTTATCTGCCCACACCTCTTTTAAATGCATAAAATGAGCGGTCACCACTGATCCAAGCGCAAAATAGACCAGAGCGGTCCCGAAAACAATCCATCGTGGTGTCAGGGATGATTCATGGTCCATTCTCATGGGGCCGTTCTCCTCGATAAGTGCCTGATACAGGCTTGCTCATCGTATGTGGCAATTTGCGTGCCAACCCAGCCTGGACCAAAACTGATGAGTCCTCAGCGTTTTTGCGCGCAAGAGGGGGCTCTGCCCGGAGAACGAGTGTCCGGAATTATAGATGAGCGCCCGGAACTGGACAGCGGTCGGCGATCCCGAGGACGACCCCGCCCACCCTGGCACGCAGCGGGAACTATCGGTTCCGCTGCCTCGTCCCACTCAGCATGAGGTGACCTCCATGGAGAAGTTGCTGCGGGATATCCGGTACGGAACGCGATCGATTGTGAAGTCTCCGCGCTTTACGGTCGCGGCTGTGCTCACGCTCGCCCTGGGAATTGGCGCGAACACGGCTATGTTCAGCGTAATTCGCTCCGTGCTGCTGAGTTCGTGGCCTTTCCCAAATCCAGGACGACTATTGCTCGTCTCTCAGCGCCAAGCGAACGGAAACGGCAATCTCTTCTCTACGCGGGATTTTTTAGATTGGCAACAGCAGGGTGGGTTGCTGGCCCAAATGGGTGCTCATGTTGATTGGCAGTTCAACATCAGTAGCCCGGGAGAGCCACCGCAGCGTATTTCAGGGGGTGTGGTTTCCCATGACTTACTTCCTATTCTCGGAGTGCAGCCGCTGCTTGGACGATTTTTTACTCCGCAGGAAGATCAGACTGGGGCTGGTCAATTCGTCATGCTCAGCTACATTTTCTGGAAGGACCGCTTGGACGCCGATCCTCACATCGTGGGGAAGCCGATTCAGATTGATGGGGTGCCTTACACCGTTGTCGGCGTAATGCCGGTTGGGTTCAACGGTTTTGATGGCAAGGAGTTACTGTGGACGCTGTTGCAATTACGCCGCGACAGCGGGGTCGGCTCGTCGCCGAATATCCACTGGCTGGGTGGCTACATCCGCCTGCCAAATGGAGTAAACCTCAAACAAGCGCGCAGCGAACTCGATGCCGTGGCGACTCGTTTGCATCGCGAAGACCGGGCCGGTGATATGGGTTACGGTGTGTTCCTGCAGACGCTCAGCGATGCCTTTACAGGCGAAGTACGACCGGCGCTCCTTATGCTCATGGTTTGCGTCGGCTTTGTGCTCCTCATCGCTTGCGCCAATGTCGCCAACCTGTTGCTTGCTCGTGGAGCAGCCCGTCAACGCGAAATGGCCGTACGTACCGCACTCGGAGCTCCACTCATGCGCATCGTTCGCCAATTACTCACAGAGAGCGTGCTGCTGGCCGGCGCCGGCGGAACGGTGGGAATAGCGCTCGCCTTTTTGCTCCTGCGGGGACTCCTTGCCTTACATCCTCCTCAGGTCCCTCGTATCGAACAAACCAGCATCGACCATGTAGTCCTCGCGTGCTCAGCTCTGGTTTCCATGGTAGCCGGCATCCTTTTCGGGCTGGCGCCCGCCGTTGAGGTGGCCCGCGTCAATGTGAATGAGGGTTTGCGTGACGCGGCCAGCTCATCACGGCGGGGATTTGGCCGCCAACGCTCGATTCTCGTGATCGTCGAAACAGCGTTGTCGTGCATGCTGCTGATTGTTACCGGGCTTGCGTTGAGGAGCTTATGGTCACTGAGAAACGTTGAACTCGGCTTCGTTCCCAAAAATGTTCTTACCTTCCGCATCGCGGCACCGTCGCAGCTCAACGGACAAGGATTGTCGGACTTCTATCGCCAAACGGGGGAGCACATCCGCGCTATCCCCGGAGTGGAGGCTGCCGCCGTTTCCCGCGACTTTCCTCTTAGCGGCACCGACCCTTCCATGCCAATCCTTACCGATGGCCAAACGCCGGCTCCAGTACAGGGAGAGATCGTTACTCGTTTTCGAGCTGTGGGCGAGGACTATTTCCGCACGCTTCGCATCCCGCTGCTTCGAGGACGCGCCTTCGATGGAGGGGACACTGATAGGTCCTCTGCAGTGGCTATCGTAAGCAAGAGTCTTGCTCAAAGATACTGGCCCGGCCAGAACGCAATTGGCAAACGGCTCAAGCCCATGGTCCCCGGGAGTTCGTGGTGCGTCGTAGTTGGCGTTGCAGCCGATGTCCGTCACTGGGGCACAGACGTGGCCATCGAGCCAACCGCATACTACCCCTACAGCCAGGTTCCCGAGAGTATGAGGTCGCTGGTCGAGGCGAACATGGGAATCGCGGTTCGCACCAATCTGGCTCAAAGCGATCTCCTCCATTCGATCAACGCGGCGGTGGCAGCGGTCAATCAGAACGTCCCCGTCTATGACGTCAAAACGATGGATTCAATGTTGTCTGATTCCGGATCTTTGCGTAACTTCGACCTCTCGCTCTTAGGTGCGTTCTCATTCCTGGCGCTGTCTTTGGCCGCGGTCGGAGTCTACGCAGTCATGGCCTTCTCGGTTTCGCAGCGCACCAAAGAGATTGGCATTCGTATGGCGATCGGGGCACATTCCCAGCATGTGATACGCCTTATCCTTCGCCAGGGCGCCCGGCTAGCGGTTGCCGGATCGATCCTCGGCGTTGTCAGTGCAATCTTCCTACGGAAAATCATGGCTAGTTTCCTATTTGGGCTGAGTGCCAACGACCCTCTCGTCCTCTCGATCGTGCCCTGCATCATGGTACTTGTGATCCTGGCGGCTTGTTGGTTGCCTGCGCGACGAGCGACCAAAATCGATCCAATTGTTGCTTTACGCCATGAATAGAAGCGCGGTACAAATCGGCGAAACGCAATCGCTTCCTGAACCTACTGAGCTCAATCGGCAGCGACGTGACGGTGATGCTTTCCACCCACATCGTCGAAGATGTACGCGAACTCTGCCGGCTACTCCACGGTGATGATGACGTTTGTTGACGTTGTGAGCTTCGGATTCGCTGCGTCTGTCGCCGTCACGGTAAATGTATAGGTGCCCGCGGTTGTGGCGGGTGTACTGGGTTGCACAGATTTCTGGCTGCCACCTCCTCCACTCCCTCCACCTCCGCATCCTATGACTGCCCCACCGGCCAGGAGCACGAACACCATCAGTGCCGATGCCCAGCGATGACGCCGCGACGGTATACCAAACAGGATCAGAACTGCCAAAATTGAACCCCCGCCCATGGGCCAGAAGTTCAGTCGTGCCGAGACCGGCGAAGCTGCCGTCGTGGTCACCGTCAGCACTGCGGTTCCGCTTCCGCCGGATGCGAGATTCATGCTCGCCGGGTTCAGGCTGCACGTGGGCACTTCCTGTGCGCCCGCCGGAGAAGCCGCGGGAGAACAAGTGAGG
Organism: Acidobacteriaceae bacterium; assembly: GCA_049693715.1. GTDB lineage: Bacteria > Acidobacteriota > Terriglobia > Terriglobales > Acidobacteriaceae > PALSA-350. The sequence continues at coordinate 7,457 of JBAVQC010000155.1, read as the reverse complement.
TTCAGGGTTCCCGAATACGTGTTGCCGGCCGTCAGAGTGACGCTTCCCGTAGCACTCGAACCGGGAGAAACCGGGGACAAAGATGGTACGGACATCACAAACGGAGCGACGGTGACCGCGGTCGTCGCGCTCGCCGTGCCATAGCTCGCATCCCCTGAATAAACAGCTGTCAGTGTATTGGCGCCGCTGCTTAAGCTTCCGGGCGCAATGGTGAAGGTGGCTATCCCACCGGACAAGGTCTGCTGCGCGCTATAGGCGCCGCTTGAAAGCGAAATCATCCCGGACGGCGTGGCTTGCCCGTTTGCACCCGACACCGACACCGTCACCTGAATGCTTTGCAGGTCGGTAACGGTTGCCATGGAAGCCTTCGCAGTAATGGTTGGTGCAATTGTGCTTGGCGCCTGCGTTACGGTGACGCCGGCGGATTGGGTCGCGGTTGTATATAGGCCGGCTGCGGAAGCGTCCGGCGTATAGGTCGCGCTGAGGGTATTCTCACCGGCCGGAAGCGCGCCCGCCGCCAGGTTGAATGTAGTGGCGCCTGTGACGAGATTTTGTTCCCTGCTGTAACTTCCGCTCGCCAGCGTGACCGAACCCGCCGGTGTGGCGTTGCCGCTTCCTCCGCTGACGGTTACCGTCACCGTGAGCGCCTGCGTGCTGGCGATGTTGGAGGAGGATGGAGTGACCGTCAGCGTGGGCGTGACGATTTCCGCAGTCAGTGGCGTTGTCGCGGAAACGCTGGATCGGTAGGTGGTGTCACCGGGATAGCTTGCTGCAACATTGTGTGTTCCGGTGCCGGCCGGTGCAATACCGGTTGCTATCGCTTTCGCAACCTGGGTCAGCTGCAAAGTGAGAACGCTTACGTTGTTCCCGTAGGTGTTCGCGACTGCCAGATCCTGGATGCCATCTCCATTGAGGTCCCCAACCGCTACGGAAATGGGATAGGAGCCTGCCGGTTGGCTGCTTGCCGAACCGAACGTACCGTCCCCATTCCCCAGCAGAATCGTCACCGTGTTGTTGTTTCCGTTTGCTACCACCAGGTCGGGTTTGCCGTCTCGGTTCAAGTCCGCGACCGATACGGAAACGGGACTCGAGCCCGCCGATGGACTCGCCGCCTCGGCTGTAAACGTTCCGTCTCCGTTGCCCAACAGGATGGTCATGGAACCGCTCGATTGGTTCGCCACTGCCAGATCAAGCTTGCCGTCGAGGTTAAAGTCTCCAACGGCGGCTGCAAAAGGATTGGCGCCTGTGGCGGGACTCGGCGCGGCAGCAAACGATCCGTCTCCATTGCCCAGCAGAATCGCCACCGTGTTCGTTCCGTTGTTCGTGACAGCCAGATCCAGGAAGCCATCTCCGTTGAAGTCTCCGGACACTAACGATCTCGGCTGGTCTCCCGTTTGCGAACTCAGGGGAGAAGCGGTAAAGGTGCCGTCGCCGTTGCCCAGCAGAACGGTGACCGTATTGATGCCGGCGTTGAGCACGGCCAGATCCAGCATGCCGTCCCCATTGAAGTCTCCTTCGGCCATCGACTGGGGTTGAAGTCCGGTTTCGGGGCTCGAGGCGGCAGCCGTAAATGTACCGTCACCGTTGCCGAGAAGGATGGTCACGTTGTTGCTGCTGGAGTTGGCAACAGCCAGGTCGGCTTTGCCATCTCTATTGAAGTCTCCTACGATTACAAATGATGGATCGGAGCCGGTTTGCGGGTTCGAGGCAGCGGTGGTAAAGGTGCCATCTCCTTTCCCCAGCAGGATGGTCAGTGCATTGGCGCCTGCATTAGTCACCGCCATGTCGAGGACGCCATCCCCGTTGAAATCGCCGAGCGCGATCGACCCCGGTTGCACGCCCGCGGCGGGGGACTGGGGATTCTGCCAGCTGAGAGAGGCCACGCCGTCGCCCAAGGCCACGCTGCCCAGCACGGAGTTCGCGTTGCTTGTGTCGAGGAAAGATACCGTTCCTCCCGGGGCAACCGGTCCTTCGCCGGTGACGGAGGCGGTCAGCGTGTAGTCGCCTGGATCTCCGCTTTGTGTAATCGCGGTTGTCGACACCTGTGAGGCGGTGACGGTCAGGCTCGACGCGGAGGAGGAACTCTTTTCGTCGGCAAGGGTGCCGGCGAACACAGCTTTGTAGCTGTGGCTTCCCGGTCCAGGAATGAACTGAAGACTGGCTGTTCCCGAGCTCGTCACCTGAGCGCTGCCGACCAGATGGATTGGGTCGCAGTACGTCGCGGCCGCATCGCAGAACTTCACCTGCCCGGCCAGGGCTGTGGAGACGCCCTTCACCGCGGCGGTCAGCATCACTACCGTACCGGATGCGACCGAGGTGACCGGGTTGCCGGCCGAAGATACCTGCAGGGTTGTCGAGGTGGAGGCCGCGGTCCCGATCGTCACTACCAAAGACGTTGTTGAGGCCTCCGATCCCGAGGTGCCGGTAATGGTCAGCGTGCTCTTACCCAGCGGCGCAGAACTGCTTGCCGTCAGAGTCAACACGCTGGTTCCGTTGCCACTCGGATTTGGAGAGAAGGCCGCGGTTATACCGCTGGGCAGGCCAGCGGCTGCAAAGCTGACGTTGCCAGCAAAGCCATATTGAGGAATCACAGAGATGGTTGATGCGCCGGAACCGCCGGGCGCCAGGTTGATTTCTCCAGGGGCAGCGCCGATTGCGAAGTTCGCCGCATGGACGGTCAGATTGATGGCCGTCGATGAGGTCAGGCTTCCCGAGGTGCCGATGATGGTGACGAGTGCGTTCCCCGGGCTGGCGGTGTTGCTTGCCATCAGCGTCAGCGTACTGTTCCCGGTGGATGGGTTGGGGGAAAAAGATGTGGTAACTCCGTTGGGCAGCCCGGACGCGGCAAAATTCACGCTTCCGCTGAATCCATATTGCGAGGACACATTGATGGCGGCGGAAGCAGAACCGCCCTCGTTGAGGCTCAGGTTATTGGTAGGCGAGTAGAGCGTGAAGCCCGGTGCATTAATTCCCAGAGTCGTTGTGGCCGTCACCGTCTGGGTTCCGGAGGTGCCGGTAACGGTCAGGGGGTATAGTCCGGGAACAGCGGAGTTGCTGGTGGTGAGGGTCAACGTGCTGTTGGTGGTGGCGGGGTTCGGAGACCATGATGCGGTCACGCCGCTGGGCAGGCCGGACACCGACAGGTTCACGCTTCCGCTGAATCCATATTGCGGGGACACCGCCACATTCGTGGTGCCCGCCGCTCCCTGGGCTACATTGATACTGCCCGGGAAGATGATGAAGCTCGGCACATGAATACCCAGCGCGAGGGGGGTCGTCGCCGTCTGCGTGCCGGAAGTGCCGGTGATGGTCATTGCGTATTGTCCCGGCGCCGCTGTGCTGCTAGCCGTCAGCTTCAGCACGCTGGTTGCATTGGTGGGGTTCTGAGAAAAGGATGCGGTCACGCCGCTGGGCAAGCCAGACACAGAAAGATTCACGTTGCCGGCAAACCCGTACTGGGAAGTCACATAGACATACGCGCTGGTGGAGTTCCCCTCGCCCACATCCACGCTCCCCGAGCTGGAGAGGGTGAAGCCCGGCGCATAAATTCCCACCGGGATCGTGGTGGTCGCGGCCTGGGTGCCGGAGGTGCCGGTGACCGTGATTGTGTATTGGCCTACGGGGGCCGCGCTGCCGGCCGTCACCGTCAGCATACTGTCGCTCCCCGCTGTCACCGGGTTCGGAGAAAGAGACGCGGTCACGCCGCTGGGCAGGCCAGATAGGGCAAGCTTCACCTGGCCGGCGAATCCATACTGTGAATTCACAATGACTGCGGCCGTTCCGGAGGTACCCTGGCCGACATTCAAGCCGAAACTGGAAAGCGTGAATGTGGGCGCGTAGACAGAAAGATTCAGGGTTGTAGTTGCGGTCAGGTTACCCGAGGTGCCGGTGATGGTCAGCGTCTTCGTACCCACTGGAGCAGAACTGCCTGCCGTCAGAGTCAGCGTGCTGAATCCCGTCGCAGGGTTGGGAGAAAACGACGCTGTCACACCGCTGGGCAGGCCGGACACAGAGAAATTCACGTTGCCAGTGAATCCATACTGAGGATTCACAAAGAGAAAGGCGCTTCCGGAAGTACCCTGGCCAATGTTCAGGTTCCCCGCGCCGGAAATTGTAAAGCTCGGCGCATAAATACTAAGAACGACAGTGGTAGTTACAGTAAGATTACCCGAGGTGCCGGTGATCGTCAGCGTCTTCGTGCCTGGAGCGGCAGAACGGCTTGCGGTTAACGTCAGCAGGCTGGTGCCGGTGGTTGGGTTCGGATTCCAGAGGGCCGTCACGCCGCTCGGCAGGCCGGAGACCGCAAAGGTGATATTGCCGGTAAATCCATACTCCGGGGTCGCCACGACGTAGGTCGAGCCTGACATTCCCTGACCGATGTTCACCGGCCCCGGGGGGGAAAGTACAAAGGTCGGTGTATATACGCTGAGCGTCAGGGTCGTGGCCGCAGTCAGGCTGCCCGAGGTACCCGTGATGGTCAGCGTGCTGGCGCCCCCGCTGGCGGTGTTGCTCGCCGTCAGGGTCAAAGTGCTGGTTTGCGTCGTGGGGTTGGGGGAGAAGCTTGCAGTAACCCCCTGCGGCAAACCGGACACGGCAAGATTCACATTTCCGCTAAATCCAAACTCCGGGTTCACGGAGATAGACACGGGGCTTGACGTTCCCTGGCCTATCGTCAAACTGCCCGGGCCGGAAAGCGTGAAGCTTGGCCCATGGATGGTGAGTGGCAAGGTGGTGGTCTCGCTCAGATTGCCGGAGACGCCGGTGATGGTGAGCGTGCTGGCGCCCGCGGTGGCGGTGTTGCTCGCCGTGAGGGTCAAAGTGCTGATCCCGGCCGTGGAAGCGGGCGAGAAAGAAGCGGTCACGCCGCTGGGCAGGCCCGACAGGGAAAGACTGACGTTCCCGGTGAATCCATATTGAGGCGTGACCGTGATCGTCGATGTTCCGGAAGCGCCCTGGTTCACCCCCAGGCTGCTGGGCGAAGCGGAAAGAAGAAAGCCGGGCGCATGAATTGCCACCGTAATATGGGTGGTCGCCGTCAGGTTACCGGAGGTGCCGGTGATCGTCAGAGTGGTGGTGGAGGTGGGCGCGAAACTGCTCGCCGTAAGGGTCAGCACACTGCCCCCGGACGTCGGATTCGTACCCCACAACGCCGTCACACCACTGGGTAGCGGTGTCGTCACAGCCAGAGTGACGTTTCCGCCAAACCCACCGGCATCGGTCACGTTGATGGTGGTGGAACTGGAAGCTCCCTGGTTCAGCAAAACCGTGGCTGGAGTGCCCAGGATCCAAAAACCCGGCACCTGCGCCCCCGCCAGATCATCAATGAGATTCTCCCCGTTGGCGCTTCCCCATCCGGTCACCAGATCGTAGCCATTGACGGCGCTAAACCATACCGGCTGGTTCTCCGTGTCATTGTTTCCGGAGGTAACGTCGTGGAGATCTTTGCTGTAGGGGGAACCCTCCGCGAGGGTGTAGAGAGCCGGATTGAGGAAGCCCACTCCGCCTTTCGGTGCTGTGCCTGCCTCGACAGCCTGTTGATTGACCAACGCCATGAACCCGGCCCAGCGCGGAGCCGCAAAGCTGGTGCCCGCCCATCCTCCGTTACACGAGCCCAGGTTGCAGACATAGTTATCGAAGTCCCCTTCCATGCTGACATCGGGCACATTGCGCAGAGTGGCCGAACCGGCGTTGGATGAGTTGGCCACGCCATTTTGCCAGCCTGGAATCGCGATGCCGTCCGGACTGATACCGCCGCCGCTGCCGTCTCCAAACGAATTCCAGGCTGCCTCTGAAACCCACGCGCCTCCGGCGCCATTCGTGGTCAGGTGGGTGCCGCCGACGGCCGTGACGTACTGGTCTTCCGCCGGATAAAAAAATGGGCTGATCGAGGCATCCCAGGCGCCATAATCCCCGGAGGCGGTGAAGAAGCTTTGTCCCTGTGCCGCAAATTCCTTGAAGAAGACATCATCCGTCGCCGGATCGTCGGGGTACCAACTCCAGGAACTGCTGATTTGTTTCGCGATGTTCTCCGAGGCCATGGTGTTGAGGATGTTCGCATCGTCGAGTCCCTGCCCGATATACACGCGGACCTGGCTGAGGCCTGGAGCCATGCCGATGGCCTGGACAATATCCAGCACTACTTCAGCAGGTCCGTTGCCGTCGCCTGGTTGTCCCGTAGCGCCATCCAGCAATACGTTATTGATGGCGACATTGTAGGTCTGCCCCGCATTGCTGAAGGTGCTGTTCACGTCGCTCAGATCATACCCGCTCAACTCCAGAAGACCCACCGTCTGACCGTTGCCATCGAGCGTTGTGCCGCCGTAATACGCCGCCCGCATGTCGCTGGCGAGATAAGATCCTCCTGGGCCGGATCCGGACACATTCGCAATCTCATGCCCCAGCTGCGGCTCGGTCAACATCGGACGCGGCAGATGGAAGTTGTTCAGGCCGGCGATATGTGCGACCGGCACGCTCAAATTGAGCGACGGCTCACGATCCGTAGAGTAAAAGGTGCGATCCTCCGTGGGATGCCGATAGACATTCATCCTCACGTGGAAGGCACTGTTGATCTGGTCCACTGTGCCGCTGATGGGCACGATCAGCCGATTCGCCGGTGTTCCGGTGACAGTGAAACCGTTGGCCTGAGCGAAAGCAACGGCGGCCTCGTAATCGTGAGCCGCGGGGCCGAACCGCTCGGTGAACTGATCCACGCTGAGAAACTGGCGGAAGCCGGGACTGGAGGGGTCGTAGAGCTGTTGCAACAGGCTTGCCAATTTTGCCTGATTGCGCAGTGGCAGCACGATGGAAAGATTCAGCCGCTGATCGGGGGGCAAAGAACCCACAAGCGGCGCTTGCCCTTCTGTGACTTCGCGGTGCACGTGATTGTGCAGCGCCTGAAACGGCTGCTGCGCTCGCCCCACGTTGCAAGCTCCGGCCAGCAGGACCGCGAGTACCACGAGGTCTGCATACAACGCATTCCTGCGTCGCCCTCTGTAACTGCGATGGAAGGCGAACCAAGGCCCACACCAGAGACAGGAAATCACCGAGACGCCCCTTGTAACAAAGACAGATAGATTTACTAGCCGTATTTAACAAGGGGGAGGACGCCTAACACAGCACATCCGCAACTATCGTTTTTCCGAGCGTCTGCGAGAGTCTACCATCCGGTTGCTTTGGTGTAATCTGCACAATAGTAACCGCTTCGGAGGCATCCGGAGGTTTCCGGCAACGGGGGAGCGACAGATTTTTCCGCGCATGCGGCAAAAGAGACCGCGCCAAACATTTCCAGGAAATGTTTGGCGACAGATGCTGGGACAGCTCTGATTTCACGATGCTGCCTGGTCGGGTCGAAAGGGGAGCTTGCGCAGGCGTTTTCCGCAAGCGGCGAAGATGGCATTGCCCACGCTGGGACCGATGAGCGCGAGCGGCGGCTCGCCAATGCCGCCCGGAGGACGACC
>JBAVQC010000154.1:0-2067 GCA_049693715.1 Acidobacteriaceae bacterium | reverse complement strand
TGCACCTCCCATCTGAGATTAGTTGCTGGTGGAGTGAAACTGCAGATCCCTCGGCTACCCCGGATTTCCTGTTGATGTTGGTGGCGTTGGCGAACTTCATGCGCCTTTCCTTAAAAGAAAGGCGCACACGCAGCCGTGTCCAGCGCGGTGAAGTAGGAAATCCGAGTACGCTTCGGGATGACAAACAGGGGAGGGTTGTGGTGAGGGAGAGGGCGGTTGCCAAAGGACAGGGTGACGGTTAAAGGGGAGCTCGGTCGTCAAAGTGCGAAATCAAAAAGTCACAGACTCGGGATGACAAAAGGGGCGGGCGGGGTTTCCACAGGAGATTGGTGCAGGGACACCGTTCGATTGTTTACGACGGCTTAGTGTCGCGGGGCAGGGTTTATTTCCAGCTTACGGCGAGCTGCCAGCGCATCTGACGTTGGGCGGTTTTGCGCAGCACGCGCTCGAACTCTTCCATCTCCCGCAGGACTGCCGGGGTTTCTGTTCCCAACGCGGTAGGCGAGGCTTTGAGGTGGTCGAGCAGGGTGCACACGGTAATCAGGCCATCTTCCGGTGAGAACCACTGCGGCGGGGGCAAAGTCTTGGCCCATTCCGGGTCGCCCGCACCTTCTTCCAGCAAAAGGGCCATGGAGTTTTCGTCGGCAGAAAAGAATTCGAGCAGCGGCTTGATCCCAATGCGTTGCGCCATCTTCTCCAAAGCATCCTCGTTACGAGCGAGTGCTCTGCCGTTTACGAAGATATCGAAGCCTGGGTCCTCGCCCTCAACGACAATGTATAAAGTGGCGCCCATCGCCTGCAGTTTATCGCATCCCCCGGCAAATATTGCTCACTTGTGATTGTCAATTTCCCAGAAGGGAAACGTTCTTGTCATCCTCTGCCCGGGCGTGCATTACCAGTAACAAACTCGTTAAGGTAACCAGTGATCCGGCAATCATGGCAAAGGAGAGACCGAGGCGTAGGATGAAAGCGGTTTCGATGATCGCCACCATGGGCTGGACCCATTGCACCGTTGTCACCTTGTAGGCATCAAGGTGCTGAAGCAACCAGAAGTAGGCCGCATAAGCCGGTGCACCTGCGACGAGGCCAAGAAACACGAGCGAGGCGATCGCATTGTGGGTCCACTGCACCGTTTGTCCCCGCTCAAAAGCCATACTGGTAACCATGAGCAACAAAGCTGCTGTGGCTGATAGCAGCGCGGTCACTACCAGGGGGTTCACTGCCCTGAGTTCCCGGCGCACAAGAACCGCGGAAACGCCGGCGGATGCTACGGCCACGAGCATGATCGCGGCTCCTCCGGCCTGATCCATGGAAATCGAAGGGCCCAGGGCCAGGCCGATTCCTCCCAGGCCGACAACGGTAGCCAACAGCGCGCCCCGCGGCACGTCGTCCGGCATTAACATCGCTACCAATAGCGGCATCGCTGAGAACAAGACAGTAACGGTTACGGATGACGCGTGTTGCTGCGCCCAGCGCACCAGGACCGAAGGCAACACGACCATGGTGACGGACAGCAAGAGCACAAAGCCAAGGGCGCGGCCTCTGGGCAGGCTGAGCCGCTTTTGTACGATCACAGGAAGACACAGTAATGCAGCGAGGAGGAAGCGGACCGCCGCTCCACGCAGAGGTGGAACGGACTCGGCTAGAGTGTCCACTGCTATCCACGTGCTGCCCCAGACAATGCCCAGTGCGGCGAAGGCTAACCATTGCTTGGGAGATGGTTTCATGGGCTCAGGAAAAGGCCTTGGATGGTGATTGAAAAGCGTACCGTGTTTTGAAGGGCAGGGGCTTCAGAGTCTGCGTTAGAACGGAGTGGATGGTCTTGGAGCGTCCGTTCTAAGGGGAGCGAGTGGGGTGAGTGTACGAGGGCTGGAATCGGGTTTCAAGCGCATTTCAAGCGCATGGCTATGAGTTGCCATTTTATTCACTACTCTGGCACGGTTTACGCCTCGTGCTGGTGCTCATCGGAGGGTTTGAACGAGTACATACGGGTGAGGTTGTAGGCGATGTTGGCCAAGGTGAACTCGATAGCGACTTTTTCTTTTCCTCTGGTGCGAAATTGCCGCA